>CALBTC010000310.1 GCA_937967805.1 uncultured Anaerolineaceae bacterium
ATGCCAGGATTGACTTGGCCCTTTACAATTATTTATGAGTTTGGCAAAGCCCTGGTGCTGCCTATCGCGCCATGAAAGAAGTTTTAGATGAAACCAGGTGAAACAAAATCCTACTACTACCACGGACACACGTTTATCGGCTCTACGGTAGTAGCAGTAGTAGTGCCTCTACACAGGAGTAGAGCCTCTACTACCAACCCAAGAATGTGTATGAACGCATCTCGCGCTCCACCATTAATCACAACCATAAAAAGGAGGTCAATTTAGATTGGCAAAATATCACTTTACCCAAGGTCAGATTGTCATTGATGAAGGAGCATTTGCTCCCATCCCAACAAAATCCGAACAAAACATGAGATTGTCCGTGTTCCTCATTTTGCGGAAACGCAGCCAACCTCAAAAACTGATAGAGGAAAAACCAGATGTCCAAACGGAAAAACAAGAATAATAAGAGAAAAAGATTTGCAATTTACACCTGTTATTCATCCGAGATGCAAAATGACTTGAGCCTGGAAGCCCAGGAAGAACGGTGTCGTCAGGCCATCATTGAACGTGGTGGTGTCGTGGTAACCGTATTCAGTGATGGGGCCAGGAGTGGTTGGAGCCTGGAACGAGATGGCTTTCTTGATCTTCGTCGGGCAGCCGGACGTGGTAAGTTTGATGCTGTCATGTTCTGGAAATTTGATCGCCTGGCTCGTAATCATGACCATTCCGTGATGATTAAGATGCTGTTGCGGCACGAGTATGGACTGAAACTATATTGCGTTGAAGGTTTCTCCGAGGATGAGGATGATTCACCCTATACGGCTATGATGGAACAGATGCTGGCTGTCTTCTCAGCTTTTTATTCAAAGAATTTGAGTAGTGAAACAAAACGAGGCAAACGACAGCGGGCAGTTAATGGAGAATTTAATGGCAGCATTGCTCCGTTAGGCTACATCCTGGTAACGATAGCTGAGGCAACGGAAGAACGACCGGCCGGTTTGTATATCAATCCACGAATAGCTGTTATCGTGCGGCGGGCCTTTCGGATGTATGCCACCGGTAACTATAGTGATCTTCAAATTGCCCAATGGATGAATCAGCAGAGGGCCATTCAACAGTTACGAGAAGGAAAAAAACCGATTGGAAAGGAAATGGTCAGGGACATGTTGCAAAATCGCATCTACACCGGCCGCGTTCCCTATGCTGAAACTTTCTACAGTGGTTCTTTGGGGCAGGGGAAGAAATCTAACCGGAACCGTAAACAATGGTTCGAAGGTAAACACGAAGGATTCATATCTGATGAACTCTTTGATAAATGCCAGGAAGTACGCCAGCAGTTAACCAAAGTACGTCATTCACCTTCTGAGTTGCGCACTTATCTATTACATGACCGTGTTTACTGTGCCCGGTGTGTAGGCACCAAACCCACTGAATTAGTGGACGCGAATTACGGCAAAATGCGGCCTGGGTGGGATCACCGGCGTAACCAAGCCTGGTATCGTTGTCTGGCGCGAGATCGCGGTTATACGCGCTGTGAACAAGGATACACGGCTACAGATTTGGTAGATGAACAAGTGGTACAAGCCCTCCAGGAGTTGACAATACCTGACGGATTGCAGGATCGGATAGAAGAAGCGATACGAAGCAAGGTCGAGCATGCCGAGGCTCTTAAGCGGATGGCCGAAGTTGAGGATATTGTGAAACGGATTGACTTCAGTTGGGAGCAGGGTTTCTTGACTCCTCAAGAGTATGTCACAAAAAGGAGCCAGCTGCAGCGAGAAATGGAGTCATTACAACCTGTCGATTACGATGATTTGGTGGAAGCGGCCGATCTGTTGGAGAATTTCAAAAAGTATTGGGAAGCCTGTGATGACGTAAGCCAACCAGAAGAAGCCCGCAAACAACTCCTGGCAAAGATCATGGATAGGGTGTTTGTCTATGATGACCATGTGATTGCCATCGCCTTACATGGGGATTTTAGCGTGGTGCTGGATAATGCCACGTTTGCGCCACACGAGATTGTAGAAGGACTGCGTACGGAAATAAAAAAGGGTGCAAGTGACTCTGATTCCACTTGCACCCGGAACGGGAGCGACGGGAGTCAGTCACACGCGCGTATAAAGTTGGTTTTGATTTTCTTGCCGAAACACATTGCTCATTCTCATTTGTCACAGCTTTCTTCGCATATAGAGATCATAACGCAAAAACCACAGACAGTTTATTAATTAGTGACAGCCTTGGTCTGAGAGGAGTTTGCCCTGAGAAAGTCTCTGGACAAAGTTTTGCAACTGTGCGAGGTTCATATGAAACGCTTCCGAACAATTGCCTATTTGCATGCGGCAACAACTGAACATGACTTTGAGAAATCCAAAGCGAGTATTTTGAGCCTGGCAAATAACAAAGGACTTGGCGAGATAGAGTGGGTGGAGGAATTTGCTTCTGGCCTTGCTCCATGGCAGGAGCGCAAAATTTCTCAAATTCTTGAGGACCTGCAATCTGGTGACAACTTAATCATCCAGGACATTTCTCGCTTATCCCGTTTCCACGGACAATGCTTGGAAATACTTTCAATTACTGCAAAGAAGGGGATTTGTGTGTATGCCGTGAATCAGTCCCGATTATCTTTCAATTTGATCACAAGGCGATGATTGCCAATGAGGACTTAGTTAGCTCTATACGTTCACGTATTTTCGAGCAGTACCACAAAAATTACTGGAGTTAGAATGGGAATGCCTTGATAATCACCAATGTCGAGCAAATGCGGGTCGCCTGTTACGATATAGTTTGCCCCACTTTCAATGGCACATTCAATATAACGATTATCTGAATCATCAGCCTGTACAACAGACAGCTCCTGCTGAGGATCAACCATCGTGGCAAAATTCCTCAAGTCGTCAATCAGTCCTTCCCGTTCCTCACGAATGCGTCGGTATTTCTTTTGCAACCTCACATAGCCGGTGACCCGTTCAATTTCATCAACGATAGCCGGTGAGACGACAACCTCAAGTTCTCTTTTCTGCCATTTTTCGAGAATTTTTGCCGGATTCCCTTGACTTGAAATCAAGGCACTGATGAAGATATTGGCATCTAAGACAACTCTCATGACTACTGTTCTTGAGTCAGCTCGGCTCTAACGGCTTGTTGGGCTTCCAGAACATCTTGCAGAACTTCATCAGGGTCAGCGTCTTTGTTGGCCTCTTGAATTCGGCTGACTGCTTCAAAAAAACGTTCCCGACTGCGCTTCCAATTTTCAAAGACGGTCAGAGGAACGATGACGGCCGCTGGTCTGCCTTTACGCTCGATAACGTAGCTGTCCTGATTAAACTGTACTTCATCTAAAACCAGGCTCAGATTACTTCTAAGATCACTGCTGTTGGTAACTTTTTCCATAACATTTCTCGCTATTTTATCAAGTTTACTTGTTTGTAAGTTTTGCATACTTCGTACATGATAGCATAGTTGTACATGTTGTTCAATGGCTTTTTTCCGAATGAATGGGACTTTAGGGTAACGGCCGTTTTGTGCCGCAGTAAATTGAAAAAAGCAAAAAACAAAGCAATCACTTTTTGCTTGTGGGCCTAAAAGTGATTGCTTGTCCTCAGATCAACTCAATTTGAGTCGAATTGAATTGTCCATCATTTCCTACGGCTTCACCGAAAAGCAAAAACAACAAAACCCCTGAACTTTTTTGTCTCAGCGTAATTATTCCTGGAACAAAAACGCCTATCATGATGTCATTTGTCTCAACAATCTACACGATTGTACAGAAATGCCTTTCAGATGAGAATTTTGCACCCTACGCGGATAAACTCGTAATCGAGACATTTGCAAATTACGTCCGCATTATCGGGCAACAGAATGTTGCCCGATCAGACCTCTGATAAATACAACTTATGAGTTATTTGATGCATCATAAGTATCAGGGTAGTATAGTAAGTGAAGGAGGCTGCACAAAAAGGTTACTTGAAGGTTACTTTTGCAGCGGTGAGGAAGTTTAAAATCGGTAGAGAACTCTAGTAAACGTGTGAGGAAAGCATGCGTCTCATAGTAACTGGTAAAGGTGGCGTAGGCAAAACAACCATTGCTGCGGCTTTGTGTCGCGTGATTGGCCGCCAGAATCAACCGGTCCTTGCCCTGGATGCAGATTCTAACCCCAACTTGGCCTTTAGCTTAGGCCTTTCACCTGAACTGAATAGTCAAATATCGGCTGTCTCCCCAACCCCCGGCGAATGGCGCACTGATGAAAAAGAGCACGCTAACGTCCATCTTACCCCTGTAATTCCCCAGCTAAAAGAACAATATGGCCTTGCTGCATCAGATAACGTCACTCTGCTGGCAATGGGTAACGCGGATCATGTGGGCGTTGGTTGTCGCTGTAATGCCCACGCAGATGCAAGAGGCATTTTGGGACATTTGTGGCAAGTCAATGGCTCTGCAATTGTGGCAGACTGGAAGCCTGGTTAGAGCACACACAGCCCAACAGTCCGTTTGTGATGGCAATCAACGAACTGACAGATAAGTTGTACCATCAATTGGAAATTAAATAGAAAGCTATATATTGTCTGTTTGCTGAAAAGGAGTCCAAGATGGCCTTTCCAAAAGCACCTGCAATAGAAAGTGTACCGACCGAGTGGCGCGAAGCGTATGCCGAGATTTTGCCAGAGCAGTTGTTAACTTCTAGCGCGAAGGCTTATTTGAATCGATACCCGATAATGGAGGAAACCCATTTCAAGACAGAGCCGATTAAAGTTGTGCACGCCTTTTGGCTGGCAGGCATGAGCTGCGATGGGTGCAGCGTCGCTGTTACAGGCGCTACCAACCCTAGCGTAGAAAGTCTATTAACCGGCTCTATAGCCGCTCTCCCAAAACTCATTTTGCATCATCCGGTATTGTCGGTTGAGGCTGGCCATGAATTTGTGCGCAACTTTGAACTCGCTTCCGAAGGTAAGCTGGATGCTCCCTATGTGGTTATCTATGAAGGTTCAATTGCCGACGAATCTATCGCCAAAAAAGGAGGCGGCTACTGGTCTGGCATGGGTATGCGCGAAGTAGACGGGGAAAATCAAATGATCTCAACTGCAGAATGGCTGAAGAGATTGGCGCCAGGTGCCGCTGCCACCATAGCTATTGGCACTTGTGCTACCTGGGGGGGCATTCCTGCAGCCGTGGGCAACCCCACCAATTCGATGGCGGTCATGGATTTCCTGGGGGCAGATTATCGCAGTGATTTGGGTTTACCTGTGGTGAATATTCCGGGGTGTTCCCCTGTGGGCGATAATTTTACGGAGACGGTTGCGGCCGTTTTGCTCTTTCTACAAGGGGTAGGTCCTCTGCCAGAATTTGACGAGTTGGGTAGGCCTGCCTGGCTGTTTGGGGAAACGGTGCATCGCAACTGCGTTCGAGCTGGATTTTATGAAGAAGGTGTCTTTGCTGATCATTATGGCGATACAGAATGTCTGGTTGAAATTGGCTGTTGGGGGCCTGTTGTGCAGTGCAACATTACTTCACGGGGCGCTATTAATCATATGGGGGGCTGCATGAACACAGGTGGCATTTGCATTGGCTGTACCATGCCCGGCTTTCCCGATGCCTTTGCCCCATTTTATAAGCGGCCGCCCGGAACCCTGGTTTCCTCAAGCGCCTCACGCTCTTACGGCGCTTTTATTCGCACATTGCGTCAGTTCACCCGAAAATTTATGAACCTTACCCACAAATGGGAGGAGAGCGGGCAGGTTCCCAGCGGCTGGGGGCATATTGAAAAACCAAATGCCTTGGAACAAGCCGGCCACAAGCTGTATGAACGCCTGCAATGGATGCGCGGTGGTGAGCCAACGGGGGAAGTCACCTTTTCAACATTTTATGGGCTGCCGAGACGTAAGCGCCAGGAAGAAAAAGAAGGAGAGTAAGATGACAGATGCTGAACTCTACAATCTCTGGTTTTTGTATTTGGGTGTGGCGGCCGTTGTTGTGATTGTTGCCGCAGCTTTGCTGCTGGCCGTGCTGGCTGCTGCAAGAAGCATCGAAAAAGGGGCGACGGCCGCTCTCGGAATGGTTGAACAAATTCAAGACAACACGAAGGTGATTTGGGCATTGACAGACACAAATGAAGTGGCGGCACAACTGCGCGAGGGTGCAGCCGCTATTTTAAGCAACGCAACTGCCATTGCTGAGGCACTGCATGATGGCGAGCTGCGTCGCGGGGAAAATTAGAGATGTCATTAGAGGTTGTTTATACTGTTTGGTGGGTCTCCATTGTTATTTTGTTGGTGGTGACGGGGGTGGTGGCTATTTTGCTTACGATGGTGCTTCGTTCAGCCATCAATATTTTGGGCGTCGCGGGAAATATCTGGACTACTGGAAAGCTGGTTGCCAATAACACGATTCATATTCCCTTGCTGCGAGAGACAAACCAGATCACGGCAGAAATATTGGGAACGGCCGTACAAATTGTGGGTGGCGCCGAAGCGATTGAACAACACGCCTCTGGCTGCCCTGGCTGCCCTCATTGTGTATTGTCCTAGTTAGGACAGAGAAACTTGCAGTTTATACCCAAAATGCGTGCAATAAAGAATCTAAATTTGCGGGGTATGAATTAGGGAAATCTGCGAGGAGGTAAAATGTTTATTTTTCTAACGATTGTATCAGCATTGGTCGTCGTAATTTTTTTTGGTGCGCTGGCGGTTTATCTGGTTCTGATTGCTCGTACTCTGGAAGCGATTGGCGGCAACGCAGACAGCTTCTTGGCCAAGCTGCGGCTAGGATTGCGGGCCATTGAAAAAGAAACGAGTCACTTGCCCACAGAAGTGACAAAGTTAAACAAGAACCTCACAGCTATTGCTGGCGGCTTGCAGCAGGTGGACAAACACCTGATGGGCACGATTGAAGCCGTTGTCGCCCAAGGGGAAGGTGCCCCATGATTTTTCTAATACAACAAACAATTGAAGTACCAACGGCTGTTTACACGATTTGGATCATCGTATTGGTCATCGCCGTCTTCATCATTCTCCCGCTTGCTGTCTACTTGCTCCAGCGCACCCTCAATGCTGCGCGAAATATCGAACGCTATTTCGCCGAAATGCGCGATGCTGGGGTGGGCATTGCCCAAAACACCAGCCACATCACCGCCCTGAACGAAACGATAGGCGTCGCAACTCAGCTTCTGGAAACGGCCGGATCGATTAGCGATCACACGGCAACCATCAAAACAGTATTGTCCCAAAGGGCAAACGGTCGTTAGGTTCGTCACGGGAGGCAGAAATGGGAACAACACTCGGCTACGTATCGTTGGTTGTCGTCTTGATTGTCGTGGTAGCACTGGTAGTCTACTTGCTGCTCATTATCAAAGCCCTGCGTAGCGCCAGTAAAAATCTGTATGAATTAGCAGATGGGCTCGATCAGATTGTTAAAGACTCACAGCCCTTGCCAGAAAAATTGACCACCATCAACGGTGCCTTAGGTGAATTATTAACCGGTTTACGATCCGTTAACGGCAATTTGGCAGATGTTGCCCAACTTTTGGGCCGATAATGTCTTTCACCAGTAGAGATCAACGACAATAGAGGGTATGAGGAGAATAAACGATGTGCTTTAAAAACCTGCCGATTGAGTTTGATGAAAACGGACGGGCCTCACTGAAGGAAGGTGTCGCTAATCCTTATAGTTACGAAACCAAATCGTTGGCTGATCAAGAAGATAAAATTCAAGAGCTTTTAGCTCGAAATGGCTATATCAAGAATGTAGATTTTGATCCGGTAACCCGGGTAGCGGGTGCCTTAGCCTTTCACAGCGTCGTTGATCTCCAGGCGCGTAAAGTATTAACTACCAACTCAATGGCTACCCTTTTTCGTGGTTATGAAGTGATCTTGAAAGGGCGCGATCCGCGTGATGCCGCGTTTATTAGCAGTCGCGCCTGTGGGGTGTGTGGTGGAGTTCATTCAGCGACGGCCGCCTTGGCCATGGAGATGGCCTTCCCGGTAAAGCCGCCGCCCCTGGGCATTGCCTTGCGCAATATGCTCCTTTCCATTGAATATCTTTACGACCATCCCCTTCACCTCTTCTTACTCGCCGGGCCAGACTATTCCGAAGCGATTATTAACCAGACGAACCCCGAACTTTTTGCGACGGCGCGGCGAACCCCGGCACCCGGCGCCAACGTGCACGGCTACAGTACGGTTGGGGAAATCATGACCGACCTCAATCCGTTAACGGGAGGGCTTTATCTGGAAGCGCTGCACATGACCCGCGTCGCGCGTGAGGCCTATGTCGTTATCGGCTCCAAATATCCGCATCCGGAAACAATCATCCCCGGTGGCATGACGACCACCGTTACCCTTACCACCATGAATGAATTCTTTCTGCGGCTGCAGCAGTTTTTTGATTACGGCCGTAAAGTGGTCGCTATTTGGGACGATATTTCTGATTTTTTCTATGATTACGATCCGCGCTACCGTGAAGTAGGTAAGCGTCCAGCAAACTTGATTGAAACGGGCATCTGGGACGATCCCCAGGCTTATGATGCCAGCTATGCTAACTGCAACGAATGGGGTGAGCGCCGCTGGGCCACTCCCGGGGCTATTGTGAATGGCGAACTGATTACCACCCGCCTCACCGATATTAACATCGGGTTAGAAGAGTTTGTCGAACATTCCTACTACGAAAACTGGAACGGGCACCACTTTGAGACCGATCCTAACGGTAACCCCATAAGCCCGAACCATATGTGGAACAAAGAAACATTGCCCAAACCCAGCGGACAAAGCTGGCGCGATCGCTACACCTGGGATACAGCGCCCCGTTGGGATCGGCTGGTGATGGAAGCCGAATGCACGGCACGAATTTGGACAACGGCCGCTGCCCAAAAAATACCGTTCCGCCGCTTCATCGAGCCAACCGGACACAGTCTAAAAATATTGGTTCCCCGCGCCAGCACACCAGAATCAGAGCTGGAGTGGCAGATTCCTTCAGATTGGAATGCCTTTGAGCGCAACCGGGGACGGGCCTACTGCATTCCCTACAGCGCCATGGTGGCGATGGACAACTGGCTCATCGCGTTGGATCTGCTCAAGCAGGGCGATACCAGAGTGCATACTCCCTTTGAGCCACCCAAAAAAGGGATGCAGATTGGCGTCGGTTTGTGGGGTGCCGGACGCGGCTATCTTTCACACCACGCAGTCATTGAAGATGGTAAACTTTCCAACTACCAGATTCTTACGCCCTCAACCTGGAACGCCTCACCGAGAGATCCGTGGGGCAACCCTGGGCCATATGAAGAAGCCGTTTTGAACACACCTATCCTGGAAAACTTTAAGGACCATGACGATTATAAAGGGATCGACATATTGCGAACGATTCGCAGCTTTGATCCGTGCATGCCCTGCACCACCCATATTCACGTCGATGGCAGCTCCCATGTGGTCACACGGGAGGTTAATACCTGTGCTTGTGGCGTAGAGTAAACTCAGCGTGAAGAAAACGATTGTGGGCGGCGTTGGCTATCATTTCATGCGGGATCTGTCGTTAGGGCCTGTGCTCACGGAAGAGCTAGCCAAGATTGAGTGGCCGGAGCATATTAGCATTGATGCCGATTTCAGCTATGGACCGGTGGCCATTGTGCAGCGATTTGAGTGCGAACCAAATCTGTGTGACAGAATTGTTCTGTTTTCCGCAGTGGAGCGCGGACATCCACCGGGGAAAATCACCGCTTACCGCTGGCAAGGCGAACTGCCTGAAGAAGAAGAAATTCAGGCGCGGGTAGGCGAAGCCGTTACCGGCGTTGTCAACCTGGATAATCTGCTTATTGTGGGCGAGCAGTTTGAGATTTGGCCAAACGAGGTATTTGTCGTGGAGGTAGAACCGGCCGATCTCGGTTGGGGTGATGGCTTTAGTCCGGTCATTGATGAAGTAATTGATGAGGTAGTGAGAACAATTAAACGGGTGGCGCTGGAAGGAGTTTAAAGGGCCAAATTTTATGGAAAACTCATTAAGCGATCTATTCTGGCGTGATGAAATTTTACAAATTATGTATTGGTTTCAGGGAGAAGGGCTGGGCGAGGAAGTAACGGCTATTGACCTGCATCGCTTTCTAGCCAACGATGCCCCGGAACTCGATCCATACCTGGTAACCATGGCGGAGGATGGCTGGCTGACCGTCACGGAAAACGGCCGCTACCGTTTAACCGAACTTGGCCGGAAAGAAGGCGCCCGGCGGTTTGCCGATGCGTTTGAAAGCATGACAAAACCAGCCCATGGCGAATGCAGCGCCGACTGTGACTGCCAGGGCGATCCAGCAAAATGCAAGCACTTTCAGCCGGAACATGAACATGTCCATTAAATAAATGCACACTAAGCGGATGGATAATGACGATAGGTTCCAAATTCCTTTAGATGAGTTGATTACTTATCTAGGAGCGCTCACCGCTGCCTTTGAAGAACACCCGGATGAACGGACAAGAGAGGCCGCCGGCAGCCTATTGCAAGCCCTGGATGCCCTGCACCGGGAGGCGTTTATCCGCATTGCTGCTTTTCTAAATGATCATCAGGCCGGGCACCTGCTGTTGGAAGCAGCTGAAGCGGATCGTCTTGTTAGCACCGTGCTGAATCTGTACGATTTACTGCCCGCAGAGATGCGTATTCGTCAAGCAGAAGCAGCTTTAGCAGCGGTACGGCCGTATATCGAGTCACATGGTGGCGAACTAAGCGTTCTAAATGTGGAGGAAGGGGTGGTCTACGTAAAAATGGGTGGGGCTTGCCAGGGTTGTGCCGGGGCCAGCTACACGCTGCAGCGCGGCATTCGGCAAGCTTTAGAGTCGGGGTTTCCCGGCTTTGCAGAAGTCGTGGTGACTGAAGCGGCAGGCCACGCCTCGGGCAATGGCTTTATCTCCCTTGACCAGGTTTACGCACCGCCATCCTTGATGCAAAAGCCAGATTTTCAACCGGTGCTAAACGTGACATCGCTGCCCCCAAATACAATGAAGCAAGTAGAGATTAATGACATGCCGCTTCTGCTGCTTAACAGCGAAGGGGAATTTTACGCCGTAGGGGCGATGTGCCCCGGGTCTATGCTGCCGCTAGTAAACGGCCGTTTAGATGGTGAAACAATTGTTTGCGGCTGGCACAACGAACGGTTCGATATCCGCAGCGGCAAATGCCTGGACAAAGCAGGAACGCGGCAAAGCGAGCGCCTCCCGGTCTATCCAATAGCTGTTCTAGACGAGCAAATTCAGATAGCGGTAAATGTGCCGGCTCGCCCACCCGTCATGGCAGTGGACCATGAACCATGAGCCTGTGAAAAATGGGGGAAGCGCCAGCCTCCCTCGGATATTGGTGGCCGGGATGGGCAATGTCTTGCGTCGTGATGATGGTTTTGGCGTAGAAGTGGCGCAGCGTCTGCTGGCAGCGGCCGTACTGCCTCCCAATGTAACCACCATTGAAGTGGGAACCGGGGGGATTAGCCTGGTACAAGAATTAATGGTTTCACCAGGGTACGATGTGCTGATTCTTTTGGACGCCACGGAGCAGGATGGACAGCCGGGGCAAGTTTATATTTTAGAGGCAGAAGTGCCCGAACTAGACACTTTCTCGGAAATGACACGCCGCGATTTTTTAGCAGATATGCACTATGCCGTTCCTTCGAGAGCCTTGATTCTGGCTAAGGCGCTGGGCGTTTTGCCGCTCAGAACATTTATTGTGGGGTGTCAGCCAGATTTGGTAAATGAATTTGCCATTGGCTTATCGGATCCCGTCACGAAAGGCGTGGAACAAGCGCTCACGCAGGTGAAAGCATTGATCCACCAGCTCAATCAAGAAGAAAGTTAAGGCCAGTCTGTAAAAGGAGCAGATATGTGTTTAGGAATCCCCGGACAGATTGTTGAGTTTGTTCATGAGACAAACCATATTGCCAAGATTGATGTCAATGGTGTGCGTCGCAATGTGAATGTTGGTCTGGTCATTGCCAATGGCCTGGATATTGGCGATTGGGTATTGGTTCACGTAGGTTTTGCCTTGAGCAAGATTGATGAGGATGAAGCCCGGGAAACGCTGATGTTTTTGGAGAGCCTGGGGCAGGCGTTTGAAGACGAAATGGAAGATTTAATGCGCAGCCAAATTGAGTGAATCAGCTTTCTGGCTTTGGTAAAAAAAAGCTGTTTGACGGGAAAAATGATGGGCATCGCAGGGCAGGATTTAAAACTATATGAAGTGGCGGAAGCTTGTTTTCAGCGAAGTGTTGACGTTTCTTTGCATTTTTTTGAAAAGGAGGCAGAGCAAATCTCGCAGGCTTGTTTGGCGATGGCGCAGCGGTTTTACCAGAACGGCCGTTTGTTGGCTTTTGGCGCTGGCAATTCCATGACGGATGCACAGCACGTCTCTGTGGAGTTTGTCCATCCGGTGGTTGTGGGCAAACGGGCGCTGCCCGCCATCGCTCTGGGCACAGATTTGGCGGCCACGATGGGTTTGTCCACCAGTAAGGGTTGGGACCAGGTTTACGCCCAACAGCTAACGGCCGTTGGCCGCGCCGAAGATATAGCGTTGGGCATTGATCCCAGTGGCCAGGATGGTGCCGTACAGCAGGGTTTGGCAGTGGCGCGCCAGATGGGGATGCTGGCGATTAGCTTATGCGGTGGCGCTGGCGGCCAACTGGTCGGGCAATCTTTAGATTTTTGCTTTGTTGTACCCGTCAAGGAAGCGGCCGTTATCCAGGAAACGCATGAAACACTCTACCACATATTGTGGGAATTGGTACACGTTTTCTTTGACCATAAGGGATTGCTGGAACAAGATGAAACCTGAACAATCGCTTACGCAGCTAACCGATGAGCTGCACTGCGGGCCGGACGCCAACAGCCATTGTGCCATCTGTGCCGATGAAGGCATATGGGGAGAGGTAATTGCATTACGGCCGTTTGATATGGCGCTGGTTAAAGTGCATGACGGTGAGCAGGAAGTTGCCCTCGATCTGGTAGAAAACGTTCAAATTGGTGATCAACTGTTAGTCCATGTGGGCGTCGCCATTGCCAGGCTAGACCGGGGAGAATCCGTATGACTGCACAAAAAAACGATCCTTTCTCTGACTTTCTTTATCCTTTTTTAGACAACCAGGAGCAAGGATCGCTTGAGGCCGTCTTAGATGAGGTACGTGCCTCTACCTTGCAAAAAGCAGCGGAAATAGCCACCATGCGCCGAAACTTTTTTACGGAACAGGGCAAAATCTTGATGGCAGCCGCCCAGAGCATGGCGGCAGCCTTCGGTCTAGGAGGGCAGCTGCTCACCATGGGCAATGGCGGCAGCGCCACAGACGCGCAGGATATGGCCGCCGATTTTCTGAATCCTGAGGAAGGCAAGCCTGCGCTGCCTGCTATTAGCCTGACCAACGACATTGGCGTGGTAACGGCCGTAGGCAACGATGTAGGGTTTGACAATGTGTTTACGCGGCAGGTGATCGCTTACGGCCGCCCAGATGATATCCTGGTTGGTTTTTCTACCAGTGGTCAGTCGGCCAACTTGCTGGCGGCATTTGGCCAGGCGCAGAAAATGGGATTGTTAACCGTGGGTATCACGGGCTATGATGGCGGCAAAATGGTGAAGTTGGGGCTGGACTTTTGTTTGACTGTCCGTTCCACTTACATTCCGCGCATTCAAGAGGTTCACGCCACCATCTACCATACCCTGTGGACTTTGGTCCACCAGATTTTGCCGAGCAACCGGGAGAAGCCATGAAATTTGTAGATGAATATCGCCGCAACGATTTGGTGAAAAAGTTAAAGAAAGAAATAGAAGCGTTGGGCAATGACCGTTCTTATAAAATCATGGAAGTGTGTGGGGGGCATACCCACACCATTTACAAGCACGGCATTGAAGATATTTTGCCCGCGAATATTGACCTCATTCACGGGCCAGGTTGCCCGGTTTGTGTTATTCCCATGGGGCGATTGGATGATGCTATTCATATTGCCCGGCAGCCAAACGTCATTTTTACAACCTTTGGCGACATGATGCGCGTGCCTGGCTCGCAGGGCAGCCTGCTAGATGCCAGGGCCAGGGGAGCCGACGTTCGCTTTATTTACTCGCCGCTGGATGCACTCAAAATTGCCCGCGACAATCCAGAAAAAGAGGTTGTTTTCTTTGCCATTGGCTTTGAAACCACCACGCCATCTACTGCTATCACCCTGCTGCGGGCGCAGGCAGAGAGGCTGCATAACTTTTCCCTCTTTTGCAACCACGTGACGATCATACCGGCGATGAAAGCGATTTTAGACAGCCCCGATTTGCGGCTGGACGGCTTCATCGGGCCGGGACATGTTTCGACGATTATCGGCTTACGGCCGTATCAATTTGTGACCCGCGACTACGGCAAACCTGTCGTCGTCTCGGGCTTCGAGCCACTGGATATTATCCAATCGATCTACATGATTTTGCAGCAGCTTGCCGAGGATCGCTGTGAGGTAGAAAACCAATACGGCCGTGTCGTGCGCGAGGAAGGCAATCTAAAAGGATTGGAAGTGATTCAGAAGACGATGCAGTTACGGCCGTTTTTTGAATGGCGTGGGCTGGGCTTCATTAGCCAAAGTGCCCTGAAGCTGCGGCCAGAGTTTGCCACCTGGGATGCCGAGCTCAAGTTTGCCGTACCCGGCGTGCGCGTGGCCGATCCTAAGGCGTGTCAATGTGGCGAGGTGCTTAAGGGCGTCATCAAGCCGTGGGAGTGCCGCGTATTTGGCACATCCTGCACGCCGGAAACGCCGATTGGCACCTGTATGGTCTCCTCCGAGGGAGCCTGTGCCGCTTACTACAATTACGGCCGTTACTCTATGGCCGCCCAACGTCGCCACATCCATTTAAACGATAGTCCATTGGCAGGTGATTAATGGCCTTCAAACCACAAACGCTTGACGAGGCGCTAAACAAAATCGAGAAGGTCCGGCGGGTAAGGCAGGGCAAATTTTATCTACGTGATGAAACCATCACCATGAGCCACGGCAGCGGAGGTAAGGCCAGCCATAATCTCATCGAAGGCGTCATGGCGGCGGCTTTTTCAAATCCGGTGCTGGATCGCATGGATGATGCCGCTGTCCTGTCGTTAAACGGTTCCGATATGCGCCTTGCCTTTACCACGGATTCCTTTATCGTCAGCCCGCTTTTTTTTCCAGGTGGCGATATCGGCAAGCTGGCCGTTCACGGCACCATCAACGACCTGGCTACCTCTGGTGCAGAGCCATTAGCCCTTTCCCTGAGCCTAATTTTGGAAGAAGGTTTGCCCATCAGCGAACTGCGGCGCGTGGTGAACTCTGTTAAGGAAGCAGCCGCCGAGGCCAATGTTCCTATCGTTACGGGAGACACCAAAGTGGTGAATCGCGGCAGTGCCGATAAACTGTTTATCAACACGGCCGGGGTGGGTTTGCTGAAACGGCCATTCCAACTTTCTACATTCAACGTGAAGCCGGGCGATAAAGTGCTGCTCAACGGAACCGTGGGGGATCATGGCATTGCGGTGATGTTAGCGCGTGAATCGCTGGAGATGGAGCTGGAGGTGGTGAGCGATACGGCCGCTTTGCATGGCCTGGTGGCCGCAATATTGGCGGCTGTACCTGAGACGCACTGTTTGAAAGACCCCACGCGAGGCGGACTGGCTACCAGTTTGAATGAGATTGCCATCAATGCAGAAGTGGGGATCGCGGTGACGGAAACGGCCGTGCCGATTAGCTCCCAGGTGCGCGGGGCCTGCGAAATACTCGGCCTGGACCCCTTAACCATTGCCAACGAAGGAAAGCTCATTGTGGTGGTGCCTGCAGCAGCTGAAGCGGCCGCTTTAGCTGCCATGCAAAATCACCCGCTGGGCAAGCAAAGCCGCGTCATAGGTGAAATCATTGCTGAACCAGCCGGCATGGTTTTTTTGCGTACAGAAATTGGCGGCACCCGCGTTTTGGACATGCTTGTAGGCGATCCGTTGCCAAGAATTTGTTAGATTTGGAACAACCGGAAGAGTTGCTTTCGACTACTGTTTGACGAAAAAAAATTAAACAGCGTAAACGAGGTAGAAGACTATGTCCTCACTCCTAGCGACTTTGCAACAGTGGGAATGGTTCGGAATATTGTTAGCCCGCTTAGCCGTCGGTTTGCTGTTTGCTATTTCAGGCGGCGGCAAGTTGTTTGTGCCTAAAAAAGGCAAGCAAATGAAAGAAACCATGCAACAGGCAGATGTGCCTGCAGCCCAAAAAAGCGCCGTTTTTGTCTCGCTTGTTGAGCTGGTTTTTGGTGTTTTCTTAATTTTGGGTTTCCTGACGCCGCTAAGCAGCTTAATGTTGAGCGGCGTCATGGTTGTCGCCATTGCTACCGTGAAGCTCAAAACAATTGAAGCCAAATCTATTCTAAGATGGCTGGGGGAGTTTCTCTATATTCCAGAAGTGCTTTACCTGGTAATTTTAATATGGCTATTTTTTTCTGGGCCCGGTCGAGTCAGCCTCGACAATTTACTGTTTTGATCATTTCCTATGGAGACGATTTGAGCGCAAGGTCAACATCATAATTAAAAATCCGCAGATTTCACAGATTACACGGATATTATTCTTATCTGTGTAATCGGTGGATTATTTTCGTAGGAGGAAGTGTGCTATGGGATTTTTAGCAAATGCCATCCGTGTGGCGCGTGAGAAAAGGGGCTGGACGCAATCCTATCTGGCGCATCAGCTTCAGGTAAGCCAGGGAACCGTTTCGTTTTGGGAAAACGGGATCGAACTCCCATCCCTCAACCATCAACTGCAGCTAATTGAAATTATGCCCGATATTCTTACCGGCCTGGCAGTGCAAGAGCTGCACTTGCTTGATCGAGTACAGTCGCTGGAACGGGTTGTGTTTAATGGCAAATGTGGCTGCGAAGGTTGCAGCTGCTCAGACGATACGCCCGTGACACCAATCAGCAGTGCTTTTCGATAAAACCTAGTATTGCGCTCCGTAAATTCACATTACATTTGGAGCGAAATCCCAATAGCTAAACAGTCCAGTGTACTCAACATACTACCGTAATCCACATTTCCAACGGACTGTACTAGAGGTTAGAAAAAGCGATACGGTGAAATGTCAAGAGACAAAAACAAGTAAATTTCACCGTAAAGCAGGCAAGCT
>CALBTC010000311.1 GCA_937967805.1 uncultured Anaerolineaceae bacterium
ATGAGCGTGGCAAAATTACGCTTTTCATTTTCCAGCAGCGTGTTGGCAAAAATCTCCTCAATCTTGCGCCTGATAGAGCCGGAGCCGTTCTTCAAGACGTGTGAAAACGCCTCGTACTCGCCATGCACGTCAGAAATAAAATGCTCGGTCCCTTTGGGCAAGTTCAAATTGGCGCTGAGGTTGATGATGGCTATGGAGGCGGCCTGAATCGAGGGATATTGTTGCGCCAGCAGTTGCAAAAAGCTGAGGCTGTACGTTTCTTGCTCGGACATGGGTTTCTTCTCCGTGGAAAGCAAAAGTTACTTAACTGTATCAGCAACTATTTTGGGAGAAGAAAAGGAAAAGGCAAATTTTAGGCGCGGCTTCTCGTTCCCACCCAAATCGTAGGAACGAGGAGAACCGCCCGCTTGTCATTCCCGCGGAGGCGGGAATCCAGGCTTTGGACTCCCGCCAGCCTGCCCCGGCAAAGGCGTGGGGCGAGAGTGACACGTTCATGATGTAGGCAAACGATGTTCTAAATGAGCGTAAAACCAGTTAGCAACGGTACGCGACACCCCTCTACGGGCACCAAACATCAGCTTCTGCCCAATGGCATTCAACGGATAAATTTCTACGGCCACGGTGCTGCAACCGTTTTCTGGGTTGGTAATGGTTACATTCATTTGGGTACGATCCCCAAGGACCTTACCTAAAATTTTCTTGTCGAAGCGGGCCTCGACGATGCCGGCGGCCGGGTCCTGCTTCACGATTTTTCCCTCCAAGCCCTCAATCGCTCCCAGCGCCGCCTGATAAACCGCTTCTGCATTGGACGGATACTGTTTTTCATCATGAATTGTAAAATTAGACATCGCGACTCTCCGTAGTGAGTTCTTTAATTTTGACTTGTTCCAGGAGGGAGTTGACTAATTCAGGGGAGCCAACGGCCGTTCCTGCCAAACTCGCCGTCGCTGCTCCACAGGCAATCCCCCAACGCAATGCCTCGGCCACGGCCATGCCCTGGCTGAGGCCGTACACCAGCCCGCCCACCATCGAATCGCCCGCGCCGATGGGATTGCGCTCCTGAATGGTGGGGGAGCTGGCCAGCCAGGCTGATTGAGCATTGCTGAAGATGGCCCCTGCCTTACCCAGCGAAATAACTACATTTTGCGGACCCAGCGCCTGGACAGCGCGAGCCGCAGCTGCGGCATCTTTCGGGCTGTGGATGGGCAAGCCGCTTAGATTGCCGGCTTCACTGTCGTTGGGCTTGATGAGAAACGGCCGTTCGCCACACCCTGCCACCAACGCCGCCCCGCTCGTATCTAAAATCGCCTGTCCGCCGCCGGATTGAATAAGCGCCACCATGTTGGCATAAATGGTTTGCGGCACGCCCGGCGGCAGGCTGCCGGCCAGCACCCACCAATCGCCCGGCTGGATGAGCTGCTTGATTTGCGCCAGCAGCGCCGTCTGTGCCGTTTCAGAAACCGTCGGACCAGATTCATTGACCTTCAGGTAGCGGTCGTGCTGCTCCGTCACAATGCTGACGTTGCTGCGCGTCTCGCCTTCAATCCAGGTGAACGCCGTTTCAATGCCCAGGTCAGCCAGCGCTTCGGCCAGCAGTTGTCCCGCCTTGCCCCCGGCAAATCCCAGCGCCACGCTTTTGGCTCCCAACGCCACCAACATGCGCGACACGTTAAACCCTTTGCCGCCACAGTCCACCCGCGCCTCGCTGGCCCGCAGCACGGTATCAAAAACAAATTCGTTGATTGTCAGTTCCCGGTCCACAGCCGGGTTGAGCGTTACAGTGTAAATCATAAGGTTATTGCGTGATGCGTGAAACGTGATGCGTGAGAAAATCATCACGTTTCACGTTTCACGCGTCACTTTGTGCCAGCCACCAGCCTGCGCCTGCGCCCAGCAGTGTGGTGAACACGGTCACCAGCCACTTGCCGCCCAGATCATAGGCGTAATGACGACTTTCCAGCAGGGCCAGAACGATGGCAAACTTGATGAAGGTGGTTACGGCCGTTTTCCCCAATTCCCCCAGCGGTGGTCGGTTTTTCCTTAACAGGGCAAAGGTGGTGAAGACGGCCGTTGCCAACAGCGCCAAAGCCACCGACACGGCAAAATTTGGCTCCCGCAGCGGACGAAAGAAGAGGCCAAAATACAGCCCCAGCCCGGCCCCGGCCAAAACATACTGCCGCAGCAGACTTGCACGCGCTTTTCCTTTAGGCATGTTCCGCCTGCTCCACCTGCCAGAACGCTTCCACCAGGGCGGCTTCCGCTTCGGCCGTCCAAACATCGCCGGGACCTAACTTCTCCGCCACGGCCGGATATTTCTCCTTCAATTCAGCCAGGCTCAGCAGCGGCAGGCCGCTAATTTGGGGGAAGATGACCACCTTGCCCGGATAACGCCCTTCCATCATCGCTTCCACGCCGTCGCGGGCCGCCTCCATGCCGCCCACGGCCGCCACCGACCGGTTCGGCGACAAATCACCCGCCACGGTTTTGGCAATAACTGTTGCCTGGTCAGACAAAGCAGAGCCGGACGTGCCGGTAAATTGTGCGTTATGTAAATAAACCGCGCTCATATCCAGCGCCGCCATCGTGCCGTTGGGTACCCCGGCAAACAGCACCAACATGCCGTCTGGAGCCAGGTAGGTGCCCGCTTCAGCCATCAGCGGCGCGACGGGAACACACACTACCACGTCATCGGCCCCCATTTGGTCCGTGGCGTTCAGGACAAAGTCGCGCAGCGGCTCGTCTTCAGTGGCGGGATTGAAGGTGAGCAGTTCCTTGCCGTGTGCTTCAGCCAGCGGGCCAAACAGGTCTTCCAGGGCCGACAGGCGCATCTGGTTGACCTCGGTGGCGATGATGAGGCTGGGGCCATTTTTTAGCTCGATGGCCCGCTGCACGTGCATCTGCCCCATCGGCCCGCCGGCACCCACAAATACGGCCGCTCCCCCCGGCAGCAAATCACAGCGATTGCGCGCTTCACCGTAAGAGGCGGCAATGTCCGGGCCGGGATTGCCCACGTAGGCGGTGTAATGGTAATGAATCCGCCCCACGTCAATTTCTACCTTGCCGTCCAGCGGCGTATCGCCCACCAGGTTAAACGTGCCGCGAAAGGCGGTCAGTTTGGCCGCTTCACTTACCCGCTTAGCGCTTTGCGGCGCCAGCATAATGATGTCGTCAAACCCTTCATTGTCTGTAAGTTCAGCTTTGAGCGCGGGGAAATCAGACGGCCGTAACCCATCCCGCACAAACATCTCTACTTCAGCGCCTACTTTTTGCCGGATGAGCGTCTTCACCGCCTCCGGCACGTCGCTCAACACCACCAGCGACGGCGCGGGCAGCTCGCCAGAAAATGTGTACACTGTCTCATCACCTGGCCGGCCAATTACCCAAAGACGGCCACCCGCTTTCGGCTGCAAGCGGCGGCGCTGCGTGTAAGCTGCTTCCACACAGGCCCACGGCTCGGTCAGGGCTGTTTCGGCATAGCCCAAATCATCCGTTAAAGGTAAAACGTATGCGCCATCGTCGGCGTCCAGCACTTCCGGGCCGATGAGGTGGTATTGGGTGAGTCCGCCGGGGATGGTGTAGCCGTAGGCTGTGGAACGGCCGTCCTGGTAAATGTCCGGTTGAATCGCCAGCCGCTGACCGGGATGGTATTCATCCTGCAACGCCTTACCTACTTTAATGATGGTCAACGCCGCCTCATGTCCCAGGCGGGTTGGCTCTTCGGCCAGATTGCGGTTGTACAATTTGGGATGCGCGCCGCCCTGTCTGATCAGCTTGACATCGGAAAAGCACATGCCCACGCTGTCTACGCGAACCAACAGTTGGTTGTCGGCCGGTTCAGGAATGGGGAATGGTTCGGGCTGTCCATTTCGCCCGATATTTTCAATTCCCGCACCATACATATTCCAGGACCAGGTTTTGTCAGGCAGCGCGGCCTGACCGGTCCGGTAAAGTTCATATTTTTCCGTCATTTTGTCACTCCCACTAAATCTCGTACTTCGCGCGCGGTGGTGCAGGCCAATGCTTTAGCGGCCAACTTTTGCGCCTTTGCCCGGTTTAAGGTGCGAATTTTTGCCTTGACCAAAGCGATGGAAGGCACGCTTACGCTCAGCTCATCCACCCCTAGTCCCAGTAAAATTGGCGTGGCCTGCGGATCAGCGCCCAGCTCGCCGCAGACGCCTACCCATTTGCCCGCAGCGTGTGCCCCGCGCACGGTGGCGTCGATCAGGCGCAGCACGGCCGGATGCAGGCCGTCAGATTTGCCCGCCAGGGTCGGATGCATTCGATCCATCGCCAGCGTGTACTGGGTCAAATCATTGGTACCAATCGAGAAGAAATCAACTTCTTGGGCAAACAGATCGGCCATCAGCGCCGCGGCCGGAATTTCTATCATGATGCCTACCGGCACTTCGGGCGCATCCAGTTCGGCCCGAATTTCGTCCACCATTGTTTTGGCCGCGTGCCATTCAGACATATCGGCTACCATGGGGAACATGATGCGCAGCGAGCCGTAGCCGGCCGCGCGCAAAATGGCGCGCAGCTGCTCCCGCATGAGTTCGGGCCGGTTCAGGCAGAGACGCAGGCCGCGCTCGCCCAAAAATGGATTATCTTCCGGCTGCACTTTCACGTACGGCAGCGGCTTGTCACCACCAATGTCCAGCGTACGAATGATGACCGGCTTGCCTTCCATCGCCTCGGCAATCTGGCGATACACTTGAAACTGCTCATCTTCCGAAGGCGGGGTGGCTCGATCCAGGAAGAGGAATTCGGTGCGCAGCAGCCCCACACCCTCGGCCCCGGATTGGTTAGCGTTTTGCGCATCGTCCACGCCGCCGATGTTGGCGGCAATTTCTACGCGGTGATTGTCCAGGGTGATGGCCGGCTCGGCAGCCCGTTCGCGGGCGGCCTGCTGCTGCTTTTTGGCTACTGCCAGTTGATTTTTGGCTTCTTTTTGCGCGGCTTCGTCAGGATTTACCTGGATGACGCCGCTGCTGCCGTTGAGGATAACGGCCGTTCCATCCACAATTTCCAACAAGCCCTCCCCCACGCTCACCACTGCCGGCAGGCTCAACGCCCGGGCAATGATGGCGGAATGGGCGGTGGGTCCGCCAACGGCCGTTGCAAAACCCAGTACCTTTTGCGGGTCCAGCGTCGCTGTGTCAGATGGTGTGAGATCATGGGCAATGACCACCACGGGGTGATCGGGCCATTCTACTTCGCCGGACTCATCCCCGGCCAGCAGCTTCAAAATACGGTTGCCCACATCGCGCACGTCGGCCGCACGGGCTGCCAGCAGCGGATCGTCCAGCGCCGCCAGTTGGTTGGCCCATTCTTCGATAGTGGCCTGCCACGCCTGCCCGGCATTTTGCTGCGCCTGAATCTTTTGCTGCACAGCTTCCAGTAAATCGTCGTCGGTGAGCAGCTCTTGATGAACTTCAAAAATGGCAGCTTCATCCGGCGCGTGGGCCTGTAGCTGCCGGCACAGGTCTGCCAAGGCTGCTTTGCCTTGGGCCAACGCCTTGTTCAGTGACGCCTGCTCCGCCTCGACCCCGGCAAAACCATCGGCAATGCGAACGGCCGTTTGCCTGAACTGAAACACGGGTCCAATAGCCAGACCAGGGGCAGCGGCCACGCCGCGCAAACCGTTTTTGGGCAGGGTGTCCACGGCGGCTGGGACCGGGGCTGCCGGTTTGTTGGGGGCAGGCTTTGCCACCACTGGTTCTGGTTTGTGATCGCCTTCCCCCAGACCGGTGGCAACGGCCGTTTGCAAAGCCTCGGCCGCCATCTCCTCATCCACTCCGTCCAGCTCCACCTGAATAGTGCCACCGTGCTTAACGCCCAGGCCCAATACGGCAATCAAGCTTTTGGCATTCACCTTTTTGCTGCCGTGCAACACACGAATATCAGACTTGAACTGCTTGGCCGTTTTAACAAACACTTTGGCCGGTCGAGCATGAAGCCCGGTGGCGTTATCTATGACAAAGTTTAGCTGTTTCACAACTTCACTTCCTGTAGTTGATTAGACATGTAAGGTTGTCATTCTGAGCGAAGCGAAGAATCTCTACGGTACAACATATGAAACATACTTGGTCCGCGAGCAAAGGTCCCGATAAGCAAAGTTTAGAGGGATTCTTCATTTCGCTGCGCTCCATTCAGAATGACAAATTCATGAAGCTTTTGAAAACTATACAGACCCTAGGGGTTTGCTCTGGAGTAATCTGACCTTTTAGAGGTTAAACCCTTAGGGTCTTACCGGAGGAACCTGAATAGTTACTAAATATTTTAGCAAACCTGCGTAATTCAGTGTCCAAAAATTTCGGTGCACTTATGCACTGTTTGGCACACCGCTGAGGCACCGCATAATCAGGTCGGCGTCATTTGTTCGGGCTAGTTCTTCGGCCATGTCCGGGTCTTCAATCGCCTCGGCCAGGTTAGACAAAACCGTCATGTGTTCATCTGAATTGGCGGCGATGCCAATGATCAAGTAAGCCAACTCATCCTCGTCATCGTCATCCCAAAGCACGCCAGCCGGTACCTGCAACACGGAAATGCCGGTTTGCTTGATGTGACCCCGGTCTTCATACTGCCCATGCGGAATAGAAACGCCATTTCCCAGATAGGTAGACATGGTTTCTTCGCGGGCCAGCATGCCGTCCACGTAGGGGGCAGCCACGCAGCCACTCTCTACCAGCAAAGCGCCGGCCTGGCGAATGGCGTCTTCTTTGTTTACGGCCGTTGCCTGCAACTTAATCCTGTTTTTCTCCAAAATAGCCATCTTACCCCCCTACGGTATCTTCAATATTGCCATTCTCCACGAAGGCATTGACCAGCTTGTCGAATGCCGGATCGTTCAAAAAGTGGCTAAAAGTAACCACTACCGCATCAGGCACACGGTTCCGCACCACTTTGGCCAAACCTTTATGTACCACAACTACTTGCGCGCCGTCTGGGATAGCCCGTGCCGGTTTGTGCATCACGCTTACACCAGACACATTCGCTTTTTTCAGCTTCTTCTTGAGTGCATTCACGCTCATCAAACTGGAACCCATGCCCGCTTCACAAGCCAAAATAATCGTTTTGACGTTTGCTGCATTAATTGAGCCTGCCATACTTAACCTCTTTTATGAACAGGACACAGATAAACGCAGATTGACACTGATTTTTTCCTTTAAATCTGTGTTCATCTGTGAAAATCTGTGTCCCATTATTTACAATAAATTACGCCAGTCCGGGGACGCCGGCTGCGTCTGCTTCCATCTCTTCAGCCTCTTCCGATTCTTGCACCGGACGCAGCCGTAAGAGCACTATGCCCACGGCGGCCGCTGCAACTACCCCAATCAATACACCAGTGAGAACAGCGAAATGTTGGCCCCGCGGAATTACCGCCAGGTAGGCGAAGATCGAGCCCGGCGAAGGCGTAGCCACCAGCCCGGCATTGGTGATGGTAAACCACAGGTCAGCCGCCAACCCGCCAGAGATAACCGACAGGATCATGATGGGATGGGCCAACACGTAGGGGAAGTAAATTTCATGAATGCCGCCCAGGAAGTGAATAATCATCGCACTTGGAGCCGATTCTTTAAGCAGCCCTTTTCCTGCCACATAGTAGGCAATGAGCAAGCCTAAACCTGGGCCCGGATTGGTTTCCAGCAAAAAGTGAAGCGCCCGGCCCGTTTCTTCGGCAGCGGTAACGCCCAAGGGAGCCAAAACGCCGTGATTTAGCGCATTGTTCAGGAATAAAACTTTGGCCGGTTCGATAATGATAGCGGCCAGAGGCAGCAAGCGTGCATTTACCATCCAGTCCACCAGGGACCCAGCCGCTTCACTGATTGAAGTAACCACTGGGCCAATCAGCACATTGCCAATGAGGGCCAGAATAACGGCCAAAATACCGGCCGAAAAGTTATTGACCAACATTTCAAAACCGATGGGGACACGTTCTTCCAGGACTTCATCAATCTTTTTCATGGTCCAGCCGCCAAGAGGACCCATGAGCATGGCACCTAAAAACATGGGGATTTCTGCGCCAACAACCACACCCATGGTTGAAGCGGCACCCACAACACCACCACGCACGCCATGGATCATCTTGCCACCCGTATAACCAATCAAAATGGGCAGCAAGTAGATAATCATGGGACCAACCAGTTCCCCGAATTTTTCATTGGGAACCCAGCCTGTGGGAATGAAGAGGGCTGTAATCAACCCCCAGGCAATAAACGCCCCCATGTTGGGAATAATCATCCCGGCCAAAAAACCACCAAACTGCTGAATTCTTTCTCTCATGTCACCTCTCCTTAAAAAAATATATGAGTAACGTTTTGCTGCCAATACGTTTGCAGGAGGCAGCCTAAACCATCCAGACTCCAATATGGAACCCGGCTAAAAAACCAGAACCAGTTATCTTGAATTTTGTGGCTTTCAGTTGTTGTTCATCACCGCTTTCAGGCTAACCATTGCGTAATGACGGAAATGTCTTCGGCTGAAAGCAGCGGATGAACTTGAATCACGGAAGAATGGTTTGAAAAATCTTTGGGCAGGGGCACGGTTGTAATAACAAGCTGTGCCGACTGCATCTGCTGCGCGTCTAGTTCACGCAAAGATAAAACGTCCAATGTGCCCAGTCGCGGGAACCTGGCCTTGAGCCGGGCCACCAGCAGTTGGGCGGTGGCCATGCCGCTGGGGCAAACAACAATGACGCGGTTGAGCCGATTCGGCCGTTCCCGAATAAATGCAGCGCGTAAAAGCAAAACCAGATTGTG
>CALBTC010000312.1 GCA_937967805.1 uncultured Anaerolineaceae bacterium
TTGATAACTTTCGTGCTGACAACTTTGTTCTCTACAAAAATCAGGCCGCACGGGTAACCAATGTAGGCGCTAAAAAGATTGATATTGTGCTGCGGGACGGCACGGCCGTTTCCGTGCGTCCCAAAGATATCGAGCTGCTCCATCCCGGCCCGCTGCGCCAGTTTAGCGAGCTGGCCAAACCGCAGGGCGAACTGCTCACCGCCTGGGAGCTGCTGGCCGGGGACACCACCAGTCTGGCAGAGCTGTCCGAACTGGCCTACGACGATTTCACTCCCGCCACCGCCTGGGCCATCTGGCAGGCAGTAGAGGATGGCCTCCGCTTCAGCGGCACAATTGACGAAATCATTGTCCACACCCCCGAAGAGGTTGCTGCCGAACAGCAAGCCCGCGCTGAAAAAGCGGCCGAAGCCGAAGCGTGGCAAGCATTTGCCAACCGCATGAACCAGAACGAATTTTTGCCGGAAGACGGCCGTTTCCTGCAAGAAATTGCCGCCGTGGCCATGGGGCAGCAGGAACGCAGCCAGGTGCTGCGCAACCTGAACCAGAGCGAAACCCCGGAAAATGCCCACGCCCTGCTGCTGCGATTAGGATACTGGGATGAAACCGTCAATCCCTACCCCAGCCGCATCGGCGTTACCACCAGCCAGCCGGAAGTGCCCCTGCCCGAGTTGCCCCAAGAAGAGCGACGCGATCTCACCCACCTGGTCGCCCTGGCCATCGACGACGCCGGCAGCCGCGACCCGGACGATGCGCTCAGTTGGGAAGTCGCCGGCGCTGAACACAGCCGAAGCGGCCGTCTCTGGGTCCACATCGCCGACGTCGCCGCCCTGATCACCCCGGACAGCCCGGCCGATTTAGAAGCGCGCGGTCGCGGCGCCAACCTCTACCTGCCCGAAGGCACCATCCACATGCTGCCGGAAGCGGCTACCTCCGCCCTGGCTTTGGGACTGGACGACACCTCCCCCGCCCTTTCTTTTGGCCTGGACGTGCAGCCAGACGGCACCATCACCAACCTGGAAATCGTGCCCAGTACGGTGCGCGTCACCCGCCTCAGTTACGATGAGGCACAGAAGCGGCTGGATGACTCCCCGTTCCGCGAGCTGTTGGCCATTGCCCAGGCATTCGAAGCCCGGCGCGTGGCTAACGGCGCGGTGCAAATTGATTTGCCTGAGGTGAAAATTCGGCTCGATGACGCCGGTGAAGTGGAAATACGGCCGCTCCCCGCCCTGCAAAGCCGCGACCTCGTCCGTGAAGCGATGCTGATGACCGGCGAAGCCGTGGCCCAGTTTGCCCGGCAGCACAACATCCCCATTCCCTTCACCACCCAGGACCCACCTACGGAAATTGTGGAAGGCAGCACACCCTCGGCCAACTTCGCCCGCCGCAAAACGATGACCGGCAGCCAGCCGGGCAGCACGCCGGGACGCCATGCCGGGCTGGGATTAGACCAATACGTGCAGGCTACCAGCCCGCTGCGCCGCTACCTGGACCTGGTGGTGCACCAGCAGCTGCGCGCCTTTTTACGCGGCAATCCGCTGCTGGATGAACAGGCGGTGATGGAACGCGTGGGAGCCGCCTACGCCGTCAGCGGCGATGTGCGCTATGCAGAACGGCTGTCGAATGAACATTGGACGGCCGTGTACCTGCTGCGTCGGCCTGAGTGGACAGGGAAAGGGATCGTGGTCGATCGACGGGGCAAACGGGATTTGGTTCTGCTGCCGGATTTGGGGAACGAAACCTCTATCTACAAAAAAGAAGCAACGCCTCTAGATTCCGTCGTTGAGGTTGCGCTTAAAAGCGTGGACTTGCCGCAGAGAGAAGCACATTTTGGCTACAAATAGCATCGTCGAAACGACGCGCGACCCGCAATTGTCTTCGAGCCGCTTTTGGCGAGAAATCTTTCTACACTCGGTACAATGCTGGTCTGCGACCGCGTCAAAGATTTCTCACTTCGTTCGAAATGACAAGTTTTAGCTTCTTCGTGAAGATTACCCAGATGCTTTTTCAGGTTGCAATCGCAGCGGCCAATTCCTGCAAAAACTGGTCCCGGTCCAGGCGGTAAATTTCAATAGCCGCTTCGATGTCGTAAAAGGGAGCCACTACGCAGCCGACGCAGGCCATGTTGTACTTGTGGAAGACGACGGCCGTTTCCGGCCACTGTTCCAGCACGTCAGAAATCACCATTTGCGCAATTTTTTCAGAGTCGATGGGTGAATTGTCATTCATCATCATTATTCCCCCACAAGCTACAGGTCTTCTGCCAAAACGACCAGCTCATGCGCTTTGCACAAAACAACCCGCTGCCGCTGGCTGGCAATCCATTCCTCGCGCTCCCACTTGCTCAAAATGCGGCTGACGTTGTAAATATTGGTGCCCGTCATTTCGGCCAAATCCTGCCGGGAAAGCGGCATATCAATAAGCACCCCGCCTTCCACTTTTTTGCCAAACTGCCGCACCAGCCGCAGCAAGGCCCGGGCCACCCGCTGTTCAACCCGCCGCGTAGCGATGTCACGGTAACGGTCTTGCAGCTTCACAAACCGCTGGGCAATCATCCCCATACCGTTGATGGCCAATTGCGGATACATTAGCATCAATGCTTTCATCTGGTCCCGCTGCCAGCAAATCGCCTGGCAGTCGGTCACAGCCTCAGCCGACAAAGGGTAATCAATCTCACTGAGCGCCACGATGATGCCTAAACCGTCACCAGCGCCACAATACCCCACAATCACCTGCTCGCCAGCCTGCGTCACCTGAGTCAGCTTCACGCGCCCGGTCAAAATAATGTACATCGTCGTCGCGTCTTCGCCCTGGTGGAAGAAGAAGCGATCCTGTTCAATCTCGTAATGTTTGCTGTGCTGAATAATGGCCCGGCACTCTGTTTCAGTCAGACCATCCAGTAAAGCACAGCGGGTAATAATTTCTTGAATGACGGCCGTTTCCATAGGCCGAATCATATCACGTTGTTGGGCAATTTTATAAAATTGCCCTACGATTTTCGCTCTTCGTCGCACAGCTTACAGTTAAGCGTAAATCCTAAAAAACGCTGCCGCCCTACGGCCGTCAACACCCAGGGCCGGTTGCTAAAAGTCGGATTGTGTCGCACATGCTGCGTATGACCACAAGCCAAATCCGCCACCCAATCCCCCACCTCATCCTGATGAAAACCAACAATCGGCTGTTCCATATAAATATTCACCGCTAAGGACGCAATGGGCGCAAAGTTTTTTCTTATCAATTCTTTGCGTTCTTAGCGCTCTTTGCGGTTCAAAATTACGGCTCAAAAGCATCTCTTTCCGCATTGTACAGCAGCCGCACCACGCCGTCCTCGGCCACCGTCACCGTGTCGTCAAAAACCAGACGCCATTCTACCTCATCATCCATCAGCCAGACCTGCACGGCGTGTTCGCCGGGAGCCACCCACTGCGTTTCCACGCCATAAATGGACCCCTCTTGCCGCAGACCGCGCGCCTCGTAGCTCTCTTCAATTACCTGCTCGTCGTCAATGGCTACGCGAATGCGAACGGGCAGCCGCTCGCCACCAAGCACCTGGGCCGGGTCCACGTTCTCCGGCAGCTTCTCCAAAATTTCCGCCGACAGTTCGCCAGAGGCCGCGGCCACTTCGCCACCGTGGTTAATCACCAGGCGAATCTGGCCGCCGTCTGGCTGATTGGTTTCGGTGGTGGGCATCAGCAAAATTGCCCCCAAAAATGTAAAGAAAAGGATGACAAAACCGGCCAAAGAGTGTCGCAGGAAGTCAAAACGGGATGGAGTGGATACGGCCGCACCGCTGCCCACCACTGTCCCCGCATGACGTGCCGAAGCCACCTGAACTTCATCGCCAATCATTTGCGCCCAAAGCGACTGTACCTGCCGGCGACTGCCCGGCGCCAGCTCCCAAAAGTGCACATTCCCCTGGCGCAGCGTGCGCCGCCGCTTCAGCCGGTTGGCAATCCAGTTAGGGCCTTCCCGGTGCGAACAGTCATGCGCCGGGCAGCTTACAACAATCGCGCCAGCCCCGCCGGCGTCGATAGTTTCTGCGGCCCAGTTGGGGTGCAACATGCCTGTGCAGGGGACCACACAGGTGATAACCGGGCGGGGCTGCCCCTGGCTGTCCGGCCAACTGCCCACGTTGATGCGCGGCGGCTGCTTGGCTTGCAGCAGCGGAATCGTGCCGCCAATGGTGGCGGTCGCCTCGGCCGGCGGCTTGGGGTTTTCCAGCGGGGGCAGCGTGCCCAAAGCAGCGTGTCGTTCGCAAGCATAAACAGCGATTGCCGGCTCCCCTTCACGCTGCATCAATGACAAATTGCGCTGCAAATCCTGCCGGATCACGTCTGAATGCAGGCGGTCCAGCTCAATCGCTTTGTCTGGGCAGGCACCGACGCAAATGCCGCAGCCGGTACACATGTCGGGCTTCACCACGGCCAACATGCTGTATTCGGTGTCGTCGCTGCGCTCCACCATGTCGATGGCGTTGAAGGGGCATTCGTGGGCACAGGCGCTGCACCCGGTGCAGGCGTCATCAATCACCAGCGCCGGACCGTCATGCTGGCCCGGTCGCAGCCAGGGCAGCGCCATGACAGCGATTAGGATAAGAACGGCCGTTCCCCAAAACAGCCCGTTGCCCAACTGCTCCGTCAGCGGCAAAAAACTCAAATACCACCAGTCCAGCGACGTCTGCCGCACCACCCCGTTCACATCAGCCGGAAGCGCCAGCTGAACGGGCCGCCACAGCGCCAGGACAGTCAGCGCAGCCACGGCCGCCAGCATCAGCCAGCGAGGTGCCAAATATTTGGCCCGCGCCAGCCGCAGCAAATGCACGATGATGCCCACCACGAGCAAAATGGGCAGAAAGATGTGCAAAAAAAGCACAATCACAAACAGGGAGAAGGTGGAAGAGGCCACCTGCCCACCCCAAAATGTGTAGGCAAACGGACCCTGCAACAGCTCGATAAAATATTCCGTCAACCATTGCGCCTGCTGGTCCCAGATAAGCCAGTAGCCCATCAGGCCGATAATCCAGAACAGCACCACCAGCAGCCAGCCGGAAATCCAGGCCAGCCATCGGCTGCCCCAAAACCGGTCGCTAAAAAACATTTTCAGCGCGTGCAAAATGGACACCACAATTAACGCATCAGACGCGTAGCGGTGCACGGAGCGCATAAGCGACCCCAGCCAGGTGGCAGAGATCGCGGCCACGCTGGGATAAGCCCGTTCCACGCCGGGCCGGTAAAAAATCGTGAGATACAGCCCGGTAACAGTCAGCACGATGAGTAGAAAGATGGCCAACGTGCCCAGGTGATAGAGGGGATTGTACGGCCGTATCCGTTCATTCACCGTACCAAGGCGATTAATCCCCCTTTCAAAATAGGCCGTGCCGCGTTCAAGCGCCCGCAGCCAGCGGCGGCGCGGATAAATGGAATGTTGTTTCGACATACAAATTTACTTTTGTTGTGGGGCAATTTTATAAAATTGCCCTACGTTCTTAATGGGTGAAGTTTCGTTTGGCTCCAGAGGTTCGATTTCATTTAAGCCTGTAGGGAATTTGCGCAGGCGCAGGGCATTGCCGGTGACCACCGCACTGCTCAACACCATCAGCAGCGCCGCCAGCGCCGGTTGCAGATGGCCGGTAATGGCCAGTCCCAACCCGACCACGTTGTAGAAAAAGGCCCAGGCTAGATTGAGCCGCACGGTACGCATGGTTCTGCGGGACAGTTGAAGTAGCCAGGGAACGGCCGTTAAATTTTGCTGAATCAGAATGGCGTCGGCTGCTTCCTGGGCCACGTCGGTGCCCTGGCTAACGGCAATGCCCACCGTGGCCGCGGCTAACGCCGGACCATCGTTGATGCCATCGCCAACCATGAGCGTACCGGGACCAGCAGCGCGTAAGTGAGCCACCTTGTCTGCCGGGGCAAGGGCCGCCTGCACGGGAACGCCCAGCTTTTGCTGCCAGCGCTGTCCGGCAATTTCATCATCACCGGTGAGTATTGAGATTTGCACACCGGCTGCCTGCAGATTTTGGAAAGTAACGGCCGTTTCCGCCCGCAATCGCTCCCCTAAACCAATAATACCCTGCACGCTGCCTTGCCAGCCAGCATAAATCACCATCAGCCCTTGTGCCTGCCACGCCTGGGCCTGCGCCGCTAAGCGGGCCGAAAGGTGAAGATTAACGGCCGTCATCAAGCGACGGCTGCCGGCCCACACCGGCTGTCCGTTGACCATTGCCGTCACGCCCTTGCCCGGCAGCGCCCGGAACAGTTCAACCGGCGGCAGTCCGTCATCCAGAGCAGCGGCAGCCACCAGAGATTTGGCCACAGGATGTTCGGAATAGGCTTCTACAGCCGTCACCCAGCGCATAAATTCAACTTCATCCAGCGACTCTGTGGCCACCGTTTGCAGTTGCAACGGCCGCTGCGTCAGCGTGCCGGTTTTGTCGAAGAAAACTTGTTTTACCTGGGCCAGCTGCTCCAAAACGGCCGTTTGCCGCAAAATAACACCTTGCTCTGTGGCTCGTCCCAGGCCCAGCCAAAGCGTTAGCGGCGTGGCGATGCCCAGGGCGCAGGGACAGGCAATAAGCAGAACCGACAGGGCCACGATGAGCCCGGTCTCAAAACCGGCCTGGTTTGACCAATAAATAAACGTGACGGCTGCCAGGAAAACGGCCGTGGGCACCATCAACGCCGCTACTTTGTCGGCGAGTCGCTCCACCGGGGCACGCTGCCACAGCGCCTGGTGCAGCAGGCGGCCAATCTGGCCCACCATCGTCGCCGCGCCGGCGGCCGAGGTGATCACCTCAAAAGAGCCATCAAGATTAATCGTGCCGGCGCGCACCGGATCGCCCACCTTGCGGCTGACCGCTTCCGGCTCGCCGGTGAGCAGGCTCTCGTCCACGTCGCCTTCCCCGGCGGCCACCAAACCATCAACCGGAAAACGTTCGCCCGGCCGCACCAAAACGCGCGCGCCGGGCGGCACGGCATCGGCAGCAATTTGCTGCACGCCGTCGGCCGTAAGCCAGGTAGCCTGCGGCGGCACCTGCTGCCACAGTTCGGCCACCGCTTCGTTGCTCACCTTGTGCGCCCGCATCTCCAGCCAGCGGCCAATGGCCACCAGAAAGAGCAGAACGGCGGCCGTATCAAAATAGATGCCGCCCTGCCCCAAAATAAAGTTACGCAAGGAAAGGCCAAAGGCGGAAAACGCGCCAATGGCGATAAACGTGTCGGTGTTGGGCCGACCGCGCAGCAGGCCGGCCAGACCGGCGCGCAAGATGGGCAGGCCCAAAATGAGCACGGCGGGCACGCTCATGAACAAAATCATGATTTCAAAAATGTGGACCAGCCATTCGGTGTCCGGCGTGGCGCGGCCGGTCCATTGGCGGAAGTAAAGCATGAAGCTTAAGACCATGATGTGCATGGTCAGCACGCCGCTGATCAGCAGCCGGTTCCAATGGGCTTCTTCTTCATCCCCGGCCGATTCTCCCTCGGTCCAGGCGCGATAACCCAACTGCCGCACCCGGCGCGCCACCTTTTTGGGCGTCACCTGCGCCGGGTCATAGCTGACGCGGGCTTCGCGCTGCAAAAAGCTCACGTCGGCAGCGGCCACGCCGGGCGTGCGGGCCAGTCGCTCCTGAACGAGCCAGGCGCAGGAGGAACACCAGAGGCCACCCAGGGAGAAGACGGCCGTTTCCCTTTCTCCGCTCTCCACCAAAGCCGGTTCCGGCACAGCTTCCGCTTCTCCCAGCAGCTCACTCACCTCGCGGCAGGATGGGCAGCAAAAGGTTTGGCCGTTTTCGGCCGTAATCGGATGCCAGGCGGGCAGGCCGCACAAATCGCAGGCCACAGCTTGACTTACCATAGCATCACGCTCCCCACATGCAGATGGCTCACCCAACCCCACATCGCCAGGCCGCGCAGGCTCATCTGAACGCCAAATAAAACCACAGCCATTGCCCCGACCAGACGCAAGTGGGGAACGGCCGTTTGCCAGCCAGACCGCCGCGCAAACAAGCCCATGCCCCAGGTGAGGGGCAGCGTGCTCAAGCCAAAAACCAGCATGGTGAGCCCGCCCAGCAGCGGTGAACCGGCAGCAGCGGCAGCCAGCAAAGCCGCCAGCACCAGCCCACACGGCAAAAAGCCCCAGGCCACTCCCAGTCCAAAAGCGGTTAATGGACCAGCATTTTCACTGGTTTGCTGAATGGTCAGGCGGCGCATCAACTTGCCCCAGAGACGGGTAAAGCGAACAAAGATTAGCTCTGGTGACGGCACTCTACCCAGCATTGCCAGCGCCATGTAGAACGCAAGAACGGCCGTCACCAAAGCCAAGGCCCCCTGCCAGGCTCCCAACCCAGAGATGAAAGAATGTGATGCCGCGTCTGCCATTTGCCCGCCGTGTGCGGCATGGCTCCCCCCCATGGCCGTTCCCTGCCCCAAACGTTGCCCGGTCCAGCCGGCCAAAAACCCTAAAAAGGTATAGCTGGAGACACGACCAAGCTGCACCAGCAGCCAGCGCCACCCCTGGGCAATCCCGCGCCGCGCCAGCAGCAGCGAAACGCCGCCGCACATCGTAGCGCAATGACCCAGACTCCCCGTTAAACCAAGTACAAACACAGCTAACATTTTTCACCCAATTTAAGCTGCGTGAAGCGTGAAACGTGATTTTTCTCACGCTTCACGTATCACGTTTCACGTTCAGTTAATCATCCAGGTGCGGCCTAACAGCCACCAATTGCTAAAGTAATAGATCACAAAGAACATGAGGAAGGCGAAGACGAGAACCACCGTGCCTTTGGGGGCGATCTTGCCGTGGGCTTCTTGCCCGTTGGCCGGAATGGCGTCTTCCACCAGTGGATTCTCCTGGCTCATCACCAGGGTCAGGCGGCGCGCTTCTTGCTTCTTGCCGGTGAGGATGGAGACCAACACGATGGTGATGTACATGATGCCGCCGGTAATGGCGATGAGTGCGCCGATGCCCATGATGCCTAACATTAATTCGGGCGGGCTGCGGATACATCCTTCAAAGCAAGCCGAAGCAGAGCGGTGGTCCACATGCCGGCGCGGCACGCCCCGAAGGCCGGCCGCAATCATGCCAATGGAGACCAGCAGCATACCAAAGCCAAACACATATGGCTGCCAGGAGGCCCACTTCTTCAGCTTCAGCTCGCGGCGGAAGATGAGGGGGATGAGATAGTAGGTCAGCCCCATGAAGGCCAGCGTGGTGCCGGAGACAACCGTAGCGTGAAAATGACCCGGCAGACGCATGGTGTTATGGGCCAGCATGTTGACCTGCTCGGTGCCAATCGTCACGCCGGTCACGCCGCCAATCCAGCCAAACAAAACCATCGAGATAACCAGTGCGGAAAAGCCCGGTTCCTTCCAGGGTCCCTTGCGCAGCCACTCAAAAAGGCTTTTGGTGTATCCCTTGCGCCGCTGCGCTGCCTCAATCGCACCCGGAATAGAAAAGGCGTGAATGAGGCTGCCTAAAACGGCCAGGTACATCGCATAAGACGTGTTGGTCACTTTCCAGATGAAGCTGTAGCCGGGATCGGTCAGCAAGTGATGGGCCGAGCCAAGATTGATGAACAGAATGTAGAGGACAAACGCCGCGCGCGACAATTTTTCATTGAGCGGCACGGCCCCCACGGTAATGGCCGCCAGCGCGTACCAGATGGAAACCATGGCGGCCAGATTGATTTGCTGCGCCGGATGGCCAAAACCCCAGAACAGATTGCGATAATAGCCGGGGTCCAGCGCCGGAATCCAGTCCAGCGACCACAGCAGGGCCGGTACAAAGGCCAGCGCGCCGGCCACCAGCGTGTAGATGGCAATGATGGCGGCGGCAATCAGGCCGTAGGTCACCAGCGGTACAGAGCCTTCATAGCGGCCTTCGCGCTTGGCGGTGATCACCGTGCCAAAAAAGAGGAAGACGGCGATCAAGGTGCCCACAGCAAAAAGCACAATTCCTAAATAAAAGAGGGGGTGCGCTTTGAGGGGAACATAGGCGGTGAACATCACGTCTGCTTCGCCGAGCAAAACCATTACGTTGGTCATGATGGCCCCGCCCAGCATGAGAATAAAGGCGCCCCAGGCCACTTTGGGCCAAACGAGACGGGCGTTGAGCATGATGGCGCTGCCAAAGTAAAGCCCAGCGACTTCAAAGAAGACAATCCAGGCTACCAGCATGTCGAAGCCGTGGGCGGTGAGAATGCGGTAAAACCAGTCGGGGCGCAGCAAATGGACCGCCTGCCAGCGGGTGAGGGCCAGCAGCAACGCAAACAAGCCGCCGATGGCCAAAAAGGAAACGGCCGCAACCGCATTGGCAATAATCAGTTTTTCGGCCGCTAAATCAACTTTGAGCGCGGTGACGGGGCAGGTACGAAACTCAGTGTCATCTTGGGGTTGGGGTACGGCAATTGTAGCCATTGGTTCTCTCTCCTTACTCCACGATTATTTTGCCGACCATCAGATGATGTCCGATAGCACAAAATTCGTTGCAAACAATAGAAAATTCACCGGTTTGGGTGGGGGTAATGGTGGCCACAAAGTCATAGCCCGGCAGCACCTGCAAGTTGAGGTTGACCGGCTGCAACGAAAAGCCGTGCTGTACATCCAGCGATGACAGATGCACCCGGTACGTCTCGCCTTCTGACAGTTGCAGAACGGGATACCATTGCCATTGCCGGGCCAAAAGATATACATCGCTGCCGGGCGGCGGCGCCACAACGGGAATGCCGTTTTCTTTATCTATCTCATATTGGGCAACCATGGCATCTACTTTGGCTTGAAATTCTTCGGGGGTGGTGCGGGTTGTTTCAGCGGGGACATTTTGACGGCCGTATAAATACCAAATGGGCATCATGGCCGTGAGCAATAGACACCAGAAAAAAGCCACAATGACCCAGCTCTTCTCAAAACGGTGGAGCGGTGTCCACCATCTTCTTTGGGGAGCAAGCATAATAAATTCCTCCTATAAAAGTGATTGAACGCAGAGGCGCGAAGACGCAGAGAAAGGCCCGCGCAAATTGACGCTGTTCATAAAAATCAACGGTGATTTTTCGCCACGCCCGGCATATCCGACGGCTTAACGGAACAGTTGCCAGAGTCCCCAGCCGTTGTAGATTAAACCGGTGATTAAGATGGATAGGGCCAACAACAAGAAAATTTTGTCGAACCAAATCTGGCCCTTGTGAACCTCTTGACTTTCATCTTGCTGATTTTCTTGGGGAGTTTGATTTTCTTCCATGTCCTCTACCTCCTACAAAGTGATTGATGGTTATTCATGCAGCTGGTGCATGTTGAGGACATGGTAGGGGATACGGCCGTAACCGTCTTTGCAATTCTGCAAATAGGGAAAAACCTCCCGCAGGTTCCGTCCAATTGCCACTACTTTTAACAAACCTGCGGGAGGTTGGGGTGGAAAGTGAGGATTCTACCGGCGAAAGCGGCGGCGACGAGCGCGAGGAGAATCATCAACAGCACCTGACGCTTTGCTGGTGTGTTCAGGCACCACGGGCAGGGGAGCATCTCCCTTCATGCCCGCTTTGATGAGGCGACGCATTTCGGCATCTAGCTTGGTGTCGGTGTCGATGGGGGTGTAGGCGGCGAGGCGTTGGGTAACGGCCGTTTTTGCCCGTTCCGCCAGAGTAGGTGAGCCGGCCTTCTGCCAATTCTCCCGATTCTGACGATCAATCACGCCATCCGGCAGGTAGAGCGATTGCGGCCAATGGGTGAGCGTATGTTCGGCCGTGATGAGATGCTGCTCGTCCAAAAGCTGGCGCACTAAATCGATGGTTGGCAGATCTTCCTGCGGGGCCATTTGCCGCACAAAGTGGAGCGCCTGGCCGCACAAATCATTGTCCACAACCAGCTTTTCCAGGCTGAAGACCAGCACGTAGTCCAGCATCCCCGGTCCGGATACGGAGTTAACGCCAGCCAGGGCGGCCAGCAGCGCACTGCCGAACGTCTCAGCGCCGGCCTGCGCATCAAGAAATTTGCCGTCGCTGAGGGCCATGTACGCCTGGGTGGGCAGATTGAGATGTTTGCCAACGGCCGTATACGCCACGTCCAGGTGCAAAGCCTCAATGGCCGCCATCGGCGAGGTTGCCGCTTTCATGTGGAAAGCAGCCGGGGCGCCGCCAAACAGCACCGGCGCGCCCGGCTTCACAATCTGGGCCATCGTCAAACCGGCCAGCACGTCTACCGTATGGAACACCGTCGCCCCCACCAGCGTCACCGGGGCGATGAGACCCATCAATGTGACGGGCACAATCTCAACCGGAATGCCCCACTCCACGCAGTCCAGCAGGTTCTGGCAGGAATCCTCACTGTAGCGGAAGTTGCCCGTGGCCGTGATGGTAAAAATTGACATCGGACGGGCTGCTAAATCCGCCCGATCCTGGCGGAAGAGGACCATCATCTCCGCCATGCGCGGCACGCCGTGCTCGGTAAACGCGCCGGACACCACCGGCTTGAGCGAGTTGGTCAGGCAAAGATAGAGCCGCCAGGCGTCAGAGACATCGGCTTCGATGTCGGCGTTGGTGGAGAAAGCGGTGGCCAGGTAGGCAATGTGTTCCAGGCCATCGGCCAGGCGGACGTATTCGACGAAATCGGCCGTATTGGCCAGCCGCGTTTGCCCGGTGCGATGGTCCAGCACCTTGAGACCGCTGGAGCCGGGCACAAAATGAACGTTGTCACCGCCCAACTTGGCATGGGGTTGCCCCTGCCGGTCATAAAGCGTGAACGAGAGCGGTGTGGACTTAATAGCCCATTCCACTACATCAGCGGGAAACAAAACGCGTTCCCCGGCCGCGTCCAGCTTCAGGCCGTAGTCCAGCAGCCGCTGGCGCAGCGCCGGGCCGCGAACTTCAATGCCAATCTCGCTCAAGATACGCTTGGCTTCGCCCACAATTTGGGCGATCAGTTCAGGGGAAACAACATTCAGGCTGGGACGCATGGTTACCTCTTTGTTTGGTTGGACAATTTTGCAAAATTTTCCTACTTGCTTTGTCTCATCGCGGGTGCCGCTGATTGTATAGGCGGAATAATCCAACGACAAAACTGTGTGCAGGAACGGCCGTTTCCGCTACCATTACCCCCATGAATAAACTCAGTACAGAGGATTTCGTCCAGGGCGTGCTGGCCGGGGACCGGGTGCTGCTGGCCCGCACAATCACCCTGGTGGAAAGCAACGCCCCGCGCCATTTTGAACAAGCTCAAGCCGTCTTGAGCCAACTGCTGCCGCACACCGGCCAATCGATCCGGGTAGGCATTACCGGCGTGCCGGGGGCAGGTAAATCGACGCTGATTGAAACGTTGGGGCTGAAGCTGGTGCAGGACGGGCATAAAGTTGCGGTTTTGGCGGTTGATCCCACCAGTTCGATTACCGGAGGCTCCATTTTAGGTGACAAAACGCGGATGGAGCAGCTGACGCGAGAGGAGAATGCGTTTGTACGGCCGTCCCCCACCGGCGGCATGTTGGGCGGCGTGGCCCGCAAAACGCGCGAATCGATCCTGGTGTGTGAAGCGGCCGGCTACGACGTGATTCTGGTGGAAACAGTAGGCACGGGGCAAAGCGAAATCGCCGTGCGTTCGATGGTCGATTTTTTCCTGCTGCTGCTGGTGCCTGGCGCGGGGGATGAGCTGCAAGGCATCAAAAAAGGGGTGGTGGAGATTGCCGACGCCATTTTAATTAACAAGGCCGAAGGTGAAAACAAGGTAGGCGCAGAAGCAGCCCGCACGGAATACAACCGCGCCCTGCATTACCTGACACCGGCCACAGAAGGATGGCGGCCCCGCGCTTACACCGGTTCGGCCCTTGAAGGGAGCGGCATCGACAAAATCTGGTCGGTCATTGAAACATTTCGCGAAAAGATGATTAAAACTGGCGCATGGCATGCCCGGCGTGAAGCGCAGCTGGAAGATTGGCTGCACACCGTCATCGCCGAACAGCTCAAGCGGGATTTTTACGACCAGCCCGCCGTGCAAGAAGCATTGCCAGAGCTGGAAACGGCCGTGCGCCAGGGCCGTCTGCTCCCCACCGCTGCCGCGCTGAAGCTGCTGAAAATCTATCGGCCGTCCACCCCACGATCATCCTAAACTGTCATCTTTTTGGGGCTGCAAAGACGCTTTTTTTGGTTTGCAACCCGGCCGCACTTCAGGCAAACATGCGAAGGATTATTCACACATGCCAGATATTCGCTGAGGTCAATGCGTATTGATTTTTTCATTTTGCACAATGATTTAGCCATTTCAAATTCCCGTAAAACAAACCCATGCCAGAAGCTTGTTGTTTGTGCCAACTCTTGAATCTGACTCAATGATAAGGATTTCAATCGGGAAATCTACACGGCGTGTTAAACTAAAAATTGCCCTACGTTCGATTAAAAGTGATCGACATTTCATCCAAGAATGAACCGATGATCATTCTGAATTGATCAACAGCTAAAACGCGTAAAAAAAGACCAGATTTTTCAATCTGGCCTTTCGTTCACAATTTTAATGTGGCAGGGTAATTATCTTAGCCCCAGCCGCGACCGCCGCCCTCGCCATAATCTTCGCGACGACCACCGCCGCGATTGCCGCCGCCGCGATTACCGCCACCGCGGTTGCCACCACCGCCGCGATTGCCGCCGCCACGGTTACCGCCGCGGAAGCCACCGCCGCCGCGCTCTTCACGGGGCCGGGCTTCATTGACACGCAGGGTACGGCCGTCAACCTCAGCACCATCCAGGGCTTCAATGGCAGCCATCGCGTCGTTGTCTGGCATTTCTACAAAACAAAAGCCCCGGAACCGGCCGGTGTCGCGATCATTGATCATTGCCACGGATTCCACAGTGCCATGCTCTTCAAACATATTGCGTACTTCTTCTTCTGTCGCTTGAAACGACAAATTTCCTACATAAATTTTCTTTGACAAAGTTGTGTCTCCTGAACGAAGCGGCTCATCTCTTTTGGCGGCTTCCGTAAATTATTTCCACTCTGTAACACAGGAACCTGGCACGCATGGAATTTGAAATAACAGGGCAGAATTATCCCCCTTTTGTTGCCTTTGTCCAGCAGTTCATCTGTTTTTCCAATTTAGGCCAAAAATTATGACAGAAAATCTATTTTCTGGTAAAAGTGGGGCATGAGCATCTCAAACTTGAGTCTTCGACTCTATCGCAAAACGATTAAACGATTCCGTTCGGCCCACGCCGCCACCCACTGGCTAATGACTCATGGAGCGATTCCCATCTTGGAAAAAAGCACCGGCTTCCGCACCATGCCGGATGACCCATTTTGGTTTCGGCTGGAGCTGTTGACAAACCGGCACGAGGTAGAAACCATTTCCCAGCTTGATAAGCTGGCGGCACTGGGCATGACCATGCTGGACATTGGCGCACATGTCGGTTACTACTCTCGCCGCTACGCGAAGATTTTGGGGCAGAACGGCCGTATCTTCGCCTTTGAACCCCATCCCCGTACCTTTGCCGCCTTACAGCACAATGTGAGACGCCTGCCGCAGGTAACGGCCGTGCAGTTGGCCCTGGCCGAACAGGAAGGCACGGCCGAACTGCACGATTATCTCATGATGTCCGCCAGCGGCTCGCTGCACTACGATGAGACGATGGCCGCTCTGCAAAAGTCTCAAACCCATGACACCGACATCGCGCCGCGCATCGGCCAAACCTTTTCGGCCCAAACCTTCACTGTGCGCACCGTGCCGGTTGACGATTTTTTAGCAGCGCAACAGATCAAACAAGTTGATTTGGTCAAGATGGACATTGAAGGCGCAGAAATTGGGGCCCTGCGCGGCATGATACGCACCATTGCCAACTCGCCTAATCTGGTACTGATCATGGAGTACAATCCGCAGGCGCTTAAAGCGTTTGGGCACGAACCGGTTGCCGCGCTCAACGAGGTTCAATCGCTAGGTTTTACAAAAGTGGCGGCAATTGAGGCGGACGGCCGTTTAACGAATCTCACCCATCAAGCAGACCATCTACAATCCCTCACCGAGCAGCTCATGCAAAACATGGGCGTCATCAACCTCCTCCTCAGAAAATAGCCTCACGCAAAGTCGCAAAGCACGTTTGGCGCACTTGGCGGCTTGGCGTGAGATTTTCATTCATGGTGGTGTGCCCCGCTCATGGGGCACTCCTGCGAAAACAATCCGCAGACTACATCGCCAACACCCAATAAAAAAAGCCCGATAAACTTTCTGCTTATCGGGCTCCGTCTCATTTACAAAACAATTAGGATTGCACAGCTTCTTGGCCGCGCAGGAAACGCTTGCGCAGCTTGCTCTTGGGCTCGTCAGAATCTTTGCCGGGCTCATCGCCATATGTGTAGTATGGGTCTTTGTAGTAATAGTAGAAGTTATGACCTTCGCTGCCCGCCTTCAAGGAGTTAAGCACGGCACCGGCCAAATTGGCATTCACATCTTCCAACCGCTCCACAACCTGCTTAAACTCGTCTTTACGGCATTTATTGGCGCGCACCACAACCAGCGTTGTACCGGCCAGGGCGCTCAAAACGGCCGCATCCGTCACCGACAGAACAGGCGGACTGTCTACAATGACAAAATCGTATTGTTTGTCCAGCACCTCCAGCAGGCGGCGCATTTTGGTAGAACCCAACAGTTCAGAAGGATTGGGGGGAACGGGACCACAGGTCATCACTTGTAACCCCTCCACTTGCGTGGGCTGCACGGTATCTTCAACCAGGTTGCGCACCTCAATCTCGGAATCATCGATGTTGAGCTTGAGCAGCAAGCTGGTAACCCCTCGCTTGTTGGTTAAATTGAAGATTTCGTGTTGGGACGGCCGTCTTAAATCCCCATCTAGCAGCAAAACGTTGTTACCTGCCTGGGCCAGCACAACTGCCAAATTACCCGCCGTTGTGCTTTTGCCTTCCGCCGGAACACCGCTGGTCATCAGCAAAATCGAGTTTGTCTTGTCAACGACAGAAAACTGAATGGCGGTTCGCAGCACCCGATATGCCTCCGATGTGGGTGACCTGGAATCTGTGATAGTGACCAGCTTACTTTCATCCTCAGAATCAATAAAGGCAATGCCGGCCAGCGTGGGAATATCGCCCAGTTTCATAATCTGGTCTGGCGTTTTCACAGTGTCGTCCAAATATTCCAGCAGGTAAGCGGCTGACGCTGATAAAACAAAACCAATGCCTGCGGCCGTAATCACAGAAATGATGCTGTTGGAATTGACCAGCGTGCCCTCGGTGGCAGGGTCTACAATTTGCACTGAATTGGTGGCTCCCTCTTGTGTCAAAGAAAGCAAGTCGGTGTATCGTTGGGTCAAATTTTGCAGGTTATTTTCCAGGGTGTTCAGCTCACCGGTGGCCACAGAAATATCACGGGCACTAATCAGTTCGCCAATTTCGGCTTCTTTGGCCGTGATTTGCTCTCGGGTATCTTCTATTTTGGCCTGATAATCCGCCAACAGCTCTTTAACAAATGCTGTGTCTTCACTTTCCTGTCCGGCAGGGGTGCGCAAAGAAAGCTGACGCGCCAGTTCCGCCGCCACGGCCATTGAACGAGTGGGGTCCGTATCCGTCACGGTAATATCCACAAAGTTTGTATCATTTACCTGGCGAATATCAATGTCTCTGGGGAGCGAATCTAACCCCAGCGCCTGGGCTGCATCCCGGCTAAAGCCCGGTTGATTGGCAATCTCTACATAGGCAGTAGCCAACTGGCGTGTGGTTGAAAAATCGTTATTGCTCACGTCAGTGGATTCCAGATAGTTACCAATAGCCAGGCGCGTATAGGAACGATAGACGGGGACCTGCTGCCGTGTGGCAAAGAAGCTGGCCACGGCTGCGATAAAGGTTGTTGCAACTATCATCCACCACCACTTTCTTAACGGAGCTAAATATTCTTTAATATCAATTTCCATTGCGCAATCCTATTCAAACTAAAATTCTAAACATGCCGCCAGTAGTATAACTCAATTATCAAGCACTTGAGTGCAACGCTTTGGCAAATTTTCACTGCAAAAGGTAAAAGCAATATTGAGTGCTAGCGCTCAATATTGCTTCGTCAAAGATGTTCAATGATGGCTGTGATGTGTTGACACAAATGATATTGGTAACTCTACAAACTCAACTGCTTAAACGCTTTATGCTCTTGCACTTTATTCTTAAGCGCGGTTGTCATGAGATGAGCTAATACCAGATGCAGATCTTCTACCTGTTCGATATTGTCGCTGGGTACATGCATATGAATATCAACCATTGGTCCAAGCTTCCCTGAAGTAAAACCGGTCAAGCCAATGGTTGTGTTCACGCCGGTGTCGTTAGCAAACTGAATGGCTCGCAGGACGTTTTCCGAATTCCCGCTGGCGGAAATGCCCATGACGACATCACCAGGGCGCAAAAAATTGGCCAACTGCTTCACAAAAACGTTTTCATACCCTTCGTCATTAGCGTAAGCAGCAAAAATGGCCATGTTGTCGCTAAGACCAATCAGGCGAAAGTGCGGCAGCCAATCGGCGCGGGTGTTTTTGTTCAGGTCGCATACAAAATGGGTGGCGGTTGAAGCGCTGCCACCGTTGCCCATCACAAAAATTTGTTTTTCATTTAAACGAGCAGAGTGTAAGGCGGATACGGCCGTTTCAATCGGCGCTTCCTCCAACAGATCAATTGTACTCTTTAAACTTGCAAAATAATCAGCAACAATACTCATTATAAACCCCCATTCTTACCATCAAACAAACGATTTCTAACCTATATTATTCTCAACGCTGATAATCAAAAATGACCTTGCTGCCATCCTGGCCCAGCGTAAACGGATACTCCTGAAAATCCCTCAGCGCGTCGCGAACCTGTTCTTGCTGGCCGCGCGGTACGTACAGCAGCAAGAAGCCGCCGCCACCGGCCCCAGAGATTTTGCCCCCAACGGCGCCGGCCTTGCGCGCCGTCTCATACATATCATCCAGGGCGCTGTTGCTAATCTGGCTAGCCAGCTGCTTTTTCAATAGCCAGCTTTCATGCAGTAGTGTACCAACCGCGTCAATATTCTCTTTTTGGATTTCATCGCAGGCCATATGAGCAATCTGCTTCATCTCCGCCAAAATGGTGAGCTTGTCCTTAATGTTGGTTTTTTGTTCTTTAAGAATCGTGTCTGCCTTGCGGGTGACGCCGGTAAAAAAGAGCAGCAGATTATCGCTCAGGCGGCGCATGGTGCGTTCGCTCAGCTCTAGGCGATGGGTCAGCACGTCGCCGCTGGTGGTAAACTCCATGAAACGCAGCCCGCCATAGGCGGCAATGTATTGATCCTGAATGCCAATCGGCTTGCCTAAAATTTCGCGCTCAATGCGGCACGCTTCCTGCGCCAGCCGCTCGGTGAGCACCAGCTCCTTTTTGTAGGCGTACATGGCGTGCAGCGCCCCCACCGTCACGGTACTTGATGAACCCAGGCCAGACCCTTGATCGGGAATGTCACCCATCGTGGTGATTTCGACGCCCCGCTCAATGCCCGTCAGGCGCATCGCCTCGCGGATGAGTTCATGGTTAATTTCGTCCACGCAGTCAATCATTTCGGTGCGCGTGTAGCCAATGCGCAATTTAGCATCAAACCGCTTTTTGATGGTGACAAAAATATATTTGTCGATGGCTGAAGAAAGTACGCAGCCGCCATGTTCCAAATAGTAGGATGGAAAATCGGTACCCCCGCCAAACAAGCTCACGCGCAATGGGGTTTGAATAATGATCATGATTTCTGAACTCCGACTGTTGTCATTGCTGCAGGCCGAGGGTACGAGATAGTTGGCGTGACAAAGCATCGATCGCCTCGGCATAGATTGTTTCTAATCGGGCAGCCACATTGGGCCAATGATGATGTTGTTCGACGTAGCGACGGCCGTTCCACCCCAATGCCTCCTGCTGCTGCGGGCTTTCCAAAATGGACAAAATCGCCTGGGCATAACTTTCAGGCGAATCAGCCACCAAGAGATCGCGCTCCGGCTCAATGCACAGAGCCGAAACCGCGTGGGGTGTTGTGACCACCGGCGTGCCGCAGCCCATTGCCTCTAAAATCTTGTTCTGGATGCCTGCGCCGTAGGTAATGGGCGCGACGGCAACTGTTGCTTTTTGCAGGTAGGGCGGCAGCGCATCTACCGTGCCGGTCACCACAATATTAGGATTTTGCGCCAGCACCTGAATCTCGCGCGCCGGGTCTTTGCCCACCACTAACAATTTGGCCTCAGGCCGCTTCTGCCAGACGTGCGGCATAATTTCATGCACCAAATGCAGCGTCATGGTAACGTTGGCATGGTAGCTCATCTTGCCACTAATTACTAGCGTGGCTGGTTCCCGCCTGACTGATGGATCGGGGCTAAAATGCTCCACATCCACCCCATTGCCTAGCACAGAAATGGGCGCCGGCGTGCTGCCCTGTGGTTTTAAACGCAGCAATGCTTCTCGATCTACCGGGGAGGTTACCAGCACGTGATTAAACTTGTCCAGCAGCCAGCCTTCGTACCGGGCCGTCCGCTCTAAATCCAGCCAGCTGCGCAAGCGCCCTTTGAGGCTTTTGCTTTGCGAGGCTGCCTGGCGAAACAGATGGGTAATACAGTCCACGCTGTCCCAAATGACGGGCAGGCTGCTTTTTTCTCTAAAATGGAGCCCATATCGAGAGCCACGTAGATGCTCAACATGAACGACGTCATAGGGTGAATCGCCGTTGAGGTGAGAAACAAGCTCCGGTTTCCAGGAATAGACGCTTTGCAGGGGCTTGCGGCTGGGCAGTGCCAGGGCGCTGTTTAGGAGGGATTGCCACAAGGGCATGGGAACGGCAACAACTTCGTCGCAAATTTCTTGCAGGGGAGCCAGGTCGGCCCGTTCTTGTTCATTGGCCCAAACGGTCAAAACTGTGACCCGGTTCCCTCTAGCGGATAGGTGTCGTATGAGGTTATACGGCCGTGTCCGCACAAGATTGGGTACATAAGGCACAATAAACAAGACGTTCATGAAAGTCACTTTTCCAATTCAAAACCAGAAAGGTCTAGGGGACCTTTTTAATGCATCAGCTACGGTTGATAGGGTTCGTGTCGGTTCAGCAGAGGCGACTCCATCCCCGGCTGCAAGTTGACAAATCTAACTGTTCCGGTCTGCTTTGCATGGTACTGAGTTAACCTTACCGCAAGCCTTACACGAGAGAGAGCTAAGAAACGGCCGTAACCCCCGCAGCCCCCCGTCGCGCCAGCACCCGTTCCGCCAAATCCAGCAATCCATACCCGGCAAAGATGACCAAAATGACGTCCACCGGAATACGGTAGCGAATCAACGTCCAGGTGAGGATGTGAATGCCGCTGTAAACTAGCATGAACAGGTAAAGCAGCGTCAATGGCGAAGCCAGCCGCTCCCGCCAGGAACTGAAGGACCGCCTGAGCGTGAGAAACAGACCATAAAGCATAAAGGGCAAAAAGACGCCAAAGCTGCCCACGCGGGACAAATTGCTCACCGTGCTGGAATCGCCCGAAGGCCAAAACATAAAGTAGCTGGGGATGCGGCTCAGGGAGAGCAGCACATACCGCCCCGGATCGGCCATAATGATCTTCAACGCTTCAGACAACAGTGCCGAATCCATTTCGGCTTCGTTTAAGCCCTGGGCTTGCAGCTCCTCAGGAATCATGCGGTAATATTCGCCGGAGGGCAAAATGGGGATGAACTGGGTGCCGTAGCGAGGATGGTTGCCCCAAAAGAAAGCAAAACCAGAGTTGGTATTCAGCGGCACGATGCGGTCAAAGGCGCGGTAATTGCGAATGGTCCAGGGCACAATCATGAGCACGACCAGCGCGACAGGCAAGACAAAGCTGGTGAGGCGCGGCCGTTTGGCCCACCACAGCCAGAGCAGTAAAAAGGGCAAAAAGAGCAGGAACAACTGTCGCAGCAAAATGGTAATGCCCATTGCCAGACCAAGCAATGCCCATTGTTTGGTGGTAACTTGTTGTGATTGGGTGATGGCTACGGCCGTATCAAACACCCACAAAATGCCCGTAATGTAAAATCCTTCGGTGATGAGTGAGGCCGTGTAGTAAAAAAAGTAGATGTACACCGCACCTATCGCCGCCGCCAGTAAGGCAATACGCTGCGCCCGCGCCACCTCCGGCGAGTAGGTAAACATCCCCTCACCCCGTGCCTCCGGCGCAAAAATGCGGAACGACAGCCGGTACAGCAGCCAGGGCATCACAATCCCCACAATGATCGCTTGCAAAATGCGGGCCAACAGGGGATTAGGACCAAAAATAGAATAAACCAGTATCAGATAGCCGGTGTACAAATAGGACCAGTGAGCCGTGGGTTCGTTAGCGGCCGTTCCCGGCCACCAGCGCTCGCCAAAAGAAAAGCCGTGTCCATCCATCACCCGCAGCGCCAGGTTGTGGTAAGAGACCTCATCAAAGGTGCCGGGCAGCGCCTGAATTTCGTTACCGTAAAACACAATCCCGGTGAACACACGCAGCAGCACAGAAATGATTAGAATGCCCACGAGCACGCGTCGGGGATTTTTGAGAAGTTGTTCCAGCCTGTCAGGCATAGCTTTTTGTCTCCGCATTCGCGTAAACCGCATCCATTTGTTTGAGCACCGCCCGCCAATCGTAACGGGCTTCAGCTAATTTACGGCCGTTCACCGCCAGCATCTCCTGCAATTCAGGGTCGTTTAACAATTTCACCGTCGCCTCGGCAAAACTTTGCGGCTCGTCCGCCAGCAAAATTTCCTTGTCCGCCTCGGCAATGATGCCTTCCAGGCCAATTGTCGTGGTTACCGTGGGCATGGCCCGAGCAAACGCTTCCAGCAAACGCACGCGCATCCCGCTGCCCGCCCGCACCGGCACCACCATCAAAGCGGCCGCTTCCATATACGGCGTCAAATCATCCACGTAACCGGTCACTTCAATTGCTCCGCCAGACTGTTCGGCCATCTGCACAAAATCGGCCGGCGGATTTTTGCCGATGACGGTCAGCGTCACGTCCGGTACCTGCTGCTGCACCAGTGGAAAAATTTCCTGTAAAAACCAGCGGATGCCGTCGGCGTTGGGCGGGTAGCTGAGCGTGCCCAGCGTGAGGATGTTGCGCGAGCCCACTTTACGCTGAATTGGCTGCAACACCTGGGCATCCACAGCAATAGGAATGGAGCTAATGCGCTCGTTGAGTTTAGCAGCGCTGCCATTCTGGACCCCGGCCAGCAGCAAATCCCGGTCCGGATCAATGACCACCATCGTGTGGTCAAACTGCTCCACCAACATGCCTTCGTACTTTTTGATGCGGTTTTCCTCGATTTGATAGACGGGCTTGAGGAACCAGGGGGCGTTCTGGCGCATCCGCTCCCAGATGGACCAGGTGGCGTTATGGGCGTCGAAGATGATGTACGGCCGTTTCCCCCCATCCACCTTTTTAGCAGCTAAAGCAAACTGGGTCATCGTCAGCTGG
>CALBTC010000313.1 GCA_937967805.1 uncultured Anaerolineaceae bacterium
ATGTTCGGCTGTTATTCTGACTCGAAGCCATCTGAGCAAGAAAATTTAGCTTAGGCGCGTGATCACCAGAATAAATTCCTTCCTGCTCCGATAAATGTCAACCGTGAGTTGCTTAAACGTATTGGAGATGATGATCTTCGCCAGTTAGTTGATGCTGAAGCAAGAAGACCGCACGCAGTAACCTATCGGTTGAATCAAGAGTTCGATGGTTTGTTACATGACTTATTGCAGCAAACAGACCTGGTGATCCTGAAGCAGTTAGAATTGCTTTTTGCATACAACTTGGATTTAAGTGTTTTGCGCACTCGTGCATCAAACCAAAGCCACATTTTAATTCTCTTGCCAGCGGAGCGTCGTGGTGAACATATCGTGGTGTTTCATGAAGCTGCGCCGAAGTTTCAACGATCAATTCCGCCCAATCTAATAGCTGATAATCATTTGTGGGAGTTAACAGAGTAACTAATGAGCCAGACAGAATTATTCCAGCGCCGATCCTTAGATCAAATAACCGAAGTGCCAAACAAAATTATCAGTGTTTATGTGGTTGAAAATCACATTTGGCGCGACGGTGGTTCAGACAACGCCAGAGTGGAACGACAGGCTGAAACACGTACTGTTGAAGAATTTCTGATTGATCCAGTCAGGCCTTTTCTCAACGATATTTTTCGCCAGATGGCTGCGCCATACTTACCAGAGCGAAAAGACAATCCAATCGGACAAGGCTATTGGATACAAGCGGAATTTGGTTCGGGCAAATCGCACCTGGTTTCCTTCATAGGTGCATTGGCGCTTGGAGGTGAAGAGGAGTGGCGTGTTGTTCGTGATAAAGAAAAAGAGGCTGGACTAGGTCGCCGCGAGAGCCTCTACAATTTTTACGAGAATGGGCTGGAGAAAAAGGCAAAAGAGAGTAAAGGTATCTTTGTTGCCGTAAAAACCTTGGTTGGGCAAGGTGGTGGTGCGATTGGCATTCGGGGCAGCCATAAATCATTAACCGAGTACGTGTTAGATGCGGTAGCTGAACAATTTGCCAAAGAAACGGGAAAATCGCTGCCTTTGTATCCGACACAGATTCTGGCTGAACGGTTCCTGAATACGGCCGATTTCGAACGCTATCGTCGCGATTTGGCGAAGTTCTTGCGTGACCCTAACTTTTTTGACGAAGAAGAACAGGAAGATATCAACGACTTTCTCAATGATCTACAAAACAACCCCGATCCAGGGGTGCAAAGAGATTGCGGTCAGCGATTGTTGGACTTCTACGATAAATACTTACAAACCCGCCCACAGATACCCATTGAAACAGAAGATGTGCTCAAACACATGGTGCAGCGACTGTTAGAACATGGATACGCTGGTTTACTGCTTATTCTGGATGAGATGTCGCTTTTTATGAAAGAGCGCTCAGATACCCAGCGGGCAGATGATGAAAAGACGCTGGTAGTCCTGTCTAATCGCCTGGCCAAAGTCGAAAATTTACCCGTGTGGACGATTTGTACTGCCCAGCAGGCGATTGAAAGCAAAATGATGGGCGTTAAGAACATCATTGCCCGTGAGCGACTGGACCTGGTGCCCTTACTTAATAAGCAAGATTATTATTACGACATTGCCCTTTCCCGCGTGCGCGAGATTACAGAGCCTGCTGCCATTGATCAATATTACGAGGATTACAAGCGTAGTTTTAGCTGGCCGGAAGCTGTGGGGCGTGACGAGTTTGGCCGATTTTTCCCCTTTTACCCACCGAGTATAGATTTGGTTCGTACCGTTTCTTACAACCTGACGACCGTGCGATCTGCGTTGTACTTTATGCTGCAAACGTTGAAAACCCAGCGAAAAAAGAAATCGCGCGAGCTGGTTACGCTGTGGTCACTGTTTGACGATGTCGTGGAATATGAAGAGGATCCCTCTGGTACCACGCGCGGAATCGCTGCGGTAAAGACCAAATGGCCGGATGAATGGAAAGCATATGAAGCTGCGCGACATCAGCTGGATATGATCACAAGGGGACAGCTTAAGGTTTATCGCAGCCGCTGCGAAAAAATCATCAAAACCCTGTTTCTTTTCCATATTGCAGACACAGCTCCCAATGGCCTTGATCATGAAGACCTGATGAACACCGTTATGGAATGGAAGGATCAGGACAAAGGGCAGACGGCCGATTTACAAGACAATCTCGACCACTATGAAATTCTGGCGGACCAGATCGCCATTGAATTAGCCCAGGTCTCAAAGATCGGAGATGGTTTTCGCTTCAATCCCACTGGCGGTGGGACAGATCCACGCGAACACTTTCAGAAAGCAAGGGGAGAAGCTGAACAAAATGAAGTAGAGCGGCGGCAGGCCTGGCACGCACTTCTGGCGCTTGACGGCTGGCAGGTGACAACCAATTTGGTCACGCTTGATCTTGCGCCTGGCCTACGCTCTATCTTTCGTGATATTGCCCCCGATACACAGAAAGATGTGATGTTGAAATGGCACGGCCGTGAAATCAGCGGCCGTGTTTTCATGCGTGATCTATTGAGCGTCGCCAAGCGGCACAACCCGCTTCCTTCCATAAACAGTGCGGAGACCGATCTGGATTATCACGTATTTATCAGCAATACGTCTGCGGTGAACGAGCTAGACCAGCTAGTGGGAGACAAAAAAGATGCCCGTGTCATATTCTGGTCTCCTGATGTCCTGACGAACGCAGAGCAATCCCTGCTAACCGACTTTACGGCCTATCGTTCGTTGGTCAGAGATTTTGGGAGTCGCGATACGGAAGAAGCGCGGCCGGTTTTGAATTGGGTGCAGGAGCGGCTGCGCGATCAGATGGGAACGATTTACCGAATTGTTCCCGATAGCTACGGCCGTGGACGTATCACGGCACAAGATCATTCGCGCATGAATTTTGAAGTGCAGGGAGAGCTGTCAGCCATTCTTGCCCCATTGGTGCAGCAGGTACTGGACACGGATTATGAGAGCAAGGAACTTAAATTTGCTGCGCCGGCCCCTTTTAATGACACCAACGCCGTCAACGTAATCAACGGGATTGTGAAGGTCGGCGAAATTCCGCGCGGGGCAAAGCCGAATAAAGACATTTCTGCAGCGCAGAACTATGGTTTTGACTTACGCATCATGCGGCGGCCCAATGACAAAAAACTGGACATTAACGATTGCCCCTACACGACCAGCATGCTCACCTTCATTCAGGAAAAATTGAGCGATACTAGCGCGCTGATGCCTGCCGTTACGCTGTACAAAAACTTTATGGGAGTTGGCGGACCAGGAGGGCGCAATTACGGCCTGAGCAAGCGTATGGTCCAGCTCTATCTCCTCTGTCTGGTGCAACAAGGGAAAGTACGCGTTGCTCTAACCGGCCGGCGCGTGCCCGTAGAGGCAATCGATTATAGTAACATCGCCACGATTGATTTCAAGGTCGCCGTCCTGGATGCTTTTGACCAGATTCAACTGCTGAAGCCGCCGGAAGGCTGGGAAATGCTGGCCCCCTTCGCTGCCATTCTTCTGGAAGATGAAAACTTGCGCGAAGTCCGACAGGAGTCGGATATTCAGGATGGTGTGCGGCAATTATTGGATTATAAGAAGGAGAATCTGCCAGATATCCAAGAGTTGCGAGAGGGAATGGATGATCTTTTTGCTGAGATCAAACAGCCCAATCCTTTTGCAGAGCGATTGGCCGCATGGGAAACTTTTCTGAGCAGTCCCATCGGTGATCCAGCGGATCCCCTGCCCTTCCTCCGCCACGCCTTTGACAAAGCCTTTGGCTATCAAGTTTATGAAACCAATCAGGTAAAGCAGGGCGATGTCGATGACTTCGCCAGCCGTCTAGCCGAAATTCAACAGGCGCAAGCCTTTTATACCCACCGGCAGCGGCTGCGGGCAGTTACCCGATACGTTGGTTTTGATCTGCCGTACGAGACACAATTCCGCGAGGTACAGAAAGCATTTGCCGACGGACAGCAGGCGCTGACTAATTTGGATAAATTAGCGCGCAACGAAACACGCTTAATTGGTGAATTGTTGGAACCGGTCGAGAAGGGCATCGAAACGTATAAGGTCTACTACCTGAAGTTTTTCGATCAGGTGACAGCACACACAGAAGAAATTCGCCAGCAAATCCGCGCTTTACCGGCCGGGGCTGACTATAAAGCATTGACACAACTGGCTGCCGTTTCTCAGTTAGGCAGGAATCGGCAGGATGGTTTGCAAGCGGTTTTTGCCCAGGCACAGGAACCGCTGTTCCCCTTTCATTTGACCCGTGCCGATTTGGAGCGGACGTTACGCGAATGGCCGCAGCCGCCGAGCAGCCCGTTAACTTTAGGGAATGCCGGTGATTGGCTGCAAAAAGCCGACGACGCCTTGAACCAGTGTCGCCAGGCGATACATAATGCGCTGTTGGAGAAAGCAACCTTGCTGCACAGTGATGCTTTGCGGGAACGCCTGGTTCAGGGGACGGATGATCCTTTTATTGCCGGATTGTTGGCCACAGAGACGGCCGCGGCTATGACGGCCTATTTGGTGCAGATGCTGGGGAAGGACACGGTTAACAGTAAAGAGGCCGTCGCCACATTGCAGCGGTATTTGAAGAAGATACAGGTGCGCAAGGTGCGCGTTTCTGATTTTGCGCCCAGTAAACGAACATTGGAAGCATCGGATGTCGACAAGGTTGTTACCGAGTTTCGTGCTTTTTTGGAAGATGCGCTGACGGCCGGTGACGATGAACTCCCGGTAATCGAGCTGGAATGATGGTTGAACAGTGGATACTAAGAAAAATTGAGCCGCTGAACGGCGATCCTTTAATCATCCTGCGCGATCCGCAGCGCATGATCCAGGCTGGTGCGCGCGTGGTTGACGGTTGGGCCGAGGAAAATGACTACACCGTTCTTTTCTGCGCCGGCAATCTGGGCTTGCGGGAAATGTATGAAAATATCCGCGATGAATCCGATGCGCGGGTTTTGTTGGTGGACCGCAGCCGTCGTAATGCCAAAATGCCGCTTTTCTACCCCGATTTGGATGTCATGGCAGATTCGCGGCATCAGGTTGCGCTTTCCTTGCGAGATTTTCTGATTGAAACGACTGGCGACAGCCATTGGCCCGATCTGGCGAATAACCGCAATATTTCCCGGCTGTTGCTGACAAATTTGCCGGATGCGCTGACCGCCTATAACCAACTGCGCCATGTTCATTCTACGCGCTTCACCGATAGTGATTTGTATAAAATTGCGTTGGGGGCAACGCTGAAAATCAATCCGTTTGCCCGGCCGACCGTCAACGAAGTACGCAAACTATGTCTGGAACAGCACCATGCGCTGGAGGAACTGCAGCGGCTTTTGCCTGAGGATGTGATGGATACGCTGAACCAGGCGATTCGGCAGGCCCCCCGCCCCTTCTGCTGGTTATTGGAGCGCGATCCGGATCAGGTGATCATGGCCTTTACCCTGGCGGCTTTGATGCACCAGCATCAGCTCGAAAACCAGCTGTTGCTCAGCAATCTGGATCCGTCGCTGCATGCCTTTAAGGATATTCCTGAAGCAGATTTGAATCAGGCAATGCAGGATCAGCTCAAGGTCGATCCGGATCACGTCATTGCCGATGTGCAGCGTGCGGAGAAGTTCTTGTGTGCGGAGCCGGAGGATCGGCTGACATTCCTGCTGCGGGACCGGCTGCAACTGGATAATTCGGAACAAGCACTGACCGCCTTAAAACAAGAGCGTTTGTCCGTGTTGGTACGCAGTCTGGCGCTGGTTTCCTTACTGGCAGACTTGATTCAAAACCGTCGATTGATGTTTCACCGGCAGGTGGTGGCACTGTTGGATGAGCAGGCCGGCGCAACAGACTTACCCGTGCTGCGCCGACTGACAGATGATTGGCAGGCTCTGGAAAGCGCTTATCGCCGCGCTTTGGAAGTGTATACCCTGACGGACCAGATGGCTGATTACGCACAGAAGTTTAAGGTGCAATCGGCTGCTGACCTTGATTTTGAGACTTTTGACAAGCTGTGGAATCAGGACCGACTAAACCGGTTGGACTATTACCTTTCTGATCTGGAGCGCAGTTTGCGCGTGGGCAATATGCTGCCCATCAAGCCGGATGATTTCTGGCCGGAACTGCGCGCGCGATGGGAAAGCGCCCGAACGCAGTTCAAGGAAATTGTGGGGATCGTGGAAGATGTGCAGAACTTGTTAGACCAGCGCTTCCAGGATTTTTACCGGCTTCATTACACGGATTGGATCTGGCAGGCCGATGCGCCAGTTATCTTCACCCACCAATTTCTGCCCCGGATGCTGCAGGCGTACTGGGATCCACAGTCAGGGCAAAAGGCAGTGATTTTGGTTTTTGATGGGCTGCGCCCGGACGCCTGGGAAGAATTTTTGCGACCGGTGCTGCTGGAAAAATACGATCTGGTTGCCCAAAGACCGGGCAGCGCCATTTTGCCTACGGAGACGCAGCTCAGCCGAAAAGCGATTAGCGCCGGCTGTCTGCCGAATGAATTTGTTTCCCAGAGTGAACTGAAGCTGCTGGAGCATTGGCTGCAGCAAAATATGGGGCTGCGGCTCAACTTCAAAATTGAAAAGGATGACGATACCGAAGCATCGGGGATGACGGTACGCTATGTCTCTGACCAACTGGAGTACATTGTCTTCAATTTCACCGACAAGAACTTGCATGACAACCAGCAGGAGCTGGCGTTTATTTACGACAACACGGTGAAGGCCATTATCCGTGAGGATGTGCGCAGCGTTTTGCGGGATTTGCCGGAGGATGCCCTGGTATTCATTACCAGCGACCACGGCTTCCGCCCGGTACCTACGCGGACGGTCACCGTTCCGGCGGCTGCGGTGGTTGACCATTATGATGTGAAGTATCGCAATGCCCGCGCCCAGCAGAAGTTAAGCGGCGCTGATGAAAAGAAAGTGATTGATTTTGACGTGCGCGTTATGGGTATTCCGGCTACCAGCCCTACCCTATCCAGTACAGCTATCAACTACATCTTATTCCCCCGACCTGGTTACACGCTGCGGCGGCACAAGGGACACCGGCAGCCGGATAAATACACGCATGGCGGGCTGAGCCTGGCAGAGTGCCTGGTACCGATGGTCGTGCTGGGGCCGCGTGAAACATCCCGACCTCTGCTGCAAATCGAGCAGTTGAATCCGGGTGGTTCCGTGACGGAAGATGAGCCAGTGACGCTAGAAATTGTGGTGGCCGTGCAGGGGAAAAAGAGAGCGGATTTGTCGGTTCTGTTGGAATTTAGTGGGGCAGATATCCCGACGCGGCGCGAGATTTTCCAGGGAGATCGAGCCGTTTATACGGCAACCTGGACACCGCAGTTGGGCGACGTGGGACCGGAAGAACGGGATAAAGGGGAGAAAGTGCTGCCGGTGACGGTAATTTTGAGCTACCGTCAAAATGGGCAGAACGTGCGCGTCAGCCAGACAACCGACATCCGCATTAAGCTGGATACCACCCGGCTGCGCCGCCGCCTGGACTCTAAACTAAACTTCTTGATGGGTAAAGTGCCGCAAGGCCTGAAAACATAAGGGATTTGAACCAATGAGCAAACAGGCATATGCACAAGCGTCTTTATTTCGGCGTAATAAGTCCGCAGATTCAGAAGTTTCCTATACCCCTGGCCCAAACCCTGAGTTGGAAGGCTTTGTTGCGAAACACGCCAAGCCATATGATCCCAATAACGATGATTATCGTGTTGCTCCTTATGATAAGCCGATCAAAACGACAAAAAACACGGCTATTTACAATATGCATGGCTATCAGGGGAAGAAACCTCATGATGCGATTCGCAAATATATCCGCCATTACACACAGGCGGGAGATATTGTCCTAGATCCGTTTTGTGGTTCAGGCGGGACGGCTTTAGCCTCTTTGATTGAAGGGAGGCCCGCTATCGCGATTGATATTTCTCCGGCAGCCACGTTGATCACAAAACATTACTGCACTTCTTTAGACACTATAGAATTGCAAAAAGCATTTGACAGGTTAAATAGGCAGGTAAAGTCGGAGTTGGAATGGCTTTATGAAACGCGCTGTGATCGCTGTGATGGACGTGCGCTAAACGAGCACATGGTTTTCTCACATAAATATCAATGTCCACGATGCTTGAACAAAGTTGCCTTGTTTGATTGTGTTGAGGCAGAAGGCCAGACTGCTAAAGGTAAACCAAAGAAAATTAATGCCTGTCCCGTTTGTTATAAAAATGGTGTCGTTGAAGAGGTAAGCACTAACAGTGAGCGATACGAAGCGGTTCCAGTCCTTGTTAGCTATTTGTGCCAAGACGGATGTAAACCTCAACGAGGTGAACGGCGTTACAATGATCCAAATCCCAAGAAACGGGATTATTTTGAAAGGTATGATGTAGGGAAGCTAAGAGAGATTGATCAAAGAAGGATCCCGTATTGGACCCCACCCCATCGTATGATGAATGTGGCTTCTGATACTGAGGCATGGGGAGATAAGTGGCGGGCGGGCACAAGCAATTTCCGTACTGTTGTCGAATTGTTTACCAAAAGAAACTTATGGGCAATTGCACTCTTGTTTGATGCGATTAACAAGTCTGATTTGGGAGAAATGGAACATGTTTTCAAAGTATCTATGACTGGTTATTTGTTGCCGTTGAGCAAAATGCAGCGGTATTATCCTTCATCTTCTTTTCCCAACATGACATTGCCGGGAACATATTATTTGTCCCCAGTATATTCAGAGGAAAACGTCAGCAAATATTTTAGAAACAAATTCAAACGCAATTTAAAAGGCATTCAGGCCATCAACGATGTGGTTTCAACTCAATCGTGCCTGATTTCTACGCAAAGCTCTGCTGAGCTAGCAGGAATCCAATCAAATTCGATTGACTATATTTATACAGATCCGCCTTATTCAAATAATGTCCAATATGGGGAACTGAATTTTGTTCTGGAAGCCTGGCTAAATTTAAATACTTCCTGGCATGACCAGGAGATCATTGTTAACAATACCAGGAATAAGAGTGAAGTGGATTGGGCGAGAGCCATGCGGGAAGTAATGTCTGAATGTTTTCGTGTTCTGAAGCCAGGGCGATGGCTTTCGCTCTGTTACCATGATACGTCAGAAGGCACTTGGCAGTGAGTTCAAGATTTGATGGCAGAAGTAGGCTTTATCTCTGAGCAATCCGAACAAGCCTTGTATATTGATACTGAACAGAAGTCTTACAACCAGTATAC
>CALBTC010000314.1 GCA_937967805.1 uncultured Anaerolineaceae bacterium
AGAAGCCATGCGGTTGCTGCTGTTCGTTTGCCACTGCGGGCGTGTATCGTAGTAGCGCCAGCGGATTTTGAGAATGCCCAGGTTGAACAGGCCAAAGGCAATAATCACGACACCGCCGACGCGCGCGATAATCGTCTTGAGTTCCCCAAAGAGTTGGCCTAGCAGTGTGGCAGCTCCACCCCAACCAACGACAAAGATGAGAGAAAAGCCCAGAACGAAAAGCGAGGCGTGTAACAAGGTTGTGTACCGTTCGGTTAGGGTGGTAAGGGCCGTTGTTTCAGTCTGCTGCATAATCGTATGTGAACCAGTTAAGGCAGGGGAACGTTGTTGTCAATATGAACGTGGATAGAGCCATCTACTCCCACGTGTTTGCCACAAATCCAACCATCTCCATTGAGGTCCTTGTCATTCCCGACGTGCTTATGTGGACCCATATGATCGTGATCATGATCCATTACTTCGTGAAGATGGAAATCATCCGGGCAACCACCCACAGGAGCGCCGCTAGCCGCTACAAATGGGACCGCGGAAAGCGTGAGGATCATTGCTACAAACATGATAAGAAGCCTTTTTTTCATTATTGTTCCTCCAATAATTTAATCGGTTGCTTCAACCTGGCCAATCGTGCCTCGGATTATAAACAATACATTCAACTGATGCGACGATCAAATAGCCTGCCATCAAATAGGCCAAATGGCCTATAGTCGGGTCAATTAGGTGAAACCACCTACGATCCAATTAGGCAAAATCGCGCTTCTGTCGTTTGCTGGTCTATTGTATCCTGAGAGCATCATACGGATAAGGGAGAGAACAATGGCGCGCTTAGCACACACCCAACTGTTAGCATTATCGGAACGTCAGCGATATTTACGGCCGTTAATCATCAGCATCGCGCTTTCTGTGACGGCCGAATTCATTATCTTTGTTGTTTTTGGCCTCATTTTGTTCCCCGACGGTCCCTGGCTAAACAAGCTGTTGTGGACAATCGTTTTTTGCGGCATTGGCATGGGGGCAACAGTGGGGACGTTTATAAATCTGTTTGTCGTTGGGCGCTGGCAAGGCTGGTCGGCCATCGTGGCAACCACGTTGCTTGCCACGATAATTTTAGGGATTGTTTGTGACCTGCTGTGCCTGAATCTGGATCGTCCATTCCTTTTGTTTTGTGTAGTAAAATATAGTTTTTTTTTCGTGACGGGTGGTATTTTGATGGCTGTTGTGGGGGGCTTGATTATCGGTGGCCTGTTGTTTTTCGAACGTGGGCAGCGGTTGTTGAGCCGGTTGGGTCTTTAGAGACTGCAAAAACGAGGCCAAAGTACCTTGAGTGAAACAATTGCCAGCCAATTGCCAGGGCTGGCACAGATGAATGAGTGTCTGTGAGGTATTGGAACTTATGAGTTATGTCGTGGCAATCCGGACTTTCTCTTTGAAGAGATTACATTTATTTGATGTGTTTTGGGAGCGAGGATTCCTCCTTCTGTTACTATCTACAATTTTGGCTGAAATTGCCGGGAACAGTGTGTATGTCATACTTTTGGAAAAAGCTTACCAACTGGGGAGGGCAACGGCGGTAGGCGGCGTCTTATTGCTGCAGGCCATCCCTCAAGTGTTGCTGGGCCTTTGGGCAGGGAGCCTGGTGGATCGTTTAGGTAAGCGTCGAGCAGCCATTTTGGCAACGGTGGTCCAGACTGCCCTGGTGATTGGGTTGCTTCACGGACAAACCATTTCAATTGTATATGCCCTGGCGTTTCTGATTATGTTGGCCCGCCTGGTATTAATCCCGGCACGACTGGCACTGGCCTCAGCTACCAGTAGCAAAGAAACTTTAGTGGCGGCCAATACATCAATCTCCTTTGTAACCAGCCTTGGGCTTATCATCGGGCCAGCCCTGAGCGCAGCCCTTATGCTGCAGACAAATGATTTCCAAACCGCTCTCCTCCTAGCTGGATCAGGGCTGTTGCTATCTGGGCTGCCACTGCTCTTCATGCCAGAACCGACAAAAAGAACGCAAGAAGAACCAGCGACTATTTGGAAAGAAATACGCGCCGGTTGGCAGTTCATTCGCCAACATAGTCCCATCCGTCGGGTGCTTTCGTGTCTGGTACATATCACACTGATCATGGGGGCCATTATGCCATTGATCACGCCGCTGGCTCATGACCTAGGTCTGGGTTTTGAGGGAAGCGGAATTTTCTTTGCCGCTGTCGGCCTCGGCGGACTGGTTGGAGCCGTAATTGCTGTCGTGCAGGCCAGATGGCAAACTCCATCTACCATCATACTGCTTGCCGGTTTGTTAATGCCAATTGGAGCCTTGTTTATCGGACTGCTCGACACGCTGGAATTCATACTGGTAGCAATCGGGCTTATCCATGTGGCCGAAGCCAGCCTTAGCATCATCGTGATTACAATCCTGCAGAGGTTAACGCCGTTGAAAATGCAGGGATATGTGTTTGGTGTTGTGCAAGCACTGCTAGGCATCACCTGGATCATTTCGTTGGCGATAATAACAGGTAGCACAGCCTTGTGGCCGCAAGCCGGTAACACACAAAATGTGTTTCTGTTAATCGGTGGCATTGGGATTGTAACTATTCTGGCTTGTTGGTTTTGGTATCAAAGACAGGTTTGGGCCTGGACATCATCCCGCCTGAGTGGTGCCTGAAACGCTTTGGGTCCATTGACGAGTCCAGGTGCCACCAGGGCGGGATTCACAATTAGGAGGTCCAACTGTCGCTTATCTTTCCACCTCAATCCCGAACATCACGCAGGCAAAAACCAGACAAAAAAACTTTCCCCTGGCAACTTGCCTTGCTGGATGAATCCCTTGTCATCAATGTATTTTTCCTCCATCGCCATGTTCAAGCTTGCCTCTAATTTGTTGCGGCTTGAATGATCGAAAAAATGCCAAATCGGGCTCTTTGTACCAAAACTATTTGCAGACCAGCTGCCGTGACGAGGGCTGTCGGTTCTTGATTCCAGCGGCAGCCTGCTGCTTTTTCGTAATGGGCCTGTGCTTTGCGATCTTGATAGTGGGCTAACGGCCGTAAACTGCTGCGCCCATGTTCCAATAGCAATATATGTCCATCCGGTCTGCACACCCGTCCCATCTCGCGCAGCGCAGCGATTGGATCCGGAAACGTACAGGTCGATAGAGCAGACACCACCGTATCAAAACTATTATCAGCGAAGATCAGTGCTTCAGCATCCATTGGCAGCAAGGTGGCGCCAATGCCTACTTTATCTGCTTCTTTAGCGGCGATGGCCAGCATTTCCGGACTGAGGTCAACGGCCGTCAACGAAGCAATTTTGCCAAAACATGCAAAGTTCAAACCTGTACCACAAGCCACATCCAACACGTCTCCAGTCGCCTGGCTCATCAATTGTCGGCGCATGCGTTTCACCCCGAGCAGATGTTGGTCAACCCACAGCAGTCGGTTGTACGCCGGAGCCATCTCGTCATAAGCTGTCTGTAGATTCTCCTTGGACAAACATGTTAAGTTAGAAGCTAATTGATTCGTCACGGGAAGTTTCCTCCAATAAATTTGCATACCAGGGAGCCACAGCCGTCGGAAACGGCGACAGGATGAGGATGCTTTGCCCCAGGCCAACCAGTCCGGCCAAAATGGTGACACCCAGCCACATATGAATACGCCACCAAATGCCGAAGCCGTTGATCAGTACCGCAAACATCAAGGCAAATAAAGTGAATGGCAGCAAAAAGCTAAAGGCTCGCCACCAGACCAATGAAGCTCCTGTTGTTTGCCATTGTCTCAGAACAATATCACCCAACAATCCGGCGGCCAGCGGGGCTATTAAAATCAGGGAGAACGGCCGTGACTGGTCCCAATTGAGCACCAGCATCAACAAGGCATTGCCAAACAGAATTGCCGTCACTGTGCCAAACGGCACCGTCCAGCGGCGCAAGAAAGCCAGGGTGAAACCCATCACTAAAGCGGTTGGCAGCAGCACCGCACTGATCAACGTCACATCATAGAAGAATGGATCGTTGGCAGAGGGCAAATCAGTAAATAAATTGGGATGGGTAAAGACATTGGCAAATTGGCCGAAAAAGGTGAGAATCGCCAAGACAGAAAAGAAGGAAAGGAAAAGTGGGGTGAAGGTACGCCAGCTAGCATATTCTCTTACCGCTATATCTTGACATTTTGTCCGTAGAATCGTGCTGGTGATCAATATCCCACCTGCCGCCAACGACAGATGTGATGGACTCAATAATGCTTCCACATCCTCTTCAAAGCCAAATAACGCATGCCAGATCAAATCCATGTTACCGGCCAGACTAAAAATCAACACACCGACGATTGACCATAAATACGGCTTTGGCAAACCACGCCGCCAATGATAGCCCGCTTTCAAATTGCCGATATATCCAATGACCAAGACCATCACTGTGGCTGCGAAACCGCTGTAAAGAACAGCGTGCCAGGGGGTAAAAAAGGTCTCGATTAAATCGGGCACGTTATTGTGTGCCCAGCCATCCAGGAACACGCCAAACAGCAGCCAGAGAACGGCCGTTGTTAGCAACCATTCAAAGCGAGCCGACACCGTTGGATACCCAACTTTGCAAGCTTCAGGAGCCGCTCTTTGTGCGAAAAGTTCACTTGTTTTCATCTGATTAACTCCTTGTCATCCAGAAAGATATGTTATATAGTAAAACTTAAGTTGCACAATATAACACAAATTAACTGACGTCAATCAGGAAAAAAGCGAAGGTATAACATAAGTTATATTTCAGCAGGAAATGATACAGAAATGGAAAAAATCGATCCCCGTGTGAAGCGCACCCGTCGCCTGTTGAGTGATGCCCTCGTTTCGCTCATTCTGGAAAAAGCTTACGAGCAAATCACCATCAAGGATATAACTGACCGCGCCGAGGTGGCCTACATTACCTTTTTCCGCCATTACGACAACATTGATGAGTTGCTGATGCAAGTATTGGGGGATGGTATGGCAGCACTTCGCCTTGAAATTGAAAAGCTGGCTGCCCAAAGTGCCGCCTACCCGCTGGATGCAGAAGGTTCCATAATTTTCAGTCATGTGGCTGAAAATGGAGACCTTTTCCGCATTTTGCTAGAAAGTTCAGGTGCAGCCCCCATTCGCAGGCAGGTGCAGGCAGAAATCGCCCAGCTTTTTTTGCAAACCTGCGATCTGCTTCACCGAGAAAACTGCCTCATCCCGGATGTGGTGGCCGCCAATCACATCGCGACATCTTTGCTAGCATTGATTGAGTATTGGCTTAGGGAGGGGATGCCCTATCCTGTAGAGCAGATGGGCAAAATTTACGGGCAAATGATTAACGGCGCCACAGTTACGGCCGTACAAAATGCCGAGATCATACAAAACTAATCCCCCCAAGCAGTTGACAAATTATTTTTTGGCTATAGTATTCAATAAATATATTGAATATTTGAATACAACTTTATCACAACAAGTCGAGAGTAAAAATGGCACACCATAATAAAGAAAATCTGTACCGTCTTTTTGCCCAGATTGCCAATGCCTTAGCGAATCCCCACCGGCTGGAGCTGGTCGATTTACTTGTGCAAGCACCACGCACCGTCGAAGAACTGGCGCATGAGGCACATATGTCTGTGGCCAATACTTCGCAGCATTTACAGCGGCTCAAACAAGCACAGTTGGTTACGGCCGTGCGGGAAGGGCAGTATATTCGTTACCACCTGGCGGATCCAGCGGTGGCTCAGTTGTGGCTGCAACTGCGAGCTGTGGCCGAACAACAATTGGCTGAGGTAGATCGAGCCCTGGATGCATATCGTACACGACGCCATGAGTTTGAAGGGATAACGGCCGTTGAACTGCAAACCCGGCTCGCCAACGACGAAGTCATTCTGCTGGATGTGCGCCCGGTTGTGGAATATGAAGCCGCGCACATCCCCGGAGCCATCTCCCTGCCGTGGACGGAAGTGGCGCAACGGCAGCAAGAACTACCTCCTGACAAAACAATTGTCGCCTACTGCCGTGGCCCTTACTGCGTTTATGCCGACGAGGCGCTGGCTGATTTGGCACAGGCTGGCTGGCAGGTCGCCCGGTTGGAAGAGGGCGTTTTGGAGTGGCGGGAAGCTGGATACGCACTAAATTGAAATGGAGATAAAAATGAGTGAACAAACAATGAATGTCCACACCTTGCAAGACATGCTGGTCAATGGCGAAAATGTAACCGTGCTGGACATTCGCCATACTGAAGATTATCAGGAATGGTCGATACCGGGCAGCACCCATGTGGATGCTTATGATGCTTTGAAAAGCAAAGATCCGCAAGCGCTCAAAGCGGTTCAGCTACAGCCAGACCGACCAGTTGTGACCATCTGTGGAGCTGGCGTGGTTAGTCTGGAGGCGGCGCACCAGTTACGCCAACAGGGATACGAGGCACTTTCGCTGGCTGGTGGCATGAAAGCATGGAGCCTGGCCTGGAACAGCGCGACTGTACCCACGCAAAGCCCGGACTTACACATCATTCAAATTCGACGTACAGACAAAGGATGTTTGTCTTACCTGATTGGATCAGGCAAGGAAGCAGTGGTGGTGGATGCGGCCGTTGACCCACAGATTTATCTGGAACTGGCGCAGCAGCATGGTTGGCAAATCACTCAGGTGTTAGACACCCATATCCATGCCGATCATTTGTCTCGTAGCCGACGGCTTGCGGAAAGCAGTGGTGCAACTCTTCATTTACCGGCTCAGGAGCGGGTGACTTATCCGTTTACGGCCGCTCAGGATCAAGATGTACTCACTGTTGGGTCGATTCAAGTCAAGGTGATTCACACACCGGGCCATACATTAGAGAGCATGTGTTATCTCGTAAATGATGAGGCGTTGATTACAGGGGACACACTGTTTTTAACGGCCGTTGGTCGCCCTGACCTAAA
>CALBTC010000315.1 GCA_937967805.1 uncultured Anaerolineaceae bacterium
GCGGCGTCTGTGCTGAAAAGGTATCGTTGCCATAATAGCTGAAAACATTCAGGTTCATAGTGAGCGTAGGTTAGCATGGGGCGGGGAATTCGTCAAGAATTATACCGGTGAAATCATGTCAGGAGGATACGGTGCTTCAATCCGTTGCCGGTGTTAAAGATGAGAACACGTTCGTCTGGGTCAATCCACCCTTGAGCGACCAGTTCTTCCAAGACGGCGACCGTGGCAGCCGCTTCTAGAGAGACAAACATGCCTTCCAAAGAGGCGAGCTGTTTTTGAGCCTGGATAATACGGCCGTCTGACACCGCAACGGCCGTTCCCCCACTATCTCGTAACGCCCGCAGCATCAAACGGCCGCCAATGGCTGCCGGAACGCGCAGACCGCCAGCCAGGGTAGACGCATTTTCCCAGGTGCCGGTCACTTCATCCCCATCGTGGAATGCTTTTACAACCGGGGCGCAGCCTTCCGATTGCGCCGCCACCATCCGGGGACGATGGCTGCTAATCCAGCCCAACTGCTCCATTTCGTCGAACGCTTTCCACATGCCAATCAGCCCTGTGCCCCCGCCAGTTGGATAAATAATGACATCCGGCAACTGCCAATCGAATGCGGCTGCCAATTCATATCCCATGATCTTTTTACCTTCAACGCGGTAAGGCTCTTTAAGCGTGGAGACATCAAACCAACCGCCTTCCGCAGCCGCTTCTGCCGCTTCGCGCCCGGCGTCGTTGATAAGGCCATTGACCAGGTGCAAATCAGCCCCGCTCATCTGCACTTCCATAATGTTGATGAGTGGCGCATCGCTGGGCATGTAAACGTGGGCGGTTGCTCCGGCGCGGGCAGCGTAGGCGGCCAGCGCGCCACCGGCATTGCCCGCCGTGGGAATGACAAACTCCCTGGCACCCAGTTCCAGCGCCCGGCTAACGGCCGCTGCCAATCCCAAAGCCTTAAAGCTGCCGGTGGGGTTTTGCCCTTCATCTTTCATGTAAAGTTGGCGAAGACCCAGCGTTCCGCCTAGATTATTAAGCTTGAGGATCGGTTTGCCGCCTTCGCCCAGGGTAACGCGGTAGTCGGGATCGCTCACGGGTAGCAGTTCATGAAAGCGCCACATGCCGGACGGCCGGCGCATGATTTTGTCGCGATCCAGCTCAGCGCGGGCTTTGGCCAGATCGTAACGGGCTAACAGCGGCTGCCCGGCATCGCTCAGGCGGGTGAGCTGGTTGGCGTCATAAGTTTGCTGGGTGAGGGAACATGCGAGGTGGGTAAGATAGGTCATGTTTTGTTCAGGGGAACGGGATATTTAGATGAAGGTATAGGTTTGGGAAGGGGTTTGAGCCGTTACGGCCGTTTCCTCGCCGTTTAAATAAGTGTGCAGCGTTTGCCGAATCTGGCGCAGGTCGGCCGGTTTGCGCAAAAAGCCAGAGCAGCCAACGGTGAGTGCGGCCGTTTCCACGGCAGCAGAATCGTGGGCGGTCAGGGCAACAATGGGAATGTGCTGCAAGGCGGGATGCTGCTTAATTCGCCGGGTGAGATCGAGGCCATTCATTTCCCCTGGCAGATGCAAATCCATGAGAATGAGGTCAGGCTGGTGGGAGACGGCCGTTTCCCAACCAGCCACCGCGTCAAGCGCCACTAACAATTGATGTCCTTCAGCGGCAACAACACGCTGCACCAGTAAAACATTGTTTGGATTATCTTCTACGTACAGGATTTGCTTAGCCATCTGGATTCTCCTTGGGGAAAAATAGATGTATCCATCATTTAGAAAAAAGGTATCAGATAGCCTAACACGCTGCTTGCATAAGTGCCACAAATAGAAGCTATGTGGAATATAGGATTAATCTATGAGGAGGATGGTATACTAACTACTTTCGCCGAAAGCAAAACGTTATTGACTCGGGCTCGTCAAATTCGGCGTGAAACCCTTCGGTCGCCTCAGGGCAGGCTGTGATACGTGACCGAGGGTGGAGCACGCGTCACCCAGGTAAAAATTGCATGGAAATCAGACAAATTGAGGCTTTTTTAGCCGTTATTCAAGAGGGAAGTTTTACCAACGCAGCGGCGTACCTGAATTTAACCCAGCCGTCTTTGAGCGCCCGCATTCAGCAGTTGGAACAAAGCCTGGGGGGGGAACTGTTTCGCCGGGGGCAACGGCCGTTGGTGCTGACGCCGCTGGGGGATCTTTTTCGTGACTATGCTGAACGGGCCGTGGCCATTTTGCAGGCGGGTCAAGAAGCGGTGCAGTTGGCCCAGCAGGGGCAAATTGGCCGGGTAACGGTTTGCTGTCCTTTTTCCCTGGCGGCCTCGCTCATGCCCGAGGTGGTGAAGCAGTTTAGCCAGGCATATCCCCAGGCGGAGCTTTACTTAGAGACAGGGCACTCTGATTTTGCTATTGATCAACTGCTGGATGGGATGGTAAATCTCTCTTTAGCGGCTGCCTTTCCCCGCTACGCGGCGCAGGTGCAAACGCTGGTGCGGCTGCATGATGAGATGGTTGTTGCCGTGTCGCCGGAGCACGAGCTGGTGGGGGAAACGGCCGTTGCCATCCCCCAATTGTGGCACTACCAGCCGATCATCATCCACTGGGGGCGGGCGTTTGACGCTTACATTGCCAGCCTGCGCCAGATGAGCAAAGCAGAAGTGGCCGCGGTACGAGTTCCATTGGCCGCCGCCTTGCCCATGGCCCAGCAGCCACAAACCATCACCTTCTTGCCGCGCCGGGTAACGGCCGTTTTTGGCTTAGTGGAGCTGCCTGTACCTAAATTCAAATTTGATTGGGACGCTATCGTTGCCACCCGCCATGGCCGCACGCTGACGCCACTGGAGCAGGGATTTGTAGATATGGTAACGGCCGTTTGGCACCAATCACCCTAGCACCTTTACGTTTACCCTATGACCTCCAGGAACAGCTTAACCTGTACTTCAACTTGACACTTTACCAAACATATTTTATTATTTAACTAATTAGTTAATTAGTAAATCAAGAGGTGGTAAAGACCGTGAATGATACGCTTAGCCAGACTTTTTCCGCTCTAGCCGACCCAACCCGTCGGGCCATGCTGGACCGACTGGCGCAGGGTCCGGCCACAGTCAAGGAGCTTGCCGAGCCGTTCACGATCAGCCTGCCGGCCGTCTCAAAGCACCTGAAAGTGCTGGAATATGCCGGGTTGATCGAGCGCGGACGCGAAGCCCAGTGGCGCCCGGCACAACTGCAAGCCGCACCGCTGAAGGATGCTGCCCAGTGGCTGGAGACTTATCGCCAGCACTGGGAAGAAAATTTAGATCGCCTGGACGAATATTTACGCCAGCTTCAAGAGGAACAGAAAAAGTAGGGTCATGGCGCGCCATGACCCAATACGATGCAAAAGGAAAATGAGTAATGACAAACAAAACAAATGATCGAGAAATCGTCGTCACGCGACTGCTTGACGCTCCGCGCGAACTCGTCTTTGCAGCGTTTACCGAACGAGAACATATTGAACAATGGTGGGCACCGAAAGGAGCCACGACACACGAGATGAATGTGGAACCCGGCGGTACCTGGCGCTATAGCCAGCCTGCCCGGAATGGTTCCCAACGTCCATTCAAAATCAAGTTTATCGAGCTGGATAAACCATCGCGGCTTGTTTACGATTATGGCAGCGACGCACCGAACGCATCTGACCCCGTACGCACCACCGTCACCTTCGAGGAAGAGGATGGCAAAACCAAAGTCACCTTGCAGTTGATGTTCGCCACGGCCGCTGAGCGCAAACAAGCCGTAAAATACGGTGCCATTGTGGGCGCTATGCAGGCGCTGGAAAGCCTTGCCGATTATCTGGCTACGGTATGAGTGTGGCAGCAATGAGTGAAGGCAAAAAGCAAGAATTTATCGAGATTCGCGGCGCGCGCGAAAATAATCTAAAAAGCATTACGCTTAGTATTCCCAAACGTAAGATCACGGTTTTCACCGGCGTGTCCGGCTCCGGCAAGTCATCCCTCGTCTTCGACACCATCGCCACCGAAGCACAGCGCCAACTGTACGAGAACTTCAGCATGATGGTGCGCACCTTCCTGCCGCGCTACTCTCAGCCGGACGCCGATTCGATCCGCAACCTGGGCATGGCTATCGTAGTCGACCAGAAGCGCCTGGGCGGTGGTTCGCATTCCACCCTGGGCACCATTACCGATACCTATACCCTGCTGCGCCAGCTGTTCGCGCTAATTGGTGAACCCTTCATCGGCTATGCCAATGCCTTTTCTTTCAACGAACCCATCGGCATGTGCCCGGAATGCAACGGGCTGGGCCGCAAGCTGCAGCCCATTGTGGAAAAATTCTACGATCCGTCTAAATCGCTGAATGAAGGTGCGCTTCAGGGTCCGATCTTCGACGACAGCATCTACCCGACCAGCGGCTTCTTCGACAATGACAAAAAGCTGGCCGACTTCACCGAGGAGGAGATGGTGCTGCTTCTCTACGGCGAGGAGCAAAAATTCGAGTATGACGGCATGAACCGCACCTATCGCGGGGTGATCACCAATTTCTCACGCTCCTACATCGAGCGCGACCTGAAAACACGTTCCGAGAAAACGCAAGAAAAAATCAGGCAATATCTCACCGAAGGCCCCTGTCCGGCCTGCAAGGGGGCGCGCCTTAACAAAGCCGTCTTGAGCTGCAAAGTTAACGGCCGTAACATCGCCGAGCTTTCTTCAATGGAAGTGGGGGAACTGATCGAAGTGATCAAGGAGATCAAAGATGAAAGGGCTAAAGAGATCGTGGACAATCTGGCGCGCCGGCTGCAAAACCTGATTGACATCGGCCTGGCGTATCTCACGCTCAACCGGGAGACCGATACGCTCTCCGGCGGCGAATCGCAGCGCGTCAAGCTGGTGAAACAGTTGGGCAGCAGCCTGATCGACGTGATGTACATTTTCGACGAGCCCAGCGTAGGCCTGCACCCGCAAGACATACACCGGCTCAACAAAATGCTGCAAAAATTGCGCGACATGGGCAACACGGTGCTGGTCGTGGAGCACGACCCGGACGTGATCAAGGTGGCCGACCACGTTGTGGATCTTGGGCCGCGTGCCGGCACTCACGGTGGCGAGATTGTCTACGAAGGCAGTTATATTGGCCTGCTTAAGGCAGATACGCTGACCGGCAATTTCATCAAAGAGGCGATGCCTATCAAGAAGACGTTCCGTCAGGCCAAGAAGCAATTGAGTTTGAGCCATGTGAGCGTCAACAACTTAAAGAACGTGAGCGTAGCCATCCCGGTGGGCGTGCTCACACTGGTGACTGGAGTTGCCGGCTCCGGCAAGAGTTCGCTTATTAGCGAGGCGTTTGTCTCGCAATTCCCGGATACAATCGTGGTTGACCAAACGGCCGTTGGCACCAATCCACGCTCCAACCCGGCCACCTATACCGGTGTCATGGACGCTGTGCGCAAAGCATTCGCCCAGGCCAACAATGTCAACGCCGGCTTGTTCAGTTTCAACTCCAAAGGTGCCTGTGACAACTGCAATGGTCTTGGCGTGGTGTACACCGACCTCTCCTTCTTCGAAAGGGTAAAATCCCCCTGTGAGGTTTGCGGCGGCAGGCGCTTCAAGGACGAAGTGCTGAACTATAAGCTGGACGGTATATCGATTGTTGATGTGCTGGAGATGACCGTCAGGCAGGCATTGGACTTCTTCACCATCCCGGAGGTGACGCGCACGCTGCAAACGATGAACGACGTTGGCCTGGACTACCTGACCCTCGGCCAGCCGCTCGACACGCTCTCCGGCGGCGAGTGCCAGCGCATCAAGCTGTCCAGCGAGCTGCGCAAGGAAGGCAGCATCTACGTGATGGACGAGCCCACCACCGGCCTGCACAAGGCGGACACCGCTCAACTGCTTGGGGTTATCAATAAGCTGGTGGACGCAGGCAATACAGTGATCGTCATTGAACACAACATGGACGTGGTGCGCAACGCCGATTGGGTCATTGACCTGGGGCCGGAAGGCGGCAGCAAGGGCGGGCAGGTCTTGTTCGCCGGCACGCCGGCAGAGTTGAAGCAGGCCAAACAGTCGGTCACGAGCCAGTACGTATAAACAAAAAGGGAATTTGTCTTTATGAACACCTCAAGAACAGCGGGCCAAACGCGCATAACCTTACATTTTTTTGTCGCCATCAAATCTGTTGACTGCTATACTCCGTCACCTGTCAAGAACTCTATTTTTAGGAAGGAGAAGCCCATGAAAAGTAACTGGAAGTTTTTAATGTTGTTCCTCCTGCTGGCGGCTTTGCTGCTGGCAGCCTGTGGCTCCGGTAGTGAAGAACCCGCTGCCGAAAGCGATGCCGCCGACACCGCCGGTGAAGAGACAGGCGACCAAGCCGCCGAAGAACCGGCCGATGAAGCCGCTGAATCTGAAGAAAAGATGACCATCACGCTGGTGGAAAATGCCTGGTCTGCCTCTGAGCTGAACGTCGCCGTGGCCAAGATTTTGCTGGAGGATGAGCTGGGCTATCCCGTTGAAGTCATCTCGCTGGATGAAAACCTGCAATGGCCGGCCCTGGCCGCCGGTGATGCCCACGCCAGCCTGGAAGTATGGCCCTCCGGCCATGCGGCCAACGTCGCGGAATTTATTGAGGAAGCAGGCACCGTAGAACATGGCGGGCTGCTTGGCCCCGTCGGGCGCATCGGCTGGTACATGCCCAGCTATGTGCTGGAGCAAGATCCCAACCTGGCGACCTGGGAAGGATTCACCCAGCCGGAAGCGGCCGCAATGTTTGCCACGGCCGAGACCGGCGACCTGGGCCAATTCCTGGGGGGCGATCCCAGCTTTGTGCAGTATGATTCCGACATCATCAACAATTTGGGGATGCCCTTTGAGGTGGTTTTCGCCGGCTCTGAGGAAGCGATTCTGGCCCAG
>CALBTC010000316.1 GCA_937967805.1 uncultured Anaerolineaceae bacterium
CCGGCCTGGAGCTGAACGGCACCTTTTTGGGCACCTGGCTGGCCCACACCGGCTTCGGCCTGCCGCTGGCGATTTATTTGCTCTACAGCTACATTTCGCAGCTGCCGGGGGAGCTGTTCGAGTCGGCCTTCATTGATGGGGCGTCACACTACACGGCATTTACCCGGCTGGTGCTGCCGCTGTCGGTGCCGGCGATTGCCTCCTTTGCCATCTTCCAATTTTTGTGGGTGTGGAACGATTTACTGGTGGCCCTGGTATTTTTGGGCACCAATCCGGACGTGGCCATCGTCACCTCGCGGCTGTCGGCAATGGTGGGCACCAAGGGGGAGGCATGGCATTTGCTCACTGCCGGGGCTTTTTTGACGATGGTCATCCCGCTGCTTGTTTTCTTTTCTTTGCAGCGGTATTTTGTGCGCGGGCTGCTGGCGGGATCAGTTAAAGGTTAAAGATTGGACCAATTTCGGAAATTGGTCCATTCTTGCAGGAGCTTATTGATGAAGAACGAATTGGGTTTCAAGTTGATGTTGGCGTTTGAAGGGTTTGAAGTGCCGCAGCGGATTCGAGATTGGCTGGGGGAACGGCCGTCTGCCGGATTCACCCTTTTTCGCCCCCTAAACGTACAAACCCCGGCCCAGGTACGGGCGCTGACGGCCGAATTACAAACCATCGCCGCTCAGGCCAACCAGCCACCGCTCATCATCGCTGCCGACCAGGAAGGCGGGCAGCTCAACGCCCTGGGCGAAGAAACGACGCTTTTCCCCGGCAACATGGCCTTGGGGGCAGCGCGGGACGCCGATCTGGCGCGGCAGGTGGGCCAGGCCATCGGGCGCGAGCTGGCGGCCATGGGCGTTAACGTCAACTATGCGCCCAACTGTGACATCAACAGTAATCCGCACAATCCCGCCTGCGGCATTCGCGCCTTTGGTGATGATCCGGCGCTGGCTACTGAGATGGCCGCCGCGTTGGTGACGGGAATGCAGGCCGAGGGCGTCGCGGCGACGATCAAACATTTCCCCGGCAAGGGGGAGGCCAAAGTGGATTCCCATTACGCCATGCCCCTTATTGACCACAGCCGGGCGCGTTTGGCGGCGGTGGAGTTACGGCCGTTCCGCGCCGCGATCGATGCCGGAGCCAAACTGATCATGAGCGGCCATTTCGCCATCCCCGCCCTCACCGGCAGCTTGGTGCTGCCCGCCACCCTCTCCCGCGCCGTGATGCGCGATTTTGTGCGGGACGAGCTGGGCTTTGACGGCATTGTCATCACCGACGCGCTGGACATGGGGGCGATCTCGCAGGGGGCGGGACAGATTGTGGACGTGATTACGGCCGTGCGCGCCGAGATCGATTTGCTGCTGCTGACCAATGATGAAGAAGTCCAGGAACGGCTCTACGCCGGGCTGCAGCTGGCCTTTTCACGCGGACTGATTGAAGATTGTCATTTAGAGCCGTCTTTGGCGCGGATCATGGCGCTGAAGCGGTGGATAGGGCAAATGGTCCAGCCGCCGCTGGAGGTGGTGGCCTGCGCCGAACATCAAGAACTGGCGCAAACGGTGGCCAATCGTTCGGTCACTCTGGTGCGCAACGACGCCGGGCTGCTGCCGCTGCACCTGCCGTCCGAGGCGCGCATTGCCGTCATCATGCCCCGGCCCAAAGATTTGACCCCCGCCGACACCTCTTCGTTTATCACGCCGACGCTGGCAACGGCCGTACGCGCCCATCACCCCCACGTTGACGAATTTATCACCAACCATCCGCCCACCATCGATGAAATTACCAGCCTACGGGAAAAAGCCGCCGGATACGATTTGCTCATCGTGGGCACGCTGAGCGCCGCGATGGACGAAATGCAGGCGGTATTGGTGAAGGCGTTGCTGGGAACGGCCGTGCCCACCATCACCATCGCCCTGCGCACGCCGTACGATCTCACCGTCTACCCCGACGCCAAAACGCACATCTGCACCTACAGCATTTTGCCCAGCGCCATGCGCGCCCTGGCCGCCGCGCTTTTTGACGAGATTCCATTCCAGGGTAGATTGCCGGTACGGTTGGGGGAGTTGTATGAATTTGGGCATGGATTAGTCGGTGAACACTGTTCAGCAGGTCAGTAATCAGTGATTTGCATTGAGCACGCTACGGTTTATACGCCAGATGAGGTGATTGAGGATGGCGCAGTTTTGGTTGTGGACGGCCGTATTCAAGCCGTCGCTCCCAGCAGCCAAATCGAACAACCAGAAAATTTGTGGTGTATAGACGCCTCCGGCCTACATTTGGTCCCCGGCTTTATAGATTTGCAGCTCAACGGGGCAATTGGGCTTGATTTTACCTCTGAGCCGGAGAGTATCTGGACCGTGGCCGATTATTTGCCGCGCATGGGTGTGACCAGCTTTTTGCCCACGATTATTACCTCGCCGTTAACGGCCGTTCAGTCCGCCCAAGAAATTATCACCAGCAGTCCGCCTTCTGGATTTCAAGGAGCCACGCCTTTGGGGCTACACATCGAAGGACCATTTTTGCACCCCAACAAAAAAGGAGCGCACAATCCCGCCTATTTGCAGTTGCCTGCTGTCGATAAAGTAGCCACCTGGACGCCCGAAAACGGCGTGCGACTGGTGACGCTGGCTCCAGAGCTGGATAATGCGCTGGACGTCGTGCGATGGCTCACCAAACGGGGTGTGGTCGTCAGTGCCGGGCATTCCACGGCAACCCTTGCTCAGGCCAGGGCCGGATTCGAGGCTGGGATTCGCTACGGCACGCACCTGTTCAACGCCATGCTGCCGCTGCATCACCGGGAACCGGGTCTTGCCGGCGCGCTGCTGGCCGACCCGCGACTTACCATTGGCCTGATTGTCGATGGCGAGCACGTTCATCCCGAACTGGTAAAATTGGTGTGGCGGTTGGCGGGCAACGGCCGTCTCAATTTAGTCACCGACGCCATGGCGGCGCTGGGTATGCCACCGGGTCACTATGCTTTGGGCGATCATGAGGTGATCGTGGATGAGACCACAGCACGGCTACCTTCTGGTACACTGGCGGGAAGTTTGTTGACGATGGATACGGCCGTGCGCAATCTCATCACTTTTACCGGCTGCACGCTGGCCGATGCGCTGCCCACCATCACCAGCACGCCCGCCAACCTGCTCGGCTTGCCGCACAAAGGCCGCCTCGCCCCCACCTGTGACGCTGATCTATTGCTGCTTACCCCTGACTTGCAGGTACATATTACCCTCATTGGCGGGAAGATTGTTTACCAAAAAGAATAATCCACAGATTTCGCAGATTTCGCAGATTTTTCCTCTGTGCAGCTCTGTGTATCCTCTGCGTAACTCTGTGTTCCTTATAAATTTGCAGGAGATACCATGACTTTACACGCTGAAATTCTGGAACAAACGGCCGTCTGGCAGCACAGTTATGAACAAAACCGGGAGGTTGTTCAGGCAATTGCCCAATCGGTACCGCTAAACAGCATTCAACACGCCTTTATTGCCGCCCGGGGCACGTCGGACAATGCGGCGCGGTACGCCAGCTATTTGTGGGGGGCGCTGAATCGGCTGCCGGTGACGCTGGCCACGCCGTCGCTGTTTAGCCTGTACCGGCAGCCGCCCCGTTTGCGCGGCGCACTGGTCATCGGCATTTCGCAGTCGGGACAGTCGCCCGACATCGTGAACGTGGTCGCCGAGGGCAAGCAGCAGGGGCAGCCCACGCTGGCCATCACTAATGAGCCCAATTCGCCGCTGGCGCAAACGGCCGATTATGTCCTCAACATTCACGCCGGGGTGGAAACGGCCGTGGCCGCCACCAAAACGTACACCAGCCAGCTTCTGGCCATCGCCATGTTGTCGGCCGCCTGGAGTCAGGCACAGGATCGGTTTGAGGCGATTGGAAAGTTGGGGGAATGGGGAACGGCCGTGCTCAATCACGATGACACGATTGGCCAACTGGCCCAGCGTTTCCGCTACATGGAACAATGTGTCGTCCTGGGGCGGGGCTACAACTACGCTACCGCCTTCGAATGGTCGCTCAAGCTCAAGGAACTCACCTATGTCGTTGCCGAGCCGTACTCCTCCGCCGATTTTCGGCACGGCCCGATTGCTATCGTTGAGCGCGGCTTCCCCGTTATGGCTGTGGCTTCCAGCGGGGCTGTCCTGGCCGACATGCGCAACTTGCTGCAAAAGTTAGCGGAAGAGAAACAGGCCGAGCTGCTCATCATCAGCAACGATGAAGCAACGCTGGCGCTGGCCAACTCTCCTATTTCCCTGCCGGCCGATTTGCCGGAATGGCTGTCGCCACTGGTCAGCATCATTCCGGCACAGCTTTTTGCCTACCATCTCACCCGCGTCAAGGGATACAACACGGAAGCGCCGCGCGGTTTGAATAAGGTGACCAAAACCACTTAATTTGCGCCCCCCCAACCTCCCGCAGGTTTCGTCTAATTGGTAACTGCTGGTCGGAGCCTGCGGGAGGTTTTGCTTTGAGGCTTAGCTACGGCCGTTTCCCACCTCAACCAGCTCCGTACGCACCGCGCTGCGCTCAGGCGCGCCGGCAACGTGCAGCGTTTGGGTGGGGAAAGCAAACTCAATGCCCGCTTCGTTAAACTGCTCCATCAGCGACAGGTTAATCTGCTGCTGGATATCCATGTAAACGTTGTAATCGGGGGACAGCACGTAGTAAACAATTTCAAAATCCAGCGAGAAATTTCCGAAACGGAAAAAATGGGCCCGATCAAAGCGCGTTTGCTCCAGCGACTCAATAATTTCGGTCGCCATCTGTGGCACTTGCCGCACCTTTTCCGGCGGCGTTTCGTAAGTGACGCCAATCTGAAAGGAAACGCGCCTTTCCTGCATATCCTGGTAATTTTGAATGCGGCTGTTTAACAAATCACTGTTGGCAAAAATAAGCTTTTCACCGTGCACGCTGCGCACGCGCGTTGTTTTCAGCCCGATTTCTTCTACCGTTCCTTTATGATCACCGACAACAATAAAGTCGCCAATGACAAACGGTTTATCCAGCGAAATCGACAGCGAGGCAAACAGGTCGCCGAGGATGTTCTGCACTGCCAGGGCCACGGCTACACCACCAATGCCTAAACCGGTAATGAGCGCCGTGATTTCCACACCGGGGATATTATCCAGCGCCAGCAGAAGCAAAATAGAGAACAACACCAGCCGCACGACAAAGCCAAGCGCATTGATGGTGGTGGCCCGCTCCGCATTCTCAAGCTCATCGATGGCCTCCTGCTTTTCGTTCGTCAGCCAAAACTGAACCAGCGCGTCGCCCCAAATACCCACCTGAATCAGCAGGATGGCAAAGGCAGCGGCGCCGATCCACTCCATGACGGTTTCTGAAATGGCTAACACCAAAAGGCCGGCATAAAGCGAGAGAAGAACGACGATGGCGTTATTGATCTTTTCCATGACCAGAACCACTATGTCATCCAGGTTGTTTTCGGTTTTTTGGGACAGGGAACGAAAGCGGCGCAGCAGTAATCTTTTGGCGAGTTGGATGGTAACGGCCGTTCCCACTGCCACCAAAACCGCCACCAACCACGCCCGCACGCTGTTTTCTAAAATCACCAAGTCTAAGAATTCCATATAATGCTCTCCATCCGTTTAACTATTCATCAAGCCTCAAGAATAGAGACAACAGCAATAATTGGCCTATATAGACGATATAGGAAAAGGTAGATTACGATGTAGAATCTTCTGCATTGTGAGCATGTGGCCAGGATACCCGGCCAGTGGAAAGTGGAAACATATGGAACACTTTAGTTCGATGGTAAAAATCACCTCAGTTATTTTGTCGATAAACAAATCCCGATCTAAAATGTTGAGGTTATTGACTGCATTTTTTATCGGTTGGAAGCGAAGCGGAAATAGTTATGCGGTCAGCCTTGCGGCCTGAATGCTCTGCTACTTGATAAGCAGACCGCCAGGCAAACTGCCTCAATCCTTTTATGTTAAGCCTCGCTCTTCGACTGAAACCAAGAGAAGGAAATGAAACGAGACAGAATATTACAATATTTTGGCGCAGCATCTGGTCTGGTGGCAGCTGTCCTGATGTTTAGCGCTGGGATCATCAACGACATTGAAGTTGATGCTGTATCCTCTTCGTCAGCTATTGCTGCGGCAATAATTGATTCCCAGCAAGAAGTTCTCTTTGGAACATACCTATTAATGCTGGGGGTTTTCTTTTTCATCTTTTTCATTGGATACCTTCGCGGGGAAGCGTCAGGTCAGAGAGTGGAAGCGCATTGGTTGTCAAGAACTGTCTTTGGTGCCGGCTTGGTTGGATGTGCAATGTTGCTTTTATCTGCTCACTTTGGTCAATCACTTACGATCCTTTCTTCTTATGGAAATGAAACACAGGTGGCTAAGTCCTTGTATCTATTGGACTGGAACTGGTATCTACTCGTTGAAGCGATCCCTATTGCGGTATTCATTGGTGCCAACTCAATTAATGGCTTATTTAATGATGTTTGGCCACGGTAGATTAGCCTGTCCGGCCTCATAATATCCTTTCTGCTTGTCCTCCCATTTGTCACAGGGGGTGGAATAATGCTCTCCTACCTTTGGATAGGAATATTGTCAATTCACCAGTTATGGATCAAACATGGATCTTTTTCGTCATAGGAGCATAAATTCTTACCGGAGACCTACTAAGCGTTGCACTTTTTGTAAACCATCATACATCGTTTGAAAGATACAATGTATTTGAGCTGGCACAGTCGGCTCGGAGCCTAACAAGACGTTTGGCGGCCTGCTTTTGGGAGAAGGCGATGTCAATCATAGGGGTTGCTGTAATACTTGTCACGACTATTCTTCTAGCGGTTCTAATTGGATTGGCCATTGTAAAGCCTTTGCGAAGATGGGATTTGTTCTACCAACAGAGAGCCGCGATGCCTCTGGCTGTGATAGGGATTCTTGGAGGATTAGTGGGCATTGTTCTAATTCTCAGAATTGGCAATATATTTGGATTTCCAGGCTCTGAAGATTACCAAATCTATGAACGCTTCAACAGAATTATGGCGTTTGTCTTGGCATTTCAAGCATCTGCCATTCTGTCTTTCATTTCGGCCAACTTTGAAAAGTTAGATTCATTTAGCCAGAGCATTGTTGCTGTGATATTGGGAGGCTGGATTTCCATGGTTATTGGCACCGCCGCTGAGTTTTGGCTGTTTTCGAGTCTGTCCTATGCCGAAATCAATCTGAGAAGTTTTTCATTTGGCCTTTTTTCTATGGGGTCATTGGTCGCTGCATTGTTCATGTTCATTTTGGGTTTTCGAATTCTGCGACGCCGTTTAACAGCGATGGCCTTCGGATTAGTCTTCATCTTGTATCTGCCAGTAGACGCTGCGTTCTTTGTACGGGGCGACTCAATATTCCTGGCACCAGCACTAGGAGCAGTACTCATTGGGATTCTGGTACTAATTCAAAGCAGAGGCTCAACTTATCGAAATGGCGCGCCAGCCTAACAGATCGCTGGAGGGAACCGGGGATGCTAGTACGAAACTCGTAAATTTAACCTGCGGGAGATTTTCCATCGCACTCTCAACGATAACAAAACTTTAATGGTCACTGGTTTTCCGGCATGATAGAATTGTAGATTGCTTTAAAGCCTCACTTTATGGTTCATTACTTGTGGCATTTTCTGCCGGGCATTTCCTGGTAAGTTTGCCAAACGGACTAGCCAATGTCTCTGGACAAAATCATCGTGCGCGGTGCGCGTGCCCATAATTTGAAGAATATTGATGTCGAAATTCCCCGCGACAAGCTGGTGGTCATCACCGGGCTGTCCGGCTCCGGTAAATCATCGCTGGCGTTTGACACCATCTTTGCCGAAGGGCAGCGACGTTATGTCGAGTCTCTGTCGGCCTATGCCCGCCAATTTTTGGGGCAGATGGAAAAGCCGGATGTGGACCAGATTGAAGGACTCAGCCCGGCCGTTTCCATCGACCAGAAAGGGGTAAGCCACAATCCGCGCTCGACGGTGGGCACCGTGACTGAGATTTACGATTATCTGCGTCTGTTGTTTGCCCGCGTGGGCGTGCCCCACTGCCCGGAATGCGGCCGTCCGGTACGGCCGCAATCAGCCGAGCAAATTGTGGACTCAGTCCTGCACATGCCGCAAAACAGCCGCATCCAAATTCTGGCCCCGCTGATCCGCGACCGCAAAGGGCATCATCAAGCCATCTTCGACGACGTGCGTAAAGCCGGCTTTGTTCGGGTGCGGGTCAACGGCGAAGTGCGCTCGGTGGACGACGACATTGAGCTGGACCGCTACAAAAACCACACCATTGAGGCCGTGGTAGACCGGCTGGTGGTACGGCACGATCCGCACGACGACAGTGAAGACGCCCAGGCGGCCAAATCCCGCCTGACCGACTCCCTGGAAACGGCGCTGCGGCTGGGCAGCGGCCTGGTCATTATCAACGATGTGACCGATCCCGAAAATCCGGTGGACAATCTGTATACCGAACCACATTCCTGCCCGTCCCACCGCCCCGGCACCCCCGAACGCCAGCCGCGCACCTGCCGCGCCAACAGCCCGCACGGTGCCTGCCCTGCCTGCCAGGGGCTGGGCACCACCAAAATGATCGATCCCGATCTCGTTGTGCCCAATAAATCGCTGACGCTTGAAGATGGGGCAATTGCCGGCTGGCCCACGGAAGACAAGGCAGGGTATTACTGGCAGTTGTTGAAGGCAACGGCCGTTCATTTCGAAATCCCCGTTGATCTGCCCGTGCGCGAACTGACCGAAGCGCAAATGCACATTCTGCTGCACGGCAGCGGCAGCGAGCAGGTCACGGTCGTTTACAAGAACCGGGACGGCAACAAGCGGCAGTACAAAACCAACTATGAAGGCGTCGTGCCCAACCTGTGGCGGCGTTACAATGAATCCACTTCCGACTACGTGCGCGACAAGCTGGAAGAATACATGGTCAACCAGCCGTGTCCCGAATGCGGCGGCTCCCGTTTGCAGCCCGTGGCTCGTGCGGTGGATATCGACGGCACAACCATCACCGAGGTGGTGAAGATGCCCGTGCTCAACATCGTGCCCTGGGTGGAAGAGCTGCGCGACGAGAAAAACAGCCCGCTCACCGAGCGCCAGGCAATGATCGCCAAGCCGATCCTTAAGGAGATTGGCGACCGGGTCACCTTTATGGTGAACGTGGGGCTGGATTACCTGACGCTGGACCGCACCGCCGGCACCTTGAGCGGCGGCGAAGCCCAGCGCATCCGCCTGGCGACGCAGATTGGCAGCCAGCTCATGGGCGTGCTGTACGTGCTTGACGAGCCGAGCATTGGCCTGCACCAGCGAGACAACGCCCGGCTGATTCACACGCTGAAAGGGATGCGCGACCTGGGCAACACCGTCCTGGTGGTGGAACATGACGAAGACACAATGCGCGCCGCCGACTGGGTGATCGACCTGGGGCCAGGGGCCGGCTCACGCGGCGGCGAAGTGGTCGCTGAGGGATCGCCAGACTTTATCGCTGCACACGAAAAATCATTGACGGGTGCGTACCTGAGCGGGCGGCAGGGCATTCCGATTCCCCAGAAGCGGCGAAAAGGCACCGGCGAAACGCTCATGATTCGTGGCGCACGAGAGAACAATTTAAAGGCGCTGGACATCTGTATTCCGCTGGGCAAGTTTGTCTGCGTGACGGGCGTCAGCGGCAGCGGCAAAAGCTCATTTCTCATCGAGATTTTGAGCAAGAAGCTGAGCCAACATTTTTACAAATCGAAGACGGTGCCGGGCAAGCATGATGACATTGAGGGGCTGGACCATCTGGACAAGGTGATTGAGATTGACCAGAGCCCAATCGGCCGTACGCCGCGCTCCAATCCGGCCACATACACCAACCTGTTTAACCCGATCCGCGACCTGTTTGCCAGCCTGCCGGAGAGCAAGGTGCGCGGCTACAAGCCGGGCCGCTTTAGCTTTAACGTGAAGGGCGGGCGCTGCGAGGCGTGCGGCGGCCAGGGGCAAAACAAGATCGAGATGCAGTTTTTGCCGGACATTTACGTGCCGTGCGACGTCTGCCACGGGGCGCGCTACAACCGGGAAACGCTGCAAGTGCGCTACAAAGAGCTCAACATCGCCGACGTGCTGGATTTAAGCGTGGATGACGCCCTGGAATTTTTTGCCAACGTGCCCACGATCAAGCGCAAGCTGAAAACGCTGCAAGATGTGGGGTTGGGCTACATCAAGCTGGGCCAGCCGGCCCCGACGCTGAGCGGCGGCGAGGCGCAGCGCATCAAGCTGAGCCGGGAATTGAGCAAGATTGCCACCGGCCGCACCATGTACATTTTGGACGAGCCGTCGGTGGGGCTGCATTCACACGACGTGGCCAAGCTGATTGTGGCGTTGAACAAGTTGGTGGACAAGGGCAACACGGTCATCATCATCGAGCACAATCTGGACATTATCAAGGTGGCCGATTATTTGATCGATATGGGGCCAGAGGGTGGCCATCGCGGCGGCGAGATCGTGGCCGCCGGCTCGCCGGAAGAGGTGGCCCAGGTGGAATCATCGTACACGGGGCAGTGGTTGAAGCAATATTTGAACGGCCGTTCCGCCTGATTTTTTTGTCACAAAGGAGCCAGAGAATCAAGAGGCTGGCTCATCGGGGCCGGCCTTTGGGGAGCAATTTAATGACCTGGCCAACTGCAACAGCTAGTCTGCATACGTCACCATCGTGGTGGATTGGGAAACGGCCGTTTCTATTGAGTCACCTATTACTTTTTGCTTTTTACTCACTTACCCACCTGGTGTGTTGGTCGGTGAGGGCGAGCCGCGTAGGACGCTGAGCGGGCAAACGGCCGCCGGCGCCATGCGATAGCCGGATGATTGGGCCCACTGCCGGGCTTTCACTTCATCCGGGTAAAACGGGGGCACCGGCAGGTAGAGCCGCACGGTGGCCCCTTCCGGCGGGCTGGTGCTGTTGATGACACATTCGGTGGGGCGGGGGATTTTGCTGCCGTTGCTCAGCTCTGGCTGGGCATCCAAAATGCGCTGGCCTTCGTCGGCGGGCAGGGGCATGGTGGATAGTGTCCAGGCGCCCAAATTTTCGCCCATGTTGGTATTGTAGCTGATGCGCGCATTGCCGTGAACCGGCGCGCCGACGATGAACCAGTCGTTGCGCGAGGCGGTGCAGCGGCTGCCGCCGGTGCCTGAGGGCAGGCAAACCGGGCGCAGCTCAATGCCCTGGGGCTGCACAAAACCGCTGGCCGGAGGACGGCCGTTCACCGACAAACTTTGCATCAACTTCGGATCGTTATAAATGGTTTGCATGATGTTGTTCCACAGCGGAGCGGCCCCGCGCAAGCCGGAAGAGTCTACCATGGGACGGCCGTCTGAATTCCCCATCCAGATACCAACCACCACGCCCGGTGTGTAGCCTATCGTCCAGTTGTCGCGGAAATCGTTGGTGGTGCCGGTTTTGACGGCGGCGGGGAAGGGCAGCTCCAGCGGATTATTGTAACCCATCGCCGACACCCGCGCCTGGTCATCATCCAAAATGTCGGTGATGATGTAGGCGATGCGGGCGTCGAGGGCGTTGACGGCCGGCAGTTGGTTTTGCTGCGCGTCAAAAATGACGTTGCCCCGGCTGTCGGTGATTTTGAGCACGGAGGTGAGGCGTGGCTTTTGCCCCTGGTTGGCCAGCGTGGCAAAGGCGTGGGTCATCTCCAGCAGCGGCACCTCGCCGCCGCCCAGCGTCAGCGCCAGGCCGTAAAAGCCGGGCGGCTCGCGCAGCGACTCGATGCCCATGCTGCGGGCGGTGGCCACAAAGTTGGGCACGCCCACGTCGCGCAAAAGCTGCACGGGCGGAATGTTGTAGCTGTTGGCCAGCGCATCGCGGAACAGCACCGGCCCGCGGTAGTAGCCGTCGTAGTTGGTGGGCGTCATCTTTTCGCCGTCGCCTAAATCGAGCTCGATGGGCACGTCCCACAGCACGTCGGCGGTGGACCAGCCGCGCTGCAGGGCGGCAGCGTAGGTGATGGGCTTGATGCTGCTGCCCGGCTGGCGCGGACTGAGGGCTACGTTTACCTGGCCGTCAATCGACTCGTCGAAATAATCCAGGCTGCCCACCATGGCTAAAATTTCGCCGCTGTTGGGCTTGAGGATGACAACCGAGGCGTTGCTGACGTTGTGGGCGGCAGCGCGGGCGGCCACCTGTTCCCGTGCGGCCGTTTCCGCCATATTCTGCATATCCAAATCCAGACTGGTGGTAATTTGCCAGCCGCCCAGGGCCATCGCATCGGGACCGTACAGGCGTTCCAGCTCGTTTTGCACGTACAGGACAAAGTGCGGCGCTTCCAGCGTGACGTTTTCGGCCGCTTCATTGGCGGTGATGCGCGGCGCAATGTGCACCGACACCCCTTTGGCAATGGTGGCATCCAGCGAACTGACCATGCCTTCATCCACCATCAAATCCAGAATAAATTCCTGGCGCGCTTTGGCCGCCTCAAAGTTGGTGTACGGATCCCAATCGAGCGGCGATTGGGGCAGGCCGGCCAGAAAAGCGGCTTCGGCCAGGGTCAATTCTTGGGCCGGTTTGCCAAAGTAGGTTTGAGCCGCCGCTTCGATGCCATAGGCCAGGTTGCCGTAATAAATTTCGTTGAGATACATCTGGATGATGGCTTCTTTGCTGCGCTGCTGGGTCATGATGAAAGCCAGGAAAATTTCGCGCAGCTTGCGTTCATAGCTGACGCTGACGCGCTCTTCATAGCTGAAGGCGATGTGGCGTACAAGCTGCTGGGTGATGGTGCTGGCCCCCACGGGACGGCCGTCTTGATTGCGGTAATTGTTTAATACGGCCGCACCGATGGCCGCCGGGTCCACGCCATAATTGTCCCAAAACGTATCGTCTTCCACGGCGATGGTGGCATCAATTACGGATTGAGGAATTTCGGAATAAGCCAGCCAGAGCCGCTTGTCGGTGGGAGTGAGCTCAAACAGCAGTTCGCCGTTGCGATCAAAAAAGCGGGGGGTGCCGCCGACCCCGGTGCCCCGGTAAGCCACCACCTGGTCAATGGAGTCGGACAGTTCATTGCTCAGGTAGATGTAGGTACCGACAAAGGCCAGGATGCCCAAAAACAGGCCAATCAAGCCAAGCTGCACCAGCAGGATAAGAGCATTGGCCAGGCAGCCGCGCTTGCTTTTGTCGTTATTGTTTTTGTTGCCAGACTGTTTGGGGGAACGACCCTGGTATTTTTCCAGATATTCTAAGCGGTAGCCACCGTCATTCGTCATAATCATATAGTAAACATAATTATAATTTGGTCAAGTTAGAAGAAGCCTGCAAAAGTCTTATATATTGCTTAAAGAAATTATCTGGGCAATAGACGTTCATTCAAAGAGGACTTACAAAGATTCCTTGCCCTACCTCTGCGCCTGAGTCGGTCTGTCCCAGCGCCGGGTTCGGAATGACATGAAGACCTCCTTTTGTCATTCCGAAGGGCGATGCGGGAACAAGCCTTCCAAAAGGAAGGTGCCAGCCCTGAGGAATCTTTAGACTCATTGGCAACAAGAGTCAGGAAATCAGCCTGACTCTGGTATTGATTTGGAAAAAGACTTTTGTAGAGTGGCCAAGCACGTTAAAATCTGTACCTGGAGGAATGTATGTGGGAAAACTTTGTCACTATTTGGACGGCCGATACCTGGTGGAGCGATCTGCTGCACATTGTGGTTTACTTTTTGCTAGCGTATCTGGTACACCGGCTGTCTGGCCGAATTGCGCGGCGGATTCTGCGTATTGGCAGCCTGGCCAGCAAGCGGCGGCAGATGCGCCAGGAGCGGCAGAATACGTTGACCAGCCTGGTAGCCAGTGCTGTTACGTTTTTGTCTGGAGTCACGGCCGTTTTCCTCAGTCTCAGTTTATTTATCAGCAGCGCGGACCTGATTTGGATGGTGGGCTTGTTTGCCGCCGCGTTTGGTTTGGGGGCACGGCCGTTGGTCAGCGATTATCTTACCGGTATCGGATTTTTATTTGAAGACACGTTTGACGTGGGTGAGAAGGTAGACATTATGGGCAATGAAGGGGTGGTGGAGGCGGTCAACTTGCGCACGACCACGCTGCGCGCCCCCAGCGGTGAACAGTTCGTTGTGCCCAACGGCGAGATTCGTATCTTGCGCAACTTTAGCCGGGGCCGTTTTTCATCGGCTACTATCTCGCTTAAGCTTAATGCCGAGGATTTAAGCCGGACGCTGCCTATTTTGGAGGAACTGAGTCAGGAAGCGCCATTGCTGTTACCCAACTTGCTGGAGCCGTGGCAGATCATCAGTGAAACCGGCTCGATTGGCCAGCAAACGGAGTTGACGCTGGTGGCCAAAGCCAAATACGCCATGGGCGCCGAGATGCGCCCCAAGCTGCTGGCCCTGGTGCATGAGCGGCTCAATGAGGCGGGCATTCAACTGGCAGATTGAGCGTAACGTAATAGGAAAAGATTGATGGATAGAAAACGGGTCGTTAGATTAGTTGGGCTTATTGTTGTGGTTTGTTTGGTGGGAACGGCCGTTACCCTCATCATTAGCCGCCTCATTTTTGGCACGGTGACGAATGAGCCCATCACGGTGGAAATGGAGATCGACGCGCCAGAGCAGGTCGCCCTGAACGAGCCTTTTGTTGTTGCGGTTCAGCTGACCAACGTCTTTACCGGCAGCCAGACGCTGCACAGTATCGATCTGGAAGGTGAGTATTTGGAAAACATTCGCCTGGATAGCAGCAATCCAGCGTTTGGCGAGATACGGCCGTTGCCCTTCACCGGGTTTGCCAGCTACAGTTTTGATCAGCAGCTGCCCCCAAGAAGAACGTCTACAATTGAACTCACATTTGTCCCCGAAAGAGCAGGACAATTCTCTGGACTGGTTGATGTTTGCCTGGACGACGGCACGCTTTGCCAGGCGCTCCCCCTGGAAGTTGAGGTTTTAGAATAGAAAAACCGCGGAGACGCGGAGATCGCAGAGTTTTTCATAATTTTTCTCTGCGCGATAATATCGCCCCTCTGCGCCTCTGCGGTTTGTTCTTACATGTTGTCTACGATGGCCTGGCCAAACTCGGAGCACTTCAGCTTAGTAGCCCCTTCAATCTGGCGGTGCAGATCGTAGGTGACGGTTTTGTCCTGGATGGTTTTGGTCATCGCCTTCACAATCATTTCACCTGCCTCTGTCCAACCCATGTAATCCAGCATCATGACGCCGCTGAGGATGAGGCTGCCGGGGTTGACCTGGTCTTTGCCGGCATACTTGGGCGCGGTGCCGTGAGTGGCTTCAAACAGGGCCACGCCGTCGCCAATGTTGCCGCCGGGCGCCATGCCCAGCCCGCCAACCTGGGCTGCGGCCGCATCGCTCATGTAGTCACCGTTCAGGTTCAGAGTAGCAATGACGTCGTAATCGGTGGTGCGGGTCAGCAGCTGTTGCAGCATGTTGTCGGCAATCACATCTTTTATGACGATCTCTTTGCCATTGTTGGGATTATTCATGATGTGCCAGGGGCCGCCTTCCCACGGTTCGGCACCAAACTCCTCACGGGCCAGTTCGTAACCCCAATCGCGGAAGGCGCCTTCGGTGAACTTCATGATGTTGCCTTTGTGGACCAGGCTGACGGAGGTGCGGTTGTGGTCGATGGCATATTCGATTGCCTGGCGCACCAGCCGCTTGGTGCCAAATTCGCTCACCGGCTTGATGCCGATGGCGGAGGCGTCGCGCACATTTTTACCTAATTCATCACGCAAAAAGGCGATCAGCTTGTTGGCTTCGGCCGAATCGGCCACAAATTCCACGCCGGAGTAAACGTCTTCTGTGTTTTCGCGGAAGATGACGATGTCCATGCGCTCGGGGTGGGCCATGGGGCTGGGCGTGCCGGGAATGTAGCGCACGGGGCGGACACAGGCGTACAAATCCAGCACCTGGCGCAGCGTCACGTTCAGGCTGCGGAAGCCGCCGCCCACGGGGGTGGTGAGGGGGCCCTTGATGCCCACCAAATATTCACGCATTGCCTCGAACGTTTCTTCCGGCATGTAGTTACCGTCGTAAATTTCGGCCGCTTTTTCACCGGAATAAATTTCCATCCAGGCAATTTTGCGCTTGCCACCGTAAGCTTTTTCCACGGCTGAATTCCAAACGTGCAGCGAGGCCGGCGTAATATCCACACCAATGCCGTCGCCTTCTATGTAGGCCACGATGGGATTGTCCGGTACGTTTAATTTGCCGTTGGCAAAGGTAATCTTTTCGCCATTTGGCACTTTGATATGGTCATAACTCATGGATTGCTCTCCTTAGAACTATATCACGCAGAGGCCCAACACCTTGCGGCACCTGCGGAGTTTGTATGGATGTTTTGGCTTTCGGGGGGATTATACGTGATTGAGAGAAATGGGAAAATGGGAAACGGCCGTCTACCGGGAATTTGGGAGTGGGAGACGGCCGTTTCCAAATCAAAATCAATATCTTTCTCGGCCCGTAGCCATAATAGGAATTGGCTCGCTTCTGGGAATAGGTACCGCGTAATATTTACCTCCAGCAGGTCGAGGGCCCTTATCATCATCAATCTTGGTGCTAATAATATTGCACCAACAATCGGTTTTAATGGTGTAAACTTGCCTACGCACCTCCTTGTCCAGCCTGCCATTCGGTAATATTTCTGGTGGATCGCGATAGTACCCTACCATATCGATGCCACCCAAATTGTTTCTGCGTGTCAAAGACCACTGAATTTCTTGAAAATGTTCGTTGATCTCTAGCGCTCGCTTCGCTTCCCATAAGGCAACTCGTACCATGTTAGCTGTACTAGCGTAAATGGGGTTTGGCAAGTGTTGGCTTACGTTCGCTACAACTTCATTAACTGCGAGTATGGCGAAAACTGAAGAGACAAAACTGATAAGGCTACCAACAACAAGTAACTTTCCCCAAAATTTCAACTCCCCTTCAGCAGAGTATTGTGTGTTTTCCTCTCCAATTCCCTCACCTTGATCACAAATTGGCACTGTGTAGCATGCAATTGGTATTAAACCATACTTTAGGCCTGGAATTGCCAGGATAAAAATGATGTAAAGTATGACAACATTAAATAGAACAGTAGGTGCTTTTGGTTTAGGAAACTCGGTTAAAAAGCGTTGTGCTAATTGGAAATCTCGTACCTCTTTCCATTGTTTTGGCACAATGAGTAATGGTAGCGAACCGGCAAAAATTATGCAGATTATCGCCAACACCGCATCCAACGAACTAATATCATTTTCAGCGGCGACGGTAGCTAACAAATACCAAATTGTAAAGGCGCTTAATGCAACCAGAATGATACCACCAATAAGCACACTATTTGTCCTAAGTGGATGCACATTATTTCTAACAAATAGCCAATTTCGATTATCTGCGCCACATCTTGGACAGTTAATATGGTAGGAGTGTACTGCCTCTTCGTCTTGAGGTGCAGTTGTAATGGGTTGAGAGCGCACTTCTGGCAGAATACCAACCTGCGCTCGGTTTTCATCAAAACGAAAAGCGGTCTTAGGGTATTGGTCGTGGGGGCTTTGCCAGACTGCACTACGATCATGCATACGGGGTTGATCCTCGGCAATAGTAAAGATCTCTCGACAGCGAACACACTCTAGTTGACGGGTAACCAGCGTATTAGGGTGCTGAGGAAAAGAAGGTAGGATTTGCCGGAAATTGTTCCAAGACCGCTGGGTATTAAGCAGGAATTGACTCACGGTACACCTCTTCTGGTGACGGCCGTTTCCAACAACAACCGTCACAATGCTCCACACACTGGCAGTGGAGGTAGAAATAAGAAATCAAGGTGCAAACTTATGCCGCTGGCGTACAATTAACGGAACAGAACGGAACGTTTCCCCAAATAACTGAATTTGATCAACAGCAAAACTTTGTTTCACGACCTTGAAAGAAAGAAGCCATTTTGCGACCAATGGCAACCACGTTTATAGCATACTGAAACTGACCGCCGCTGGCAAGGGTCCTGTTAAGCCGGTAACGGTAAAATGAGTTTGAATTCGTTAATCTGTTCAGAATTCGCAGTAAAAAGTAAACACAAGGAGCAGGCAAATGACAACCTTTAGCCCGGAACAGATGGAACAAGCAACGGCCGCTCTCAATTCGGTCCGTGAAGAATGGTTGGCGCGTGATGGAGTGACGGCCGTAGACCTGGGGTTTAAATGGTCAGCAGGCATGATGACCGGCAAGCTCTCAATACGGGTCCACCTGGCCAAAAAGCTGCCTGAATCGGAATTGTCTGAGGACGAACTGTTTCCCGAAGCGGTGCAAGGCATACCGGTTGATGTCATCGAAGCCGAATATGGACTGCAGCTGCTGCCGGGGCAATCCCAGTTAGAAGCTGCCCCCGAAGCGCGCAAAGCCCGCTACGATCCCATTCCCCTGGGCGTCAGCGCCGGCAATCCGCGCATCACCGCCGGTACGCTCGGCGCCAAAGTGTACGACGCTGCCAGCCTGCTGCCGATGGCATTAAGCAACTGGCACGTTTTTGTGGGCAGTCCGTCGGCGGCACCGGGGGAACCCATCTGGCAGCCAGGGGCGCTGGACGGTGGCCGGAGTACAGACACGTTTGCCACTTTAAGCCGTTCTGTGCTTAGCCCGTACGATGCGGCCGTTGCCCAGCTCACCAACAGCCGTGAAGTCACCACCCAGACGCTGGATGGCGACGTGATTGAAGACGCGACAACACCACAGCTAGGCATGTTGGTGTGGAAAAGCGGCCGTACCACCGAGCGTACCGAGGGGTTCATTGACGGCATCAAAATGTCCACCTCCATTAACTACGGCGCGGCCGGGGTACGGATGATCCAGGATGTGGTGCGCATTGTGCCTCGCCCTGGTGCAGGCAACGTAGAAATTAGCATGGGGGGCGATTCCGGTTCGATTTGGGTGGATGAGGCCAGCGGCAAAGGGGTTGGCCTGCATTTTGCCGGTGAGGTGGGCAATGCGCCAGAGTTTGGCCTGGCCACTGAGCTTCAACCGGTGCTGGAGCTGCTAAACGTCTTGATGCCGGCGCAACGGCCGCCTGAACCAGACCCCATAGACCCAACACCACCCCCAGATGATGATGACTTTCCCCAACCGCCTCAGCCCGGTTTTTTCCAGCGTCTGTGGCACAACATTAAAAGTTTTTGGCGCAATCTGTTTAATTGATGCCGTTGCCGTACAATCTTAACAATTGCTAAGTGAAAGTTTTTCAGGGGCACGTCTCCACTGGTGACTCGTTAAAATAGAGACAGCAGCACGGTTGGTTTCTGCAATTTTTTACTCTAACTTGTAGTGGGTTTGTAATGAGCCGTAAGTTTCTCGCGTTCACTGTACTGTTTGCTTTCCTGGTTATGGCAGGCTGTAATACGTCAACAAACTTGCCGGATACGGCCGTTCCCCCAACGGCGGTTGCCAACAACCCCACCTTACCGCCCGATACGGCCGTTCCGCTTCCCAGCCCCACCGCCGAACTGCCACCCACCCACACTGCCTCGCCCAGCCCGGTGCCAACGGATACGGCCGTACCACCCCAACCCGACCTGGCCATCCAGCACGATGATGTCTTCCTCTACCCGGTGCCCCACGTTTATGCCGGTGACCGCGTGACCTTCCAGGTGTTGGCCCACGTCCCGCCCAATGTAGACCCCCAGTCAGTCACCGTGCATGTGCTGGTTAATTACCAGGACGTGGCCGAAGGTACCCTGAGCGCCCGCAACCTGGCCGGCGACGCCGTCGGCCTGTTTGAATGGGCCTGGGACACCACCGATGAAGCCGGCGAACATCTGGTTCACGTCATTTTAGACCGCTACGATACCGTCACGGTCGGCGACGAAAATCGGGAGAATAATCAGGTAGAGTTAAACGTCACGGTACGCGATCCGCTCACGCTGCCGCCCAACGAGCGCAACGCCACCTGGGTCAGCGCCGAGACCAACTGCTGCACCATTCACGTTGTGAGCGGTACGGCCGCTTACCGCGATTTGCCGGAGTTGTTGGTGCAGGTTGAAACGGGCGTGCAGCAAGCTGCGCTTCGCCTGGAAGAAGAACTCTCCCGTAAAATCGATGTTTATTTGATTGATCGGGTCATTGGCCAGGGCGGCTACGCTGGCAACGCAATTGTCATTTCTTATTTAGACCGCCAATACGCCAGCCGTGGCTTCGAGCAGGTGCTCATCCACGAAGCGGTGCACATCATCGACCGGCAGTTTGCCCCGGAGCGCATCACCTTTATGGCCGAAGGATTGGCCGTTTGGGGCAGCGGTGGGCATTACAAGCCAGAAGAAATTGACCAGCGCGCTGCTGCGTTGGTGGCAATAAACCAATATGTTCCTCTGGCCGAGCTCATCGACAATTTCTATCCCGTGCAGCACGAAATTGGCTATCTGGAAGCCGCCGGGTTTGTCAGCTATCTTATCGACACATATGGTTGGCCTCGCTTCAAGCAGTTTTATGCCGACGTAACGGCCGAAGATGCCACCACCATGTCTAGCGCTGTGGATTTGAACTTGCAGCAATATTTTGGTGTCACCCTGGCTCAAGCAGAGGCCAACTGGCTGGCCTATTTAAGCAGCCTTCCCGAAGACCGGGAAGAGCTCGTGGATTTGCAAACAACCATTCGCTATTACAACGTGATGCGTCGCTACCAGCGCTTTTACGATCCCACCGCCTACTTTCTCACCGCCTGGCTGCCGTATCCCGGCGCCTTGCGCACCGACGGCAATCCGGCCGACCTGACCCGTCATCCGCAAGATGAAATCAACGTCACGCTGGAGGTAATGCTGCAAGCCGCTGATACCGCTCTGCGGATTGGGGATTACAATAAAGCCAATGTGCTGCTAGATAGCATCACCCGCGTGCTGGACAACGACGGCGTGTTCATCGATCCGCTGGCTGCCAGCTACCTCAGTTTGGTCCGTTCTTTAAGCAGCGAGGGGTATGAAACGCAGTCGGTGCTGCTGGAAGGGGAGCGGGCGATTGTGCAGGCGAGTACGGTGGGAACGGCCGTGCTCACCCAGCTCACGCTGACGTTATCCGGCCAGAATTGGATACTTTCCAACTGAGCTAAAATCAAACTTTTTTGCTATGGGCATAATGGATAAATTTTTACTTTATGCTACAATGCCCTAAGTGTGAGCAGAAGACCAAACACTGTTCTCAGTAGTTACCTAGCACCTGTCATCCCATCAGACAAGTAACCGACAGGCGCTAATGAAAGAGGGTAAACATGATCGAAGTTGTCGTAGACAGCATCCGCATCAGCCTTGTGTCTCAACATCGCATCGTGGTGCTAAAAGAAATTGATAGCGAACGCCAATTACCCATCTGGATTGGCCCTTATGAAGCGGATGCCATCACCATCGAACTCCAGGACGTGGAAATGGCCCGTCCTGTCACCCATGACCTGCTAAAAAATGTGATTACTGCCATGGGTGGCAAAGTCTCCCATGTACTCATTAAAGCACTCAATGATGGCGTTTTTTACGCCAGTCTCTTTATTGATGTGAATGGCGAACTGCAAGAAATTGACAGCCGCTCTTCTGATGCTATTGCCCTGGCCGTGCGCGTCAAAGTGCCCGTTTTTGTCAACCAGGAAGTCATGGATGAAGTTGGCGTGCTGCCCGAGCCAGACATTTTGGAAGAAGAAGCCAAAGAGGGCGACGGCGAAGAACCGGAAGTTTCAGATATCTTCACCGATTTTGTCGATACACTAGACTTTGAAGATTTCGACGAATAATGTGATCTCACGAAAGAATAACTTAAATTAAACAGGGTATTTAAGACGTGAAATGTACCGCAAGGGCATTTCACGTTTTCATTCCCACAATTCATCCAAAAAGCCGCCGAGAAAAAAGAGAAAGGCGAGAATCCAAACAACTCTCTAAAATCTCTGTGGCTTCTGTGGCCAAATCAACTCCATGAGCACAATAGAACGCCTGCCCCCTCACAGCCTGGAAGCCGAAGAAGCCGTACTCGGTTCCCTTCTCATCGATCCCGATGCCCTGTTTGAAGTCTCCAACTTTTTACGTCCGGAAGCGTTTTACCGTACCGCCCACCGCTGGATATATGAAGCGATCCTCAGCCTGAGCGAGCGGCGCGAACCACTGGATTTTGTCACGCTCACCGAAGAGCTGCGGCGGCGCGAACAACTGGAAGAGGTGGGCGGCGAAGCGTACGTCATTGGCCTGATCAACGCCGTGCCCACCGCCATTAACGCGCGCAACTATGGCAAGCTGGTGGAAGCGGCCGCTTTGCGGCGTAAGCTCATCGGCGCGGCCAGCACCATTGCCAACCTGGCCTACGATGAAGCTGAAGACATCAACGTCATCATCGACCGCTCCGAATCGGCCCTGTTTAGCATTAGCGAGCAGCGCACCACGCGGGATTTGGTGCCGGTCAAGCAAATTGCCGGTGAATATTTAGACCGCATCCAGCGCCTGATGGAGCAGGGGGATGATGTCATTGGTGTGCCCACCGGCTTCACCGATCTGGACCGCCTGCTGGGTGGTCTGAACCGCTCCGATTTGCTCATTTTGGCGGCGCGGCCCGGCATGGGGAAGACGAGTTTGCAAAACGCCATTGCCCTCACGGCTGCCTTGCGCTATGGCAAGCGGATAGCGATGTTCAACCTGGAAATGTCCGGCGAGCAGTTGGTGCAGCGCATGATCGCCGCCGAAACCCGCATTGATTCCCAGCGGCTGCGGCGCGGGCAACTGCATGAGCATGAACTGCCTATTTTTATGGAGGCAATCGGCCGTTTATCCGAAACGCGCATTTTCATTGACGACACACCCTCCATCACCACCAACCAACTGCGCACCAAATGCCGCCGCCTTTACGCTGAGCATGGTCTCGATTTGGTGATCATCGACTACTTGCAGTTGATGTCGGCCGAACACACCACCAACAACCGGGTGCAGGAGATCAGCGAAATTTCCCGCGGGCTCAAAGGATTGGCCCGTGAACTGGATGTGCCGGTGCTGGCCGCCGCCCAGCTCAGCCGCGCCGTCGAGCAGCGCCAGGACAAACATCCCCAGCTCTCCGACCTGCGCGACAGCGGCAGTATCGAGCAAGATGCCGATATCGTGATGTTTATTTACCGGGACGAATATTACAACCCAGACACCACGGAACGGCCGAATATCGCCGAACTCACCATTGCCAAACACCGCAACGGCCCCACCGGCGTTATCGATCTCTACTGGCACAGCAAACTGGCCACCTTCCGCAACCTCCAGCGCCAGGAAATTAACCTGTAATTCAGTAATCGGTAATCAGTGATTCGGTAATCAGTAAAGCAGTTCCTGGTCATTACCGGTTCTTATGAAAGCGCATAAACGTGCCGCACAAACATTGACAATTAACAATTAACCATTAACAATTAACCATTATGAAAGGTTTCCCCGGCTTCCCAGACGGAAAATTGCGCACCACTTTGGTGCCAAACCTGTTTTTCAGCGATCTGCTGCCCAATATCGACAACATGGCAGAGCTGAAGGTGACGCTGTATGCGTTTTGGGCGCTGGGGCAAAAAGATGGCAAGGTGCGCTACCTGCGCCTGACCGACTTTTTGAACGATACCGAATTTGTCAAAGGGTTGGGTCCAACCACCGCTCTGGCCACCGAGGCGCTGATGGACGGCATTGAGCGGGCTGTGGCCCGCGGCACGTTTTTGCACGTCAACATTGAGAGCGCCGACGGCAAGATGGACCTGTACTTTTTTAACACGGAAAAAGGGCGGGCGGCCTTTGAAGGCATTACCAAAGGGGAGTGGCGGCCCAACCCGGATGAAGATGAGCCGATTACCTTGCTGGTGGAACGGCCGAATATCTTCATCCTCTACGAACAAAATATTGGGCCCCTCACCCCCATGGTGGCCGACGAACTGCGCGACGCCGAGCAAACCTATCCTTTGCGGTGGATAGAAGAAGCGATTGAAACGGCCGTTGCCAACAACGTACGCAAGTGGCGCTACATTAATGCCATTTTGGAACGATGGCGACAGGAAGGAAAGAAAGATGGAATCGGCCGGCGAGATACTCAAAAAGAGCTACGCCAATCAGTCCCAGACGAATATCGAGACATTATCAAGCGATAGCCCCATCCCTGACGACTCGGCCGAGGCCAGCGGGCTGGGCCAGCCAGACTGCCCCCTTTGCGATGGGCTAGGCTACATCATCCCCGATGTGCCGCCGGTAGACCCGCGCTTTGGCCGGGCGGTCGCCTGCACCTGCCGCGCCGCCGAGCGCGAAATGTCCCGTATTGAAGGTTTGATGAAGCTGAGCCAGCTCGGTGCACTGCAAAATTGTACCTTCGATGCCTTTTTACCGGAAGGGCATGGCTTAACCCCAGGCCGACAGCTCAACCTAAAAATGGCTTATGATCGCACCCTGGCTTACGCCCAAAATCCAGAGGGATGGCTGGTTTTGAAAGGAGGATATGGCTGCGGCAAAACACATTTGGCAGCGGCTATTGCCAACCAGCGTATCGCTATGGGGCACCCTGCTCTGTTTGTAAGCACGCCAGACTTGCTGGACCATTTACGATCGACCTTTAGCCCCCACGCCGTCACCGGCTACGACGAACGCTTTGAGCAAATTCGCAACACGCCGTTGCTCATCTTGGACGATTTGGGCACGCAAAGCAACAGCGATTGGGCGCAAGAGAAACTGTACCAGATATTCAACCATCGCTACAACAGCCGCCTGCCCACCGTGGTGACCACCAACCTGGAGCTGGAAGCGATTGAAATCCGCATTCGTTCGCGTATGGTGGACCCCAGCCTGGTGCAAATCATCCACATTGCTGCCCCTGACTTCCGCCGTGCCGGCGTAGACCAGGAGCAGTCGGAGTTGTCTACGCTGAGCCTGCACCACGACCAAACCTTCGACAATTTTGATTTGCGTGAGCGTGAACTGCCGCGCGGTCAGGCGAGCAACCTGCGCAACGCGCTGGATACGGCGCGGGAATTTGCCGAAGCACCCGCCGATTGGCTGGTGTTTAACAGCGTGGGTTTTGGCAACGGCAAAACCCATCTGGCGGCGGCTATTGCCAATTATGTCAACAACCAGGGTGAGCCGGTACTTTTTATTTTAGTGCCGGATTTGCTGGATCATTTGCGAGCGACGTTTAATCCCGCCAGTGGGATGCGCTACGACAAGCGCTTTGACGAGGTGAAAACTGCGCCGCTGCTCATTCTGGATGATTTGGGCACAGAAAGCGCCACCGCCTGGGCGCGGGAAAAGCTTTACCAACTGTTCAACTATCGCTACAACGCCCGCCTGCCTACGGTCATTACCACGGCCACCCCCATCGACGAGATTGATCCCCGGCTGGCCACCCGCATGTTAGACGGCAGCCGCTGCACCTTCTTCTTGCTGGAAGTGCCCAGCTATCGGGGGGGTGTTAAGCCCAAACGGAACCGTAAAAGGCAGTAACAAGTGAGTTTATAATGTTTTGGTTTGCTTACTAGCCTTCCAAGATAGGCCGCTTAAAGGTATACAGGATTTTATAAGCATCAATGTAGGTAACGCTTACTAATTCCCACCCTTCTAAGCCATTCTTTTTTACAATATCCCAAACAGGATTTTCGCCTTGCCAAATGAGGTTTGGATCAGTGGCGAGTCCATTTTTTCTATCTTGGATCCACCCCCAGCATGTACTATATTCCCATTTCTGCATTATTGCCTCCTTGTTATTACCTGTGGAAACAAACTCTTCCTAAGTTGCCTGGCTCTACAAGCCTACATAGCCGATCTGGCTCGCATCGGAAGTCGTCCATGTTCGAGGAGTTTTTCAAAATTTAATACAGAAAACTGGTCTACTGACCCTCTGGAATGATAAGCACCGTGCCCACGGAGACGCGATCCGGGTTGGTGAGGCTGTTGGCGGCGACGATGGCCTGAACGGTGACGTTGTAGCGCTGGGCGATGGCGGTCAAGGTTTCACCGACCTGTACGGTATGGGTTTGGGCGGGAACGGCCGTTGGAAAATCTTTCGGGTTTTCAGGTTCGGTGTCTGCCGGGGAATCCGTTGCCTCCGATTCTTCATCCGGGTCCGCAGCATCACTTTCTTCAACCGCTTCGCTTTCCTCAGCTTCTTCGGCTTCTTCTAAGTCCGGCTTGATGGCTTCGGAATCTGTCTCATCCATAATGGGGGCGGTGGGTTGGCCTTCACCCAAGACGGCAGGGATGACGGTGTTGAAGATGTACGGCCGTAACAAAGCAATAATCAACACCGTAAACAGCAGCACAATGGCTACAATGCCAAACTTTACCAGCTCGCCCCGCGTCTCCTCGTCTCGCTCCACCAGGATGACATCAGGCTCGTCTGCATCAGATGAGGGGTCTTCAACTTCGTATCGCTCAACATTTGTTTCGCTCATGGGAGCCACTCCTTCTTAACATAAGCGATGGAAAACTTTATGACAAATGGTGCCACAGAGTAGCAGGCTTGGCCAGTTTGGTCAAGCGCGCCACTATTCTGCTAGAATCAAACCGTTCAAGGAGATCACTATGTTTGCAGCCACCAAGACCCAAAGGGTTTTCTGTCGAGAAGCCACGCCTATGTGAAGTAAAAACCCTTCGGGTCTGCCCTCGACAAGAAAATAAAAGTGAAAAAATTGTGGGAGATTGTGCATGGGAAAAACCAAACGATTTTTAGGATTGTGCCTGGGACTCTTCATTCTGGCCGACACCGTTGGATTCCAGCCACAGCGCGCTGAAGCAGGCGGCAGCAATATTTTGTACTTACCGTTCATAACCGTTCCCTCTCTGGGCCCAAACCTGCTGTCTAATCCTTCCTTTGAAGAGGGCTGGTACCATCCCGATGGTATTCCCGAGCTGCAAATACCGGCAGGTTGGCAGTTTAAAAATGAGGTCGGAGAAAATCCGTTGGACCCTGACGAATGGAATGAATGGGTACGTCCTGAAGTGCGCGTATTGTCTTCTGCCTTTTTGCCGCCGGAGGAGCATGATTTATTTATTTGGGATGGTGATCAGACGGTGAAGGTGTTTAAGGGGTCTGGGGCGATTAGCTTTGAATTGACAACGGCCGTCACCCTCCAACCCGGCACCTACCTCCTCGTCATCCACGTCTTCCCCGACCTGGTGGTGGGCTACGATAACGGCCAAAAAATTTGGGCCCCGGACCCGCTCTCCGGCGAGGTGAAGCTGATTGCCGGCAACGGCACGACCGGCTGGATGCTGCCCATCTTTGGCCAGAAAAATCGCTTCCAAACCACATTTACCGTTGCGCAAACGCAAACCGTCACCATAGGCGCGGCCATGCGGGGACGGTGGGCTATTGAAAACAACGGCTGGTTTATGGACGATTGGGGACTGTACAAACCATAGGATTTTTGACAAGGTGACAGGGTGACAGGGTGACAGGGTGAACGGGTGACAAGAATTCAATCTGTGCCAACTATGGATAAATCCTTCTTATGAATGAAATTGGGACGTTGGCGGAAAAATCGCTTCATGCGGGGATTAAGGAGTGGTACGGCCGTTCCACCGATCAGTTCGAGGTGGAAGTAGACGGCTTTGTCATCGACATCGTGCGCGATGAGCAGCTGATCGAAATTCAAACGCGTCACTTTGGTGCCATGAAGCGCAAGCTGAAGCGGCTGCTGGATGATCATCCGGTGCTGCTGCTGCATCCTATCCCCCAGGAAAAATGGATTGTGCGGCAAACGGCCGTGGGCAACCCTATCAGCCGCCGCAAATCCCCCAAAAAAGGCCAACCGCTCGACCTTTTCTCTGAGCTAATGCGCATTCCCCATTTGCTGCCCCATCCCAATCTGGTGGTGGGTGCGGTATTGACCCAGCAAGAAGAAATCTGGCGCGACGATGGTCAGGGAAGCTGGCGGCGCAAAGGGTGGAGCCTGCACGATCACCGTCTTTTAGACGTGCTGGCCCTACACACCTTTGCCACCCCCACCGACTTGCTCACCCTGCTGCCACCCGACCTGCCCCAAACATTTACCAACAAGCAGCTGGCTAAAAGCGCCAAAATCCGGCTGAACCTGGCGCAGCGCATTACCTACACGCTGGCCCGGTGTGACGCTATCGAACAGGTGGGGAAGAAGGGGCGGTCGAACCTGTACCAGTTCTTGATGAGTGAATGCAGTGAAAAGTAAAAAGTGATAAGTGCCTCTACTTTTTACAATTCACTCTCCCCCTCTGGGAGAAGAACAAAAATCGAGCCAAATCGTCCCGTTTGGCCTTTTTCGGCGCGATGGGAGAAGAAGAGGTCGGTGCGCTCTGCGGTACAAAAGCCGGAAAGCTCAACTTGTTGCACGCCGGCGCGGGCCAGGTTGCGCCGGTTGGCCTCGGGCAGATCAAAATGGAAACGGCCGTTTCCCTTCCCATTTGGCTTCATTAACAACGTTTCCCAATCGGCAAATGCCGCTTTTACCTCACTCACCAATGGTTCATCAACCTCATAATTTTCCCAACTGATACAGGGGCCAATTCCCGCCCGCACATCGGCCGGCCGGCTGCCAAACTGCTGCTGCATAGCCCGCACCATTGCACCGGGTAAATCGACCACAGCCCCCTTCCACCCCGCATGTCCCAGGCCGATGGCCTGCCGCACCGGATCGTACAAAAAGATGGGGGTGCAGTCGGCAAAATTCAGTGTCAAGGCGCAGCCCGGCTCGTTGGTGATGAGGGCGTCGAAATGCTCCAGCCAGGTGCCGTTGTTGGTCTGAGTAACGCGAGCGACGCTGTTGCCGTGCACCAGGTGCGCGTGAACGACGGTGTCGTTTTGCCGGCCAAACAGCCCATACGCTTTGGCCCGGTTGGCGTAGACGGCCGTTTTCTCATCCGGCACGCTCACGCTTAAATTTAATGAATCATGCGGCGGCCGGCTTACCCCACCCTGGCGCGAAAAGACGGCGTGCTGGATACGGCCGTTCCCGCCAAAACTCTCAAACTCAAAATAAACAATCCCGTCCCGTTCTTGTTGAATCATTATGCTTCCCTGTAAAATGGTTTCGCCGTGCCAGATGATCAAAAACTTATCACGAATTTAACGAATGGACGAATATCACGAATGGGAGGTGGGATATGAACAAGGGGATTATTTATCCTGACCTGTCTTATAATATCATGAGGGCAGTATACGCCGTTCATAATGCGCTGGGTCCGGGATTTTTAGAAAGCATTTATGAGGAAGCACTTGCTATTGAACTACAGGAGAGTGGATTACACATTGCCCGGCAACATGCCATTCAAGTGTTTTATCGTGGGCAAGCCATCGGAACGCATCGGCTGGATTTGGTCGTTGAGGAAAAGATAATTTTGGAGCTAAAAGCCGTCGCCGATTTACAGCCGATCTTCAAACAATAAGTCCGTTCTTATCTCAAGGCATCCGGTCTCAAACTGGGCATCCTCATCAACTTCGGCACCAAACGCATCCAATCCACCCGCATCGCCAACTGATCAAAAAAATTCGTCCCATTCGTCCATTCGTCCCATTCGTGATTCGCTTTTTCTGCTCGGCTGACGTGAAATTGTATCCATGTTATAATGCCCATCTGACCGATAGGAACATCTGAGCTATGGCCAAGAAGAAAACAACCACGCGCAAAACGAGCACCAGCCGTAAAACCCAAGCCAAATCCCGCACCACGCGTGGGGGCACGGGCAAGCGCACGCCACGAAAGCGGACCACGACCAGACGCAAAACGCGCCAGCCGATCAGCCTCAACGTGGCCCAAAAAGCATTGATGGTGGGTATTCTCATCATTTTTATCACCGTCATTTTGGTGCTGAGTTTGCTCTCGCCCAACCAGGGGCAGCTTACGGCGGCGCTGGCTGGACTGATGCGCCGCACCTTTGGCTGGGGCAGCGTCCTGCTGCCGCTCATCACCGGCGGCGTGGGGCTCTATTTGGTGCTGTGGGGCATGGAGCAGCCACCGGAGCTGCCTGCCTATCGCCTAACCGGGGCTGGCTTGCTCTACTTCGCTTTTATGGGGTTTGCTTCGCTAACGCTGCTGATGCTGGATAACAACTTTTTTGATCCCTGGACGATTGCTCAAGCGGAGCAAGGGGGCGGCTACCTGGGTGGCCTGATTGCCTCACTGTTGATGACGGCCGTAGGTAATCTCGGCGCCATTTTTACCCTGATGGTCATCGCCGTGTTGGGCACCGTTTTGGTCTCTGGCGTGACCCGCGAAGATATGGGGCGCTTTTTGCAGTGGCTGTTTGCGCAACGGCCGTCCCTCCCCAGCGTCAGCCGTCCTGAGCGCGAGATTCCCATCAACGGCCGTCCCCAGCGCCAGCCTGTGCGCGACACGGCCCAGCCCCGCCTCATTCCTGATCCCACCGAAGCCGCTGCGGCCGAAACGGCCGCTCCCGCTGCGACCGAGACTAAAACCGCCAGGCCAGAGGCAAAACCGGCGCCACCGCCAGCCCGTAAGGGACGCAGTTCGCGCGGCAAAACGGTCCCCGAGCCGGCCGAAACGCCTACCGTGGTGACGCCGGTGTTTTTGGGCAGCAACGGCCGTTCCCAACAGCACAACTGGAAGCTGCCCGCCATTGACGAAATTTTAGAATCGGGTACTGACCAGGACCCCAGCGGCGCCGTGATTCGCGAGCAGGTAGAAATTATCGAGCACACCCTGGAAAGTTTTGGCGCACCGGCCACCGTGGTGGAGATCAACCAGGGGCCGACCATCACCCAGTTTGGTGTGGAGCCCAGCTTCATCACCATGCGCAGCGGTAAGCGCACCAAGGTGAAGGTGGGCAAAATCGCCGGCCTGGCCGATGACCTGACGCTGGCCCTTCATGCCCAATCGATCCGCATTCAGGCACCGGTGCCGGGCAAAGGGTACGTGGGCATCGAGGTGCCCAATCCGGCCAAAGCCCTGGTTTCTTTGCGCGACGTAATGGAAACGGCCGCATTTGGCAAGCTCAAATCCCCGCTGCGCATTGGGCTGGGGCAAGACGTAGCCGGACAGCCCATCGTGGCCGATCTGGCCGCTATGCCCCACCTGCTTATCGCCGGGGCCACCGGTTCCGGTAAGTCGGTCTGCGTCAATGCGATTATTGCCAGCCTGCTGCTGCTCAACACCCCCGACCAGCTTAAACTGGTGATGGTTGATCCCAAGCGGGTGGAGCTGACGGGCTACAACGGCATTCCCCACCTGGCCGCACCGGTGGTGGTGGAGATGGACAAAGTCATCGGCGTGCTGCAATGGGCCATGCGCGAGATGGACAACCGGTACAAGATTTTTGCCGAGGCCGGGGCGCGCAACATTATCGAATACAACAAAAAAGCCAACCGCAATAAATCCCTGGAGCCGCTGCCGTACATTGTCATCATTATCGATGAGCTGGCCGATTTAATGATGCTCTCGCCGGAAGAAACGGAGCGCGGCGTCACCCGGCTGGCTCAACTGGCTCGGGCTACCGGGATGCATATGGTGATTGCTACGCAACGGCCGTCTGTCGACGTCGTCACCGGTTTGATCAAAGCCAACTTCCCTGCCCGCGTCGCTTTTGCCGTGGCCTCCAGCACCGACAGCCGCGTCATTTTAGACGCTACCGGCGCTGAACGGCTACTGGGGCAGGGCGACATGCTCTACCAAAGCCCGGACGCTGCCGCCCCGGTCCGCTCCCAGGGCTGCTTTGTCAGCGATGCCGAGCTCAACAAGCTGATTGGCTACTGGCAGGCCGCCCGCCGCTTCAACGTCGTTTCTGCTGCCGAAAGCGTGCGCCCCAAGCCGGTCGAGATTCCCTCACAGCCGGCCACACCGCTGCCCCAGATAAAACCACAGTCTAAAGAAGAAGCCCCGACCGCCAAGCCACCAACGGTGGACGCGCCCGTGGTCAACATGGGCAAATCGACCGCCAAACCGGTTGAGGAAGACGCCCCAACGATTGTGAACCGGAAAACGGCCGAATCCAAGCCCCAACCCTCCCCCAAACCAGAACCGGAACGGCCCAATCCACCCATCCCGGCCAAACCAGAAACAAAGCAGCAGCCCCTGTGGGAAGCGCTGCAAGAGATGGAAAACGAGGAGCCAAAGGTCGAAATAGACGACGAGCTGATGCCGGAAGCAATTGAGCTGGTGCGCAAGCTGAACAAAGCATCCACCTCGCTGCTGCAGCGCCGCTTCCGCATTGGCTACACGCGCGCTGCTCGTCTCATCGACGCCATGGAGGAAATGGGCATCATCGGCCCGCCCACCGGCACCAGCAAAGCGCGCGAAGTCTTGCCAGCGGCTGGCGATGGAGTTGGTGGCGACCCTACGGCCGAAACCGATGACACCGAAGCAGACGATAGTTCCGACTAATCCTTTGTAGGGAGAAACCATGCGAGCAGTCACACTTTAT
>CALBTC010000317.1 GCA_937967805.1 uncultured Anaerolineaceae bacterium
ATGCCCACACCTCTGTAGTTTTCCTAAAGGAGTAACTAGATGGCCAAGCAAATCCTGTACGTAGAAGATAATCCAAACAATGTCTTACTGGTGCAGCGCCTTGTCGCCGCTGAGGGGCATCAGCTGTTGGTGGCACTTGATGCGGTGGTCGGCTGGGAAACGGCCGTCACCCACCAGCCCGATCTCATTCTCATGGATTTGCATCTACCGGGCGAAATGAATGGCCTTGATCTTACCCGACGGCTTAAGCAGCATCCCACGCTGCAGCATATTCCCATTGTTGCTCTGACCGCCCACGATTCTGCTGAAGTGGAAACGGCCGCGCTCACCGTCGGCTGCTCCGGTTTTTTGCGCAAACCGGCCGATTTGCGGCAAATCCGGCAAACGCTGCACACTTGTTTGAACGTGTAGGAAACTGCCGTAAACAACCAGTCTACCTCCCAAGCCTACACTTTTATCTAAAACAAATCGTTGAACACAGATTCAAACGCAAACACAAATTTAAGAAACCAAATCTGTGTGCGCAAATTGCGCCCACCTGCGTTTATCTGTGTCCCATTCCCCCTGGACAAAAATGACTTATCTCACCCACCTCGAATGTTCCCTCACCCAACAAACCTACGATGCCAACCAGCTCATTCGCCTGAGCGCGGCCGGCCAGCCACTGTTAGCCCGCTACGACCTGGCTAAAGCCCGCGCCGAACTGGACCGCGACGAAATCATGCACCGCCCGGCCGGTATGTGGCGCTTTCATGAACTGCTACCCGTGAGCGATCCCGACTGCCGCATCACCCTGGGCGAAGGCGGCAAGCCTATCCTCAAACTAACCAACCTCGGGCGAACGCTCGGCCTTACCCGGCTGTACATGAAAGATGAAGGGCAAAATCCCACCGGCAGCTTTAAGGCACTGGGGTTGGCAGCGGCCGTTAGCCGGGCGCTGGAGTTAGGCGCCAAAGAGTTTGTCATCCCCACGGCGGGTAATGCCGGCGGCGCGCTGGCCGCCTATGCTGCCCGTGCCGGAGCCACCGCTCACGTTTACATGCCCAGCGACGCCCCGCTTATCAACATCATGGAAGTGCAGATGAGCGGCGCAGATCTGCATCTGGTCAACGGCCTCATCAACGATGCCGGGCGTGAGGCAGCAGAAGCCGCCACGGAAGGGGGCTGGTTCGATGTCTCCACATTGAAAGAGCCATACCGCGTTGAGGGCAAAAAAATCATGGGGTATGAACTGGCCGCCGCGTTTGATTGGCAGCTACCGGATGTGATTATTTATCCTACCGGCGGCGGTACCGGGCTGATTGGTATGTGGAAGGCTTTCGACGAAATGGAGCAGTTGGGCTGGATTGGCAGCCATCGCCCCCGCATGGTAGCGGCCCAATCAGAAGGCTGCGCCCCGGTGGTCAAAGCGTTCCACGATGGGGATGAAGTGACCGGCACCTGGGAAAATGCGTCTACCCTGGCCGGCGGCCTGCGCGTGCCGGCGGCGATTGGCGGCCGTTTAATGCTGCGGGCGTTACGAGACAGTGGGGGAACGGCCGTTGCGGTGTCAGACGGCCGTATCATCCAGGCGCAAAAACAACTCGCCTCGCAAGAAGGCATGTTTGTCTCCTTGGAGGCCGCCGCCACAGTCGCTGTGCTGGAAGAACTGGTCAGCCAAAACTGGATAAAACCAGATGAGCGCGTCCTCATTTTCAACACCGGCAACGGACTGAAGCACCGTATCCTGTTAACGTAATTTTTTAGTGAAGAGTGAAAAGTAAGAAGTGATAAGTCGCCCACTTTTCACTTATCACTTTTCACTTTTTACTCGCTCAATTCTTGACGAATCCCCCGCCCCATGCTAACCTACGCTCATCATGGACCTGCACATTTTCAGCTATTATGGCAGCTACACCTTTACAGCACAGACGCCGCAGGCGTGTGGGGATAAAGTTGCCTGTCACTGACAACTAAACCAAACTATCCAGACCACCGAAGACGCGGCTAAACTCCGCGTCTTTTTTATTTTATCCGCATTTTACACAGATTTCCGCAGATTTTTGCTTTTAATCTGAGTAATCTGCGCAATCTGTGGATGTTTTTAGGAGATGGTCAAATGAATGCAATTGAAGAACTACGCTGGCGCGGTTTTGTCTACGACCACACCGAGAGCGTGCCCGAACTGCTGGCGAAAGAGAAAGTGACCCTTTATAACGGCTTCGACCCGACGGGTGACAGCCTGCACATTGGCCATCTGGTGCCGATGATGGCCATGGCCCGAATGCAGCGCTACGGTCACACGCCGATTGCCCTGGCCGGTGGCGGCACGGGGATGATTGGCGATCCAAGCGGCCGTTCCACCGAACGCAATCTTCTCACTCTGGACGAGGTGCAGGCCAACCTGGTGCGCATTCAGGATCAGCTGGCCGGCGTTCTCGATTTTGAGGTCAAAAGCAATCCGGCGCGCATCATGAACAACGCCCACTGGCTCACCGAACTTAGCCTGATGGAGTTTCTGCGCGATGTTGGCAAGCATTTCACCGTCAACTACATGATGGCCAAAGATTCGGTCAAGTCTCGCCTGGAGCGGGAAGACGGCATCTCCTACACCGAATTTAGCTACATGCTGCTGCAAGCCTTTGATTTTATGTACCTATACGAGAACCATAACTGCGTCTTGCAGATGGGCGGCAGCGACCAGTGGGGTAACATCCTGGCCGGGGTGGAGTTAATTCGCCGCGCCAAAGGCGAAAAAGCGCACGGGCTGGTCTTCCCGCTCATCACCCAGGCCGATGGCAGTAAATTTGGCAAGACGTCAGCCGGCACCAACGCCTGGCTGGCGGCCGACCGCACGTCGCCCTACCGCTTCTACCAGTTCTGGCTCAACACCGATGACGGTGATGTATTGAACTACCTGCGCTACTTCACCTGGCTGGACCAGCAGGAGATTGCCGAATACGAAGAGAAGCTGTTCAGTGCCCCGGAACGGCGGGAGGCGCAGCGGCGGTTGGCGCAGGAGGTGACAAGGATGATTCATGGGGAAACGGCCGTGCACAAAGCCGAAAAAGCGGCCGACGTCCTGTTTGGCGGCGATTTAGATGGCCTGGAAGCCGAGGACATCCGCGACATCTTCGCCGACGTACCCTCCAGCGAACTGGCCAAAACCAAGCTCGAAGGCAACGGCCTACCCGTGGTCGATCTGCTGGTAGACACCGGTCTGGCCTCCTCTAAAGGGGACGCTCGCCGTTCCATCAAGGGCGGCGGCCTCTACCTCAACAACGAGCGCATCACCGACACCGGGCAAACCGTCACGCTCAGCCAAAGCATAGATGGCCAATTTGTCGTCTTGCGCAAAGGTCGCAAAAAATATCATCTTGTACGAATCCAATGATAATCGGCACACTTGTTCTAATTGACTAAGAATTAATTTTTTGTTAAGGTTGCAGGTAATATTTGTCTGGCAAGAAATTTTAAAAATCAAGAGTTACCTCTTTTCATACCAAACAAATGCTAGTATTTTAGTCACTAATTTTTTAAAGTTACCCAACAAAAAACTCTTGATGTGCTGGTTTTTATTTATAGGTCAGTGAATTGTTTCTAGTTGATCATTTACACTTTTTAGTAAGCAATATCCTGCCCGTGCCCTCGCAGGGTTTGTTTTTTTGTCAGTTTGAGTCATACATTTAGGAGGTGAAAAATGAAGATGCCTGTTCGCAGAAGAAACGGCCTTATTGGGGGATAGGGTCTGCAAGTGAGACCTCTTGTTTGCAAGTTTCACATCATGTTCTATTCGTCGTGCCAAGCAATCTAACTCACAAAGCAACAGTTTAGTTTATTAAGTTTGCAACTGGCGTTTTAGTCAGAAGATATTTTATGCTGGTTGCCCATTTACACCTTGGGAGGAAAACTCATGCGTTCATTCAAAAGAAAAGCGATCGTTGTAATTCTTACGGTACTCACGACACTGTCTCTTGCCCTACCGGCTTTGGCTAACGGCCTTATTGGGGGTGGCTAACGATCTCGTGATTTTATAGTGCTCTTGATACGAGCTTTTCAAGCGGAGATAGGTGGCTATCTTCGCTTTTTTTATTTGGTTGCCCTTGTGTATATGTAGCTTTGATTTACTGCATTTATTGAACTGATCTTATGATATAATCACTGAAACTTTCCCTACGTTTGAAGTTTAAAAATAGCCAGATTAACTTTTTTGGGAGTGAGCTATGAATATTGAGCCGGCCAGGACTTTAAAAGATATTCCCAAAGTAACGGAACCCACCCCTTTAAAAGGCGAAGCGTTAAAAGCCTTTTATGTTGAAACGCATCCGGCACGCGATCCAGACTTTCCCACTTCAAACCGGCTACAGGAATATTTATTTGAATCTCCTCCCCCACTGCGCCTGCTGTTCGCCAGCCATCCTGGTGCCGGAAAATCCACTGAACTTAATCGTCTAATGGATCAGTTTCAAAATGATTTTTGGTTTGTTTACTTTTCTGTTCGGAAAGAATTAAATATCGATACGTTAACTTCAGCAGATCTGATGTTGGCATTAATGGAAAAGTTGTACCAACGGGGAAGCGCAGAACAACTGATCCGCGACAAACGAGTCATTGAACCGATACGCAGTTGGTTGAGCGAAATTGTCAAGGAAAGCAACATCAGAAAGAAGTCAACGGCCGAAGCGAGTGTAGGCGCAGGCATTGACGGGTTACTGGCTCAAATAATAGGAATTATTGCTAATATTAAAGAAACTTTTGTGCTGTCGCATGAATCTGCGGAAACCGTGCGGCAGGTTCTTAAACCCCGCATTGCTGAACTCCGTGATTATTGCAACCAGGTGATTGTTGAATTAATGCGTAACCTGCAGGAGGCGAAGCCACGCCAGAAGCTGTTAATTATTGTGGATGATACAGACAAGCTAGACATTGATGTAGCTCAGAAAATGTTTGTCAATCACTCCGCCCTGCTCTCCGATTTGCACGCCCCTATCATTTATACGGTACCTCTATTTTTAATTAATTCGCCTGATCGCGTTCGGCTAGAAAGTTACTTTGACACATTGACCCTGCCAATGATTAAGACTTTTAAAACAACGGGAAGAGAACACGAAGATGGCCGGCAAGTGTTGCAAGACATTGTATATTCACGGATTTCCAATTCCCTCATTGAGATAGAGGCATTAAATGATGCGATTACCAAGACAGGTGGGATTTTACGCGATTTACTGCGCGTTATTCAAAATGCCAGCCAGATAGCTCGCTACGCCGACGAAAAACGGATCACGCAGCGAGCTGTGCGCAGCAGCCTGAATCGGCTGAAAACATTTTATAGCAATAGTGTTTATGGTCGGGGAGAGCTAAGCACAGAAGATCTGTATACAAAAATGGTCGAAGTATTCCATGCAAAACACGGCCGTGTCCCCCTGGATGAACGATTGCGCCTGCTTTTATATACCCAGGCTGTGATCGAATACAATGGCCATGGCTGGTATAAACTGCACCCTTTGATGGAAGAAGTTCTTAAAGAGATGGGGCGGCTCGATGGAGTGGCCTAAGCTTGTTGAGGACGACTGGCAGCTTTTTGCTGCCGAATTGGACGAATCAAGTCATGGTTTCTTCTTGATCAAATATGATCGTGCTTTTACATACCAGGCAATTGTGCGCCGTTTGTCAAAACTGGAGACAGAAAAAAACAACTCTTTCATACGGGCGAAACTAGCAGATAGATTTGTTGATTTTATCGAGAACAAGCTGCAAAATGGACCGATAGATGCTGTCATCATTCACCTGGATGAAAGCGTCGACAATGAGAAGCTCAAAGCGCTCAATTTAATTCGCGAAAGGCTGTTTGAGCTGCCGACTAACTTTGTATTTTTGACCGAGGAGGCAACCTTTGCCCGCCTTTTGCAAGCAGCCCGTGATTTTGCCACCTGGATTAAATTGCCGTACGAAATTACCTTGCCCTCTATCGACTTTCCTGATTTTATCTTTACACCCAAAACGCCTTTAACGTCTGAGGATCAGTCCCGAATCGATTATTTCACTCAACAAATCCAGCAAGCGCTAGATGAAAATCAACGAGAAAAAGCGTATCAATTGCTGCCGGCCCTGGCGGACCTTTATTTAGAAACAGAGCTATTCGTCGCCGCCTGTTCCATCTTTAAGGCATTGGCATCATACCATGAAATTAGTGCCAGTGATACAGAACAGCATCGCTTTCAGGAGAAGCTTGCGCTGGCTGAAGGCTGGTGCATTTTGGCAGATCTAAATTTGGGACGCGTGGGTCCGGAAGAGCAAAAAAAGTTAAAACAACTCATTGACAACGGCCGTTTCCGTGTCAAACAAACAAAAGACGGTTTGGCCATTACCGACAGTTCCGGTCGAAGCAAACATTTCGCCATGGAACTGTTTGTCCGATTGAGTCTGTTATCGGAACAATTTCAGCAGCAGTTTAAAGAAATTACGCAAAAAACGGCCGATCCGACCTTTCTCTCTTTAGACGCAGAGAAGGCTTATACTTACTCCGCGGCGCGATACGGTATGGGCTATGACACCCTGCGGCTCCGCCTAACAATACGGGAGGACGGCTCGGCAGAGGTTTACCGCTATGTAGATGTGGAGGCTTACTCTCAAATTGATAGTTTAGACACTTACTTGTTGAAAAATGACGAAGATGAGGATGACAAGGGAAGTAGCAAAATCGAATTGAAAGGAGCAAAGTCTCTCAGTCTGGATAGGGTCATCCGAATAGAGGATAAACGGGATGCGATGAGCCGGCTTTCGAGCATGATGATTATTTCGCCTCAGCTTAGCTATGGCGATCGTCTGACTTACGAAATGCGCGAAGAAGCACCTCCAGGATTGTTTGCCGTTGACCGGGAAACGTTACAAAAACGAGAGGACCCGCATGATTATTTTGGCTGGAACATCAATCGGCCAACACGCAGGCTAATTTTAGAAGTTTACTTTCCGAAAGATTGTATTTGGGATAAATATGAATCTGAGGTGAGATATGCCGATGTTGGCGGTTACCCCTCTCCCAATTTGCAGTTAGCTGAGAAGCGCCGGCTGCAAGAACCAAAGGTGGCGTTCGCTAATCAATACCCCGTTCTTCGCTTAGAGGTTGAATATCCCATGACAGGTTTAATCTACATCTTAAGGTGGGGGTGAGTGCTGCCTGAAAATTTCTAACCGCTGGCCTATTCACAGACCGGTGCCACTAGTATCTTCGTTGAACAGCTAACGGCCGTCCCCACTCCCACCTCACAACCAAACTGCGCCCGACTGCTACGGCCGTTCCAACTTTGCAATAGGCGCATCATGTTATTGAAGTAAATATGAATTCCCCAACCTTCACGTTAAAATGAAACCCAGTACAAGTCAAATCTTAAAAGCCACAGAGTACACAGAGGTAACAGAGATATACGAGAAATAATCTGTGTTCTATTTCCGAAGGAGTTCCCATGACCGAGGCAGTCCAAACTGAACCGAAAACCTATGAACCCGATATGATGCAGCAAGCGTACGACGCATTTTTGCGGGCGCATCCTACCTATGCCCAAACGCAGCTTTTGGATGAATGGCGGCGGACGGAATACGGCCGTCTCGACACCACCAACCAAATTTACCTCGATTACACCGGCGGCGGCCTCTATGCCGAAAGCCAGCTTGACGCCCACATGGCCATCCTCAAAACTCAGGTCCTGGGCAACCCCCACTCCGCCAACCCAACCTCCCTGGCCATGACCGACATGGTCGAAGGCACGCGCAGTTACATCCTGAACTACTTCAACGCCTCTCCCGATGAATACATCGCCGTTTTCACCATGAACGCCAGCAACGCCCTCAAGCTGGTGGGCGAATCATACCCGTTTGCCCCCGGCGGCCGTTACCTGCTCACCTATGACAACCACAACTCTGTCAACGGCATCCGTGAATTTGCCCGCAGCAGGGGAACCGAATTCACTTACGTGCCTCTCACCACGCCCGATTTGCGCATCAACGAAGCTGCGTTGGACGAACTGCTGGCTGCCGCTGACCCGGCGCAGCACAACTTGTTTGCCTTCCCGGCCCAGTCCAACTTTTCCGGGGTTAAGCATCCGTTGGAGCTAGTAGCCCGCGCTCAAGCCCACGGTTGGGACGTTTGCCTGGATGCTGCTGCCTTTGTGCCCACCAGCCGCCTGGACCTGAGCCGGGTGAAGCCGGAGTTTGTCTCTATGTCTTTTTACAAGATGTTTGGCTACCCCACCGGGCTGGGCGCGCTGCTCGTGCGCAAATCGGTGTTGGATAAGCTGCATCGTCCCTGGTTTGCCGGCGGCACGGTAAACTTTGCCAGCGTGCAGGCGCGCGGCCATTATTTGGCTCCCAACGAAGCCGCCTTTGAGGACGGCACGGTCAATTATCTCAACATTCCGGCCATCCAGATTGGTTTAGAGCATTTGCAAAAGGTAGGGATGGATGTAATTGGGGAACGGGTGCGCTGCCTGACGGGGTGGTTGATTGCGCAATTGTTAGGGCTGGAACATGGGAACGGCCGTCCCATGGTTCGTCTCTATGGCCCGGTCAACACAGAAATGCGTGGCGGTACCGTTACGCTCAACTTTTACGATCCCGAAGGGCATTTGCTCGATTACCGTCGCATCGAAGAACTGGCAAATGAGCAGGGCATCTCGCTGCGTACCGGCTGCTTCTGCAATCCCGGCGCGGGCGAAATTGCCGAAGGGCTCACCCGCGAGGATATGCTGGCCGGCCTGTCCGAATCTGAAGATATGACGCTGCCTCGCTTCATGCAGATCATCCAGCATCGCGGCAACAAAAGCGCCGGGGCGATTCGCATCTCAGTGGGTTTGGCTACCAACTTTGCCGACGTTTACCGCTTCGTGCAGTTTGCCGCCGGCTTCCGCAACAAAACCAACCTCAACATCGGCCAGGTGACCTTTGACATTGAATCCTGCCGCGTCATCCGCGACGGCAGCTGAACGGTAAGCAGTAATCAGTCGATCGGTAATCAGTAAAAAAAGAGGCGGCTGCTAAAAAGCAGCCGCCTCGCTTAGTTTATTGAGCGTTGGTTGGGTACAGGCTTATTGGGGTTGGGGGTGGAGTCCGACCCAAGAGTAGCCGCCAACCCAGGAGTAGCCACCCACCCAGGAGTAGCCGCCGACCCAGGAGTAACCACCGACCCAGGAGTAGCCACCGACCCAGGAATAGCCACTCTGCCAGATTTCGGCTTCGGTCCATTCATTCCAGTCCGTGCTGCCAACCCAGGAGTAGCCACCAACCCAGGAGTAGCCGCCAACCCAGGAGTAACCACCGACCCAGGAGTAGCCACCGACCCAAGAATACCCACCGACCCAGGAATAGCCTTCGGCATCGGCCAACGGTTCGCCATTTTCGTCAACCAGAATGAACTGGCCATCGCGGTAGACGGTGGGGCCAATGTACGGTTCGCCCGGGATCATGCCGGCGTTCGCTTCGCCTTCGGCCGGGTCAAAAACGGCCGCCGGTGCCCACACGCGCCCGGCACCCTGCTGGAAGATGCTCCAGGTGAGCGTGTTGTCTTCATACGCGGCCGGCTGGGCTGCGGCCATGAGCGCATATTTCACCTGGTTGGGCGTCATTTCCGGGTTTTCTTGCAGCATTAAGGCAATTACACCACTGGTAACGGCCGTTGAAGAAGAAGTTCCGGCGATTTCATAATAGTTACCCTTTACCCGAGCATCCCGGTTGTCTTTAGCCCAGGCAGAATAGTTCGGGGCCGTGGTGAGCATATGAGCACCGGGTGCAACTACATCTGGTTTTACAAAGCCTACTTCCGTGGGGCCAGCGCCGCTGAACGGGGTGATGTAATCATCACTCATGTCGTCTGGCGTGTAGTTATCGGTAAAGGAACCAACGGTAATGACAAAGGGGTCGTTGCCGGGGGCGGCAATGGTCATGGGGTCCGGCCCTTCGTTGCCTGCGGCTGCAACCACAACAATGCCGGCATCCCACAATTGTTCAACTGCCTGGTTGATGGGATCGGCCCAGTAAGGGCTGTTAATGCCGCCCAACAAGGAAAGGTTCACCACGCGAATGTTGTAATGGTCCTTGTTCTCCAGAATCCAGTTGAGCCCTTCGACGATGTCGGTGTACGTGCCTTTACCTTCGGCGTCCATCACCCGCACATCAATGAACTGAACGGCGGGCGCGATGCCCATAAAGCCATTTGCATCGCGGGTGTTATTGCCAATCAGGCTGGCCATCATGGTGCCGTGCCCATGTGGGTCAGCTACGCGTGTGCCTTCGTCCAGGGCATCATACTGGGCCACGATGCGGCGGGCATTCCAGACATCGCGGGCAATGCCGGTGTCTACAACAGCCACGCCTATGTGCTGCCCCATTACCCGCTCTCGCCATACATCATCTACCCCCATGACTTCGGGGAAGGTGGCATCGAGGCGGTGTGCCCGCCGGGCTGAAGCAAAGCCGGCAATGTTGGCCTCTTGATCATCGTGCAGGGCAACGGTCCGGGAATCGGCGGCCACGGCATCCAGCATGTATTGTGGGAAGGTGGCCGAGACGGCGTTGATGATGGCCAACTGTTCATCCAGTTCACCACCATAGGCGTCTACGATGGATACGGCCGTATCCACGCTGTCCGCCTGCACTAGTACAGAAACCATATCTGTTCCGCCAGATACAAACGGAACGGCGAATAATGCGGTTAATAAAACCAGCAAAACTGTGAGTGAAAATTTGTACTTCATCTGATTGACTCCCCATTTTTCGTAAACGACCGTTTCATTTTTGCCCTTGAATGTAAGAGTTATGCCGTTTACGTACTACATTTTTATCTAAAAACAGTAGATATTGGAAGATAGCAACTATGATCGTGCCAAAGATAGTCTCCCACGTAACCCAAGTATCTGTGAAGAAAGCGTGAATCTCAATAGGAAATAAAGGGGGTTACCTTCCTGTTTTGCTGTTTGCTAACTCCCGGCTGGTCATATCTCTTGTCGTCCACGTCACCCGCCTTATTCGGCGGATCTGGCTGCAGGATCGGGAGGTGCATTGTAAACGTACTGCCCATATCCATTTTGCTTGTTACTTCAATACGCCCCTCGTGCGCTTCAACAAATGCTCTGGTAATAGCCAACCCCAAACCCGTGCCGGCAGCCAGTTTTTGATGTGAAGAAACGCGGTGAAAACGATCAAAAACGAAGGGTAGTTCGTCTACCGGGATACCGTATCCGGAATCTTGGACTTGGACACATAATTCATTGTCGCGTGGATCTAGTGTAATGGAAACCGTTCCTTCCGGCGGTGTATATTTAATGGCATTTGACAACAAATTGTTCAACACGCGTTCCATATGGTGAAAATCGGCGTAAACAGGGATGCGCTTCTTGAATCCTATTTGTTGGAGGTCAATTGATTTTGCTTCTGCCTGTGCCTGAATCATCTCTACAGCTTTTTGGGCGACAGATACATAATCAAATATTTCTTTTTCCATGGGCACCTGCCCATCTGCCTGTAACTTTTCCAGATCCAAAATATTATTGACAATATCAATTAGCGTTTCCTGGCTGCGTAAAACCGCATCAATCATATGGGGCTTTTTCTCAAGAATCCGCGGATTATCTTTAATCATGTTGGCGTAAAGATGGATGGTTGTGATTGGTGACTTCATATCATGGGTTAAAACCGCCAGAAATGCATCCTTCTCCTGCATCAATTTCTTCAGCTCGTTTGTGCGTTCAGCGACAATATTCTCCAGATTGTCCATGTGGGTTTGCATTTGGCGAACATACAGCCGGAAGGCATAAGCCGACAAAACCAAGGGGAGAAAGAAGACAGAAACCCCAATCCAGCCCAACTGCTGATAGGAAAACGCCAGAAACCCGCCACCAACACTGGTAATCAGAATGCCGATAGGGATTGCCCAGGCATTTTCCTTCCAGATTGTAAAGATGCGAAACTCTTTGCCATATTGCAAGTGCAGCATGAATGTCAGCAGCAGCAAGTTAAGCTGATCGCTGCTGATGGCGGCTAGCAACCAGGGGAAAATTGTCCCATAAAAGGTTTCTGCTCCCAACAATTCCGCTGCCCATAAATACACATGCCCACCGCCAAAAATGGAGATAGCGCTCATGGCACAATTAAATGCAAGTTGGGGCAAGCTCTTTTTCCAGTTGATCTCGTCGGCGGGTTTGACAAGCCATATGCTAAATGATGTGATGGCTTCAATAAGAACGGCCGCAGCCGGCCCATAAAAAGGGACGGTCGCCAAACTAATGGCCGGGCTAATGTTATAGGTAACGCTTGTTTTTGATTTAAGAGTTGCTGTGGTCGCTGCTGTTTGAGACAAGGCGCCGAGCACCATAAATAAGAAGAAAATATGTTTCTTCGGAAAATCGATAAATTGGAACAATGCCCAGACAAGTAGAACAGCCCCAACAGCGTTAAGGAAGAGTAGATACTTTAGATGGAGCGGTGTTTGACGAAATTTTTGAACCATTATGTATGTTCTACTCGGATACGGAACCGCAAGTCACTCCTAAAAGGATGAAACAATTCGATGTTTCATTTTAACCGATAATTAGACCGGCAAATCAATGCCGAGAAACTGCCCGCCTAAACTATAACCTGTTTAGAGGTGCCAAGGATAGGTTACTTTAGTTCCCTTTGCCTCTTATCTGGCATCCGTGTGAGGTGAATTCCCTGCTTTTTCACGCCAGAGCATTGTGGTCAGAAAGGACTTTGTTGTGTTGGGAGGTAGGTGCAAGGGCTAACAGCCGTTATTCGTTCTGCTCGGAAATGAGTCGTAATGCAGCCTCCAGGGTCTCGTCCTTTTCCGTGTTGGGATCATCTGGCGCGATTACGGTGGGAATAAATCCTGATCCTTCATAGGCAACACCTTTTGGTGTTGTCCAATAACCAATGGTATATTCAAAAATGTGATCATCACGCAATTTCACAGTGTTTTGGACACTCCCTTTGCCAAACGTGGTGTTGCCCACTGTTGTGCCACGCCCCGTTTCTTGTATGCTGGCGGCAACCGTTTCAGAAGCAGAAAACGTAAACTCATCTACCAAAACGTATAAAGGTACGTCCGGTGCAGCCGGATCGCCGCTGGCTGCAAAAAGGCGACTTTCCCCATCCTTCAGCAGCACGTGAAACAATTCTCCCTCTGCTACAAAATTGCTTAGTAGTTCCTGAGCCACCATCATTGACCCTCCGCCGTTAGAACGCACATCCCAGATAACTGCCGGCGGATTGGTGGCCATGATAGCCGTAAGCGCCTCGTCAAACAGCGCCGGCACGTTGGTGGTAAATGTGTGTTGGGCAATATAACCTGTGCCATTCTCCAAAATCCTCCACTCAAGAGCAATTCTTTCCTCTCGAATCGGTGAGAAGGTTAAGCGTTCATATCCGCGCTGAATGAGCAACTCTACAGGTTCGCCAACCGGCCCACGGAATAGCAGGGCAGACCCCGTGACGGTGGTGGATGCGTCAACCGGTATGCCGTCTATGGAGAGTAAAATATCGCCAACTTGTACTCCGGCTGCTTCAGCGGTGCCCCCCTCAAAAACGGTTGCGACAACCATTTGTCCGGCTTCGTTGATATTGGGAACAAGGCCTATAACGCCGGTTTCACCGGCAAAATCAGCGTCAAATTTTAGTGAGCTTGGCGGAGGAATAACAACGGCATAGGGATCGTCAATTATTTGCAACATCCCTTTAACCGCTGCCAGGGAAAGTTCATTTTCAGATGGTAGTTGGCCAGGAGAGTCGCGGCGAAGGACCTGGACCACTTCACCGTACAAAGAGGCTTCTTCCAGGTTAAATTGGCTCCTTAAAACCCAGCCAATAGCAAACCAAACCAAAGAAATAAGCACGAAATACCTGAGTTGGGTTAAATTTTCGTGGGAAAAACGTTTCATCAATATGCCCCCGAAACAAAAACGACTGCGCCAAAAGAGAGCACAGTCGTTTCTTTATTTAGGCATCTGTTTTGAGTTTACCTGACAGACTTACCCGCCCCACAGATAGCCGCCACCCCACAGATAGCCGCCACCCCACAGGTAACCGCCACCCCACAGGTAACCGCCACCCCACAGGTAACCACCTGTAAGATTCGATATACCTTCGGCTACTTCTTGAAATCCACCGCCGGTTACAAAAAACGTGACCACCGGGGCAAGCAAGACCAATAACA
>CALBTC010000318.1 GCA_937967805.1 uncultured Anaerolineaceae bacterium
CCGTGCCCAAAGACGGCCCGTCGGCCTGCGTGTCGCTGGCCACGGCGCTCATCTCCGCCGTCACCAAACGGCCGATTTACCGCGACGTGAGCATGACCGGGGAAACCACCCTGCGCGGCCGGGTGCTGCCCGTCGGCGGCATCCGCGAAAAAGCGCTGGCGGCACGGCGGGCCGGCATCAAAAAGTTCATCCTGCCTAAGAAAAACGAACGGGATTTGGAAAACATCCCAGAAAAGCTGCGCGAAGATATGGAATTTGTGCTGGTGGAAAAAGTAAACGAGGTCATGGCGGCAGCGATGCATCCGGCCAAAAGCGAGATAAAGAAACGGCCGTCGCGCCAGCAAACACCGCTGCCAAAGATTCCCCCCTCCGGCGAGCCACCTTCATAGTCTCCTCGCTACCGGCACAAACCGGTACGTGTTGCTGTCCAGGTCCACGCTGTACCAGGGATGGTAGCGTTCCTGAACGGTATCCAACGGGTATATAAGATTCCGTTTCTTGTGGGTGGTTTCCAGGATATAGCTACGGCCGTTCTCCCGGTAAGCAACCCAGGCGTGAGCCCCTTCGCGCAGGCCATTTTCATTGTCGCCCCACTGCGTTCGCCCCACCACAAACTCAGCCGGAATATTTAGCTCCTTCAGCTTGCGCCAGGCCCACAGCGCGTGATCTTCGCAATCTCCCTTTTTCAATGCCTCAAACTCGCCAGGATGCTGCCACACATCCCGCTGGTTAAACAGCTCCGCGTCTCGCACGTATTCGCACTGCTGCAGCCAGCGGCAAATATCTTCAATGGATTGCACCGTGACGCGGCTTCGGCCATTGAGGTAATCGGTAAACGGCCGTCTCGACCCTGCACCAAATTGCGTATGATGCACCGGGATAGGCTCTCTTTCATAGTTGAGCGGCAGTTTGTAATGGAAAACAAGCATCTCCAAAAGCTGCATCAGGGGGATAGGCATCTCTTGTTGGCTAATGCGCAGGGAACGGCCGTTGGCCAGCGTCAGCACCAGCACCTGCGTCGGTTCCGGAGAGCGGTTATTGGTAATCGTCACCAGGCGAGCCGACAGCAGTTCCTCCAGCGTAAACTGCCGCGTGTGGAAGGGAAAGCGGACCACAATCTTGTCCGGCAACAGCGTCATCCGCCAGGTGAAGTACAAGCTCAGGTAAAGGAAAAGCCCGCCCACCAGCAGCGGCCACAGGCCAAAAAAGATCATCAGAACCCTCTGAAAGCCTGTCTCATCCAGCGCACTCCAAACAATGCCACCGCCCACAAACAGACACAGTAGGCTAATACCCACGCTGAAGAGGAAGGCGCGCACACGGCCGTTCACCGTTTGCGGCAGCGGCTGGCGAATCAATGCCTGCCGGTCCACGCGCAGCTCCGGTGCCCGGTATTGCAGCTCGGCCATCAAATCAAACACGGCATCAATGTGGCGCTCCAGAAAAACGGTGCGCGACGCAGTTTTGATGATGAGGGCGATCTGTCCTCGTGTTACAGATTGAACTGATTCGTACGGCAAGCGAATGATGCGACCAAACTGCCTCACCTCAACCTCAGTTGGCGTCAACACGACCTGCCCAAAAGTTGCCGCCAACGACCAGAAGGCGTACAGACTGTAAAGCAAAATGAATGCCTCCACAGCCAGGAGCCAGCCACGACCGCTGTCGGGCCAGATTGCCCACACGGCGCCGGCAATGGCCAGGGTAAACGGGGCCAAAATAAACCAGAGGATGCGAATGAAACGGCCGTATCGATATTTCTTGATCATAACAATGGCTACACTCTTACCCAATTTACTTACGATCCAAATAGCTGTTTTTCTTGCGCAAATGGATAATTTTTGACCAGGTTTGTCCGATGCGTCATTAAAATGAGCGTACGGTCGGCTCCGGCTTTGAGCACCGCCTGCATCACCCTGGCCGCTGTCACCGGATCAAGGTTGGCCGTAATCTCATCCAGCAGCCAGATTGGGGCATCCTTCAGCAACATGCGTGCCAGGGCAATCCGCTGACGCTCGCCGCCGCTGAGCAAAGCGCCGCTTTCGCCGACGGCCGTATCATAACCGTCGGGCAAAGACAAAATGAAGTCATGGACCTGGGCAATCTGAGCAGCGGCGATGACTTCTTCCTCGGTAGCCGATTTACGGCCGATCCGAATATTTTCCCGAATTGTGGTGTTAAACAGATGGGTGCGCTGCGTCATCACGCCAAAAAGCTGCCGCACCGACTCATGGCCCAGTGATCTTAAATCTTGGTCTCCAACCATGATGCGACCGCTTTCATACTCAGCAAAACGGAGCAAGACAATGATGAGCGATGATTTTCCCGCCCCGCTCTCGCCGGTAATCAATACCCGACTGCCATAAGGAACGGTAAGCGAAAAATCAGCAAACACCGGCCGTTCGCCTGACTCGTAACGAAACGTTACCCCTTCCAGTGTCAACGTGGGCTTGTGGAGAGATGGAACTATTGGCCGGGCAGGCTCCGGAACGGTTGGCGTGCTGCCAATCACCTCAAACACGCGGCCGGCGGCGGTTAGTTCTTTGCCCAAATTTTGCCCGGCCAACGCCAGCGGCGTGATCGCTTCAAAGGCGGCAATGGTGCCCAGGGTTAAGGCCGCCAAAACCACGCCATCGACCCGACCAATGGCTATCCACAGCACAGATGCCGCCGCCAGATTGACCAGCAGCACAGACAGCCCGCTTTGCAGCCCGTCCAGCCGCCCCATCTGCCCCTCCGCCTGGGCAAGACGGCCGTTCATCTCTTCCAACGCCTCACGCAGCCGCTCCGCATAGCCAAAGGCGATGCTGTCTGCCAGTCCCTGAACCGTGTCCACCAGGTGGCTGTTGAGCCGGGTGCGCTGGGCCACTACTTGGCCGCCCGCGCCTTCGCCGGTGCGCCACGTCAGAAATGGTAAAACAGTGCCACTTAGAAGCATGAAGGCCGCCAACACCAGCGCGGTACGGCCGTCGAACAAACGAAACGTAAAACCCATAACGGCCGTTACCACCAGGGCCACAATTGGTGGATTAACAACGCGTAAATAGAAGTTTTGCAGCTCTTCCACATCGGTAACAACGCGCGACATGAGGTCACCGCTGCGAAAAGATTGCAGTTGCACCAGCGACAGCGGTTCGATGCGCTCGTAAAACCAGACGCGCAGCCGGGCCAGCAGGCGAAAGGTGACGTCGTGGCTGACCAGCCGTTCCAGGTAGCGAAAAACGGCGCGCGACAGGCCAAAAAAACGAACGGCCGTAGGTGCCAGCCCCAACGACGTAATGCCCAACTGCAAAGCGGCCGTGCTAATCAGCCAGGCCGAGGTCATCATCAAGGCAATGCCGCTGCCAATCGTCAACACGCTAAGCAGCAGTGCCAGAAGAACGCGCCGCCAAAACGGCCGCATCAGGTGCAAAATCCGGGCCAGCTTTGTCATCGCTTCCCCCCTGAAATTAGGACGCAGATTCCCCTGATTAACCTGATAAAAATGATCATGGGAATCAGGTAAATCAGCGTTCCATTTTAATTCATGGGGGTCAACGACAGTTACCGGATTCTTCGAAAATAGCCTCACGCAAAGTCGCAAAGAGCGTTTGGCGTACTTGGCGGCTTGGCGTGAGATTTGCATTCCTGGTATTGAGCTTGCGCTCATGTCGTCTCCTCCCCAAACGCTTGCAGCAGCTCATAGTAAGCTCCCTGCCGGCCGATGAGTTCGGCATGCGTGCCCGTTTCCACAATGCGACCCCCGTCCAGCACCACAATCCGGTCCGCCTGCTGCACGGTTTCCAGCCGGTGGGCAATGGTAATGACGGTGGCTCCAGCCGTGCGCGCCCGCAAATTTTGCTGCACGATGCGCTCGTTTTCCGTGTCAAGATTGGCGGTCGCCTCGTCAAAAATGTACAGGGGCACATCCCGCACCACGGCACGTGCCAGGGCAATACGCTGCGCCTGCCCACCACTCAGACGGGTGGCGTTTTCGCCCAGCACCGTATCGTATCCTTGCGGCAGCTTCTGGATGAAGGCGTGGGCGTTGGCCGCCTGGGCTGCGGCGACACTCTGTGCCTCGGAGGCAGCCAGACGGCCGATCCGAATATTGTCCGCCACACTCGTGTTAAACAGATAGCCACGCTGCGGCACCCAGCCAATTTGCGCTCGCCACTGTTCGGCGTCAACCTGGTTCAAGGCAACGGTTTCGGACTGGCTGATGAGGAGGAGACGGCCATTTTTCGGTTCCATAAAACGGAGCAGCAAATGGGCCACCGTCGATTTGCCGCTGCCGGTAGCCCCCACCAGGGCCACATGCTCCCCGCGGCCAATCGTCAGCGAGAAGTTGTGCAAGGCGGCACGTTCACCTTCGGCAAACGAGACAGATACATTTTCAAATTGGATGTAGTCGTAATGGGGAACGGCCGTTGCTCCCTCTGCTGCCGGGAAAGGCATACTCAAGATGGCGTAGATACGCTCGGCGGCCGCAGCCCCATCCCGCCCGGCGTGGAACCGGGCACCGAGCTGGCGCAGCGGCAAATAAAACTCCGGCGCAATGACCAGCAAAAACAAAGCTTGTTCGAAGGGAAGACGGCCGTTCAGTAAACGCAAGCCAATCTCTACCGCCACCACCGCCACGCTAATCATCGCCACCAGCTCCAGCGTAAACGCCGACAAAAACGCCACCCGCAGCACCGCCAGCGTGCTCTGCCGGTACCGGTCCGTCATTTGGGCAATAATTTGGATTTGCGCCCGGCTGCGGTTGAACAGCTTCAAAGTCGTTAGCCCCTGCATCACGTCCAGGAAATGGGCGCTCATCTGCCCCAACCGGGCGTAACGGCTTCGCGCCAATGCCCCGGCCGCCATGCCAATCAGCACCATAAAAACGGGAATGAGCGGAGCCGTCACCAGCAAAACCACAAAGGTGAGCCAATCGATGGGCAAAACAACCAGCAAAATTGTCAGCGGGATGAGGACGGCAACAAACAGCGCGGGCAGGTAATCGCGAAAGAAGCTGTCCAGGGCTTCAATGCCGTCGGTGGCGGTCAGCGCCAGTTCGCCGCTGCGCTCCTGCTGCGTGCACGCCGGTCCCAGCTGGATTAGATGCGTTAGAAGTCGCTGGCGCAGCGCCTGCTTGACGCGAATGGCCACTTCTACGGCCGTAACCTGAATCCCCGCCTGGTTAAGCGCCCGCAGCCCGATAGCAACGAGCAGCCAAAGGAACAAACTTCCCACACCGTCACGGCTGGCTCCCTCCAAAAAAACTCGGTTAATGATGCGGCTGAGCAAAAACGCCTGCCCGATAACGAGCAAGCCACCCAAAAAGCTCAAGCCAACACTCATCAAAAAAGCAAAGCGCGCCAGCCGCGCCTCGCTCAGTAGTCGTTTATCCATTTGGTCTCAATTTTAGTGGGAAAAGTCGTCAGGTGTGACGCACTTGCGCAAGTGCGTCACACCTGACGATTAATATTCTAGATGACTTTCCATCGTCACCCGCTTGCGAAAGACCCAGTAGCTCCATCCCTGGTAGAGAAGCACCACGGGCACAAAAACGAGGGCCACGATGGACATCACCTGAAGCGTGTACGGGCTGGAAGCGGCATTGTAAATGGTCAGGTCAAACTGGCTGCCCAGAGAAGAAGGCATAACGCGGGGGAACAGGCCGCCAAACAGAAAGGCCACCGTCCCCACCAGCGTAAGCCCCGTACCGATGAACGCCCGGCCCAACTGCTGCCGCCAGATCATCCAGCCGGCAGCCAACAAAGCCACCACCGCCACTGCCAGACCAATGCCTTGCACCAGGTTAAATCCAACAAACAGGTCCGTTTCAATCAGGCTGAAGCCGACAAAGGCCACCACCAAAACAACCACCGGAATCCACAGCCGCTTCAGCCAGGATTGTACGCGCTCAAGAATGATGCCGTCTGTCTTCAGGCTGAGGAACAGCGCGCCATGAAGCGTGAAGAGCGTCAGGGTAACCAGCCCGCCCAGCAGGGCAAACGGATTCAAAAGGGTAAAAAAGGTGCCGGTGTAAGTCATGGTGGCATCAATGGGCACGCCGCGCACAATGTTGGCAAAGGCCACGCCCCACAGCAGCGCCGGCAGCAGGCTGCCGATAAAAATGGCAATGTCCCACGTCTTGCGCCAGGTTGGATTATCATCCTTGCTGCGAAATTCAAATGCCACCCCGCGAAAAATCAATGCCAGCAGGATGAGAAACAGGGCCAGGTAAAAACCGCTAAACAAGGTGGCATACCAGTTGGGGAAAGCAGCAAAAATCGCGCCACCGGCTGTCAGCAGCCACACCTCATTGCCGTCCCAGTGAGGACCAATCGTGTTGATCACAACGCGCCGCTCCGTATCATTTTTAGCGACAAACGGCAGCAAAATGCCAACGCCGTAATCAAACCCTTCCAAAAAGAAGAAGCCGGTAAACAAAACCGCAATCAGTAAAAACCAGAGTGTGTTTAAATCAA
>CALBTC010000319.1 GCA_937967805.1 uncultured Anaerolineaceae bacterium
AGCCGATGATCGGCCCCAGCACAGCACCGATCTTGGCCCGCCACATGGCTGCTTCGTACGTATCATTCACCCGCGCCGAAAAACGGCCGATTTCATGCGCTTCCCGCACAAACGACTTCACGATACGAATGCCGCTGACCGTCTCTTCTACCACGTTGGCCGCCAGGCGGAAGGATAAAGACGCATCGATTCTTTGATGACTTTGTTGCTGTATTCGAGCTGGGGAAAGTCGGCTATGGTGGGGGAACGGCCGTTCAATACCAAATCCATTTCCGCCTCAATCTTGTCTACAACATCCGGGTGCTGGGCCAACAAATACCACAGCCAGCCAAGTGTGTTGGCCGTGGTTTCATGCCCGGCAATGAGCAAAGACATCACCTCATCCCGAATTTGCAAATCGTCCATCGTCTCGCCGCTATCCTCATAACGTACCTGGATGAGCATATCCAGCAAATCGCGCTGCTGGCCGTGCGGCCGTTGGCGACGCTGTTTAATAAAACTGTACACAATCTCGTCCAGCACTTGCAACGTTTCCTGAAAGCGGCGGCGCTTGGGCTTGGCAATTTCAATGAGTGTGTTCACAGCATCCCCAACGCGGTCCGTTTGCTGGTCAATATCGTAGCCAAACAGCGCCCGCGAGACGATGTTCAGCGTCAGCGTCATCATCTCGTTGGCGATGTCGAACGGTTCATTTTGGGCCGCATGGGCATCGATTCTGGCCAACGTCTCATTGGTAGCGTCTACCATCAAGTCGACAAAATTAGCCAAATAGTTGCGGTGAAAAAAAGGCTGGATAAGGCGGCGCTGTTTACGCCACAAGGGGTTTTCGCTGGTGAGCAGCCCCTGCCCGGTGAGGGCTTGCAGCATGTATTTGTTGAGGTGAGTTTCTTTGGTGTAATTACGGCCGTTACTCACCAACACATGCTTCACAAAATCGGGGTGATTAAGCAAAAAAGCCGGTTCCGGCGTAGACCGATACTGCACAATATCGCCGTATTCCCGCGTAAGCTGTAAGAAAAAACGGTGCGGCGCGCGCACCAAGTCACGAGCGCCACCTGAAAAAAAAGGAGCCTTTTGCCGGTTCCCTTCGACTATGCCATTGGTTTCTGAACTCATCACGTTTTAAGTACACACAAGATCACAACTTGGTTTCTTGCCTTTTAGATCTCACAGGTTAGTAAAATTTACCCGTATCATACCTGATGGGGAAGCTAAATCCCAAGAAAAAAGCCCGTGCTATTGGCAACGGGCATTTTCGGTGTGGATAGTAATGATAGGTGTTTGTAGTAAAAGTATGAGAGACCCTTGAGATGCAACGGCCGTATCTTCTCATCTCTTAACAATTGCTGTCTGTAACCAATCAGCAAATGCAGCACGGCTCATTTTTCCCGAATCGTTTCATGCAGCTCAAGCAGCTCATTGAGCGTCAAAAATCGCACTAAGCTGCCAACCGTTTATATAATTCTTTATTCTTGTCCAGAACGTAATTAAGGGCGTCTTGAAACGCTTCTTCAGGTGACCCAACCAGCTCTTCTACGCTGGCCCGAACTAAATCCTCAGGAGCCACGTTATGACGTTTGGCCAAATCTTCTAATTTGTTCATCAAATCATCTGAAAGCGCAACAGTTATTGATGTCATATCAGTTCACCACTTGAATTCTTCACTTTATTCCTGACAAATAACAAAAACGTGATCACATTTTAACAGACTTTACAACACTTTGTTTGTTCAGATTATTTGACCGCAGCTAGCCGCTAACCCTCACCTCGTTCGCGGAGGTGGGGAAAGAGGAGGACTTCGCGGATGGTGGCCTTGTCGGCCATGAGCATCACCAGCCGGTCGATGCCCACGCCAAAGCCGCCGTTGGGCGGCATACCGTAGCGCATAGCCCGCAAATAATCTTCGTCGATGGGGTTTAGCTCGTCGTCGTCTTTGGCGTACAGTTTTTGCAGGTCTTCGAACCGTTTTTGCTGGTCCAGCGGGTCGTTGAGCTCGGTAAAGGCGTTGCCCATCTCCATGCCGGCGATGAAAAACTCAAACCGCTCCACGTGGTTGGGATCGCCGGGAATCGCTTTGGCCAGCGGCGAAATATCGCGCGGGTAAGTGGTGATGATCGTTGGCTGGATCAGCTTTGGCTCGACAAAATCGCCAAACACGCCGTCAATTAGCTTGCCCCAACTGGCTCCCACAGGAGCGTGCCCACCCGCCTCGCGGATGGCGTTGGCCAGGCTGGGCGCGTCAGGATGTTCCATGTAATCAATTTCGGCAAACTGCTTGATGGCGTCGCGCATGGTCAGGCGAGGCCAGGTGCCGCCCAGATCAACAGTTTCTCCTTGATAGGTCACTTCTGTTCGGCCCAAAACGTGCTCAGCGACAAATTTCACCATGCCTTCGGTGAAGTCCATCACGTCGTGATAATCCCAGTAGGCAGCGTAAAACTCCAGCATGGTAAATTCGGGGTTGTGCTTGAAGCTGACGCCTTCGTTGCGGAAGTCGCGCCCAATTTCATAAACGCGCTCAATGCCGCCGACCAAAAGGCGTTTCAGGTACAGCTCAAAGGAGATGCGCAGGTACAGTTCTTGCTTGAGCTGGTTGTGATGGGTGGTAAACGGCCGTGCCGCCGCGCCCCCATATAAAGGTTGTAAAATCGGGGTTTCCACCTCCAGAAAATCGTGGTCTTCAAAATAGCGGCGCAGCGCAGAGATGACTTTAGCCCGAATTTTGAACACCTCGCGCACGTCTGGATTGACGGCCAGATCGGCATACCGCTGGCGGTAGCGCTCCTCCACGTCGCTAAAGGCGTTGTGGCGCACGATTTCACCATCGATTTCCTGCTCTTTTACCACCGGCAATGGACTGACAGCCTTGGCCAGCAGCTTCCACGCGCTGACGCGCAGGCTCACCTCGCCGGTGCGGGTGCGGAAGAGCACGCCGGTCGCCTGCACGAAGTCGCCCAGATCAAGCAGCTTGCGAAATATTTGGTGGGATTCTTCGCCGATGGCCTCACGACGAACGAAGAGCTGGATACGGCCGTACCCATCCTCAATGTGGGCAAAGACTGTCTTGCCCATATCCCGCTGGCTCACGATACGGCCGCACAGCGTCGCTTCAATCTCAGGGGCATCCTCGCCCTGCTCGGCTTCACTGGACTCAAAAGCGGCAATCGCTTCGCTGCTGGTGTGCGTGCGCTTTACCCGCCGCGGATATGGTTCTATGCCCGCGTCGCGCAGCTGCTCAATTTTTTCCAGACGTTTTTCTTCTAGCGGTGTTGGTTCCCAAGACATGCCCTTCTCCTTCATACAAAAGAGGAACACAGAGTTACACGGAGAAGACACAGAGTTTCACAGAGAGAAGTAAGAGAATCTGCGTAATCTGCGTAATCTGCGTAATCTGCGGATTCTATTCAAAAAAAAGCCCGTGTTATCCACGGGCTTCAAAAATCAAAATCGTGCCGGGTAACGCGTTGAGCCGTTACCCAATCTTAACAACGCGGAATTCCAAAAGCCCGTTGGGTGCGTTCACACGCACAGTATCGCCAACTTTCTTACCCAGCAAAGCCACGCCCAGCGGGCTTTCGTTAGAGATACGGCCGTTCGCCGGGTCGGCTTCTGCTGCGCCTACCAGATGGTAACGCTCTTCATCATCGAACCCTTCTTCAGAAACGGTGACCCAATCGCCGACACGGACACTATCATGTGGATCTCCATTGTTATCGTCGATGAGCTTATAATTTTTCAGAATATCTTCAAGTTCCTGAATGCGACCTTCCAGAAACGCCTGCTCATGGCGCGCTGCTTCCAGCTCCGCATTTTCTACAAAGTCATCATCCTGACCATCCTGAAAAGCACGATGAAGCCTGTCGGCTACTCTTTCCCGACCTTCAGTGCGCAGTCGTTCTAATTCACTGGTCAATTTGTCCAAACCTTCTTGTGTTAACAGGTGAGGCTTTGTTATTGTCATTGTTTACCCCTAAACGGATACTTTATCCGCGAAAATTATTATTTCGGTGCCATAGACGGCAAAAACCGCTGTAACCAGCGGTAATTTTGTGTCAGGCGGAAAATTATATCAAAAAAGGTCCTAATGTAAAGAGGGAAATTAGGCAGACTGAACGGCCGTTAACGTTGACCGTACGGCCGTTTCCGCCACATCCCCCGTTACAAACACATCTCCTACATCTCGCAGCAAAATAAAGCGCAGCCTGCCGGCCGCCTTTTTCTTGTCGCTAAACATCGCCTGATAAATCGCTTTTGGCTCAAATTCCGCCGGAATACGAATCGGTAGGTTCTGCGCTTGCAGCACTGCTTCTACGCGACTTTGCAGCGCAGCATCGCAATAACCCAATCGAGCAGACAGATTGGCCGCTGCCACCAGACCCATCGCCACGCCTTCGCCGTGCCGCACCCGGTAGCCGCTCACCTGCTCCACGGCATGCCCAAACGTGTGTCCCAAATTCAGCGTGGCTCGCCGCCCCTGCTCGAAAGGGTCTTCTTGCACCACGTCTCGCTTTACCGCGATGGCTGTGGCCACTAGAGATTGGAGATTGGCGATTGGCGATTGGTTGGATAATCTCCAATCGCCAATCTCTAATTTCTCAAACAAATCTGGATTGTTGATCAGCCCATGCTTCACCACCTCGGCCATGCCGGCGGCAAACTCCACCGGGGGCAAGGTTTGCAGGGTGGTGATATCGGCTAAGACGGCCGTTGGCTGTTTGAATGCCCCCACCAAATTTTTGCCCTGTGGTAAATCAACGCCCGTCTTGCCACCCACACTGGCATCGACCATCGCCAGCAAGCTGGTGGGGCACTGCACAAAATCGACACCGCGCATGTAGGTGGCGGCCACAAAGCCGGCCACGTCCCCCACCACGCCGCCGCCCAGCGCCACCACCGTTGCCTGCCGGTCGATGCCTGCCGTCAGCAGCTCATCGTAAATGGTTTGTACGGTGGCCAACGTTTTGTACTGCTCTCCGGCGGGAATGGTCACCAGGCAGGCGACGTCGCCGCAGCGTGCAGCGTGCAGCGGCCCCACATTGCTGTCGGTGATGAGGGCAATCGGGCCATGTATGCCAGCATGCTGGGCTAAATTGGGCAGTAAATCCGCGCCAACCAGCACAGCATACTGGCCGGTGGGATGGGTAACAGGTAACTGTGTCGGATCAAGCATCACGATTTATCCTCGTAATTGGAATGGAACGCTGATTACCCTGATTTACATGATCAGGAAAATCAGGGTAATCAGCGTCCTATTTTCATTCATCGAGCGTGCAGGGTATAGATGATTACGTCGGCAACTTGTTCGGCCGTTTTGCCGTCAGTAGCAATTTGGGGAAAACGGCCGTATCCCTCACGCCTGGCTTCCAATAAAAAGGCAATCCGTTCCGCCGGATGGGGCACATCGAGCAGCGGCCGTTTTGTATCGTCTTGCACCCGCGCCAAAATGGTTTGGGGAACGGCCGTCAGGCAAAACACCTGGCCAGAAGCAGACAAAGCAGCCGCATTTTCCCCGTCCAGCATCAGCCGCCCGCCGGTGGCAATGACCAGCCCCTGAAGCTGCGCCAGCTCCAAAGCCACGGTCCGCTCCCAGGAGCGAAACGCCGCTTCACCATCCTGGGCAAAAATGTCGGCGATGGGACGGCCGTCTCGCTCCACAATCAGGGCGTCGGTGTCGATGAACGGCCGTTGCAGCCGTTCGGCCAGCAGCCTGCCCACGGTTGTCTTGCCTGTGCCCATAAAGCCGGTCAGGATAATGTTAGGCGGTACTGATTTAGCCAAAACGAAAAATTCTCATGTGGCAACTATCTTTTGGCAATAATAACTTGCCACGTGCAACTTGCAGACTTGCCGCTCATATATAATAAAAAAGCCGCTCCCAAAGAGCGGACACGTAAAAAAGTGACCCTGGAAGGACTCGAACCTTCAACCTGCTGATTAAGAGTTATGTCAAATTAGCAGGTGTCATAATTCCGCTCATTGGCAATTTAATTCAGTCTTCATTGGCTGAATTAAACGGCGATAATCGATTATGCCACGATTGCAGCTCATTGTCAGCCCAGCGCGCATAAAACTGGCTGGTGACCAGGACGCTGCTGTGACCCAGCAGTTGGGAAACGACGCTGAGGTTCCCCCCACTCCGCAACCAGCTGCGAGCAGCGGCATGGCGAAAGGCATGAGGATTAAAACGTCCGGTGATACCTGCTTTTTTGGCCAGCCGCTTGAGTATCTGGTAGACACCATTTGAAAGAAGTGGACCTTGACGGCCGAGGAAGACCGTATTGCCCTTATCATATGGTCGCTCGGCCAAGTAATCCACCAGGGCATGATGCGTGTCCGCACCAAAATAGACCCACCGACTTTTGCCATAACCACCCCGCCCCTTTTCTCTTACCTCCGCTTTTCTTTCATGGAGAAATAAGCGATCCATTGTGAGGCTGCACAGGCCACCTACCCGGCAGCCGGTGTCGGCCAGGAAGTAAACAATGGCCAGGTCCCGGGAGCAGGATTCTTGAGCCACTTTTATTAGCTTTTCTAAGTCAGCAAGGTCCACTGCCTTCGGCGGTTGAGATGGTAGGGGCGGCAGCTTCATCCGCTGGCCCAGATCATTTTCCACAATCCCTTCCTCGGTCATCCACTTGAAAAAACGACGCAGAGCCCGAATGTAGCCCTGTTTGGTGGCTGGTGACAGCTCTCCATCTTCCTGAGGCCTGTGTCCTCCGTACCTCGTTTGACGAGAAAAAACTTTTTTTCGCCAGTTGCGAAGGTCCGTAATTGTTATTTCTGTCACGTCCACATTACCGAGTTCGTTCAACAGTGAGCCAAGCATTCCCCTGAAGTTTCCTTCATCGTCTACCGAGAAATACCACTCACGGGTGCGTGGGGCAACCTCCCCAAATATCGCATTGTCGAACTCAAGCAAAGCATCTTTTAACTGCATTTGGATCTCCCTTTTTATGTGATTTTGCGGCAGCCAGGCGGCTGCCCTTTGCCCAAACCGGCATGACACCATTTTATCAATCAATTAACGCTCAGAGGTTTTTATGAATGAATCAGACTCAAAGAACACGCAAGACCAGGTAGACCCACAGGAAATCATCATTCATGTCCGTGATCGACGGAAGCCACGGCAATACATCGTGGACAACCTGATCATGGATGAATATTTCCCGATCATCGGGGCGCTGGGCTACAGCATTTACAGTTTGTTGGTTCGCATGAGCAACGAAAGGGACGGGGAGCAGGCCAGGGCGTCTTTGCGGATGATGTGTGCTCATCTCAATATCGAATCCAGATCTGCGCTTGGTTATTACATCACCCTCATGGAAATTTTCGGCCTCCTCTTCAAAGACATGCCCGAAGCCGTCATTATGCAAAACGGCAAACGGGTAAAAAAGAAAATGGGGAACCGAACAAACTACTACTACATCCTCGACGTGAAGCCAGTCACCTCTGAACGAGTAAAGGGATTTAAAACGGCCGTCAAAACTAATGAAACATTTAATGACAGCTACCGCGAATTATTCCTAAAAATGCTCGATGAGTGGCGACCCATCCAATCGCTTTGGAGAAAGCCAGGCAAGAAGATCAAAACGGTTGTGGGCCAGGATAAGCTGCCACTGAATTTTGATGATGAGGACGAGGAGGCCGCCCCACCCTCACCGGCCACGCTGCAAGACGGTGACCCTACTTCATTGGCGATTTTGCGGCGGCTGGAGATTACGAAGCCGTCGCTACTGCAGGAGCTGGGGCACCACAAGCCCAGCGACATCTTGGCCCTGGTTTGGTACGGCCAGACGCAAAGCTGGATGGAGAAAGACCGATTGAGTGGTTACGTTATCAAAAATCTTGGACCAGATGGATCCCCGCCACCAAAGATGTACCTCGACCTGGCCAAGTTCTGGCTCTCTATTGACATGGAGACCCGCGAGGATCTGAGCAACTGGTACTTCTACAGCCAGCGTGAAGCCAATCAATTGGCGCAAGAGGTGAAAACAGAAACAAGCGTGGCCCAGGCTGCCTTAAAGCTGGTCAACCAAGACCCGCAAAAAAATCATCTTTTAGATTGGCTAGACATCTAGCCACGAGCCGGTAAAGGAGGCCGGCACCTTATGACAGTCCCGACGATTGAAGAAGTTTTGCAAGCCCACGGTATTCGCAATGAACAGCTGGAATACCTGACTACTATCACCAGCAAATTGCTTGAGCTTCAGGCTCTTTTTGATGAAGCCGAAGTGAAGGCCCAGGCGTTGAAAAATCGGCCGCGCTGCTGCGGCAGTGAGTACATTGACCCGAAGGGGTTTATGTACGCCAACCACGGCCTAAATGATGATTGCCCTCTTCATGGCCGGCACCCCACCCGTCCGGGCAGCAAACGGTTGAAGAAGTACGTCGGCAACAAGACCGAGGCAATGCAGGAAGTTTATCAAGCCATGGCCAATTGGGAGGAATGGCAGAAGGCTGAGCGTGAAGTAAATGAAGCAAAAATCCGGCTAAAGCGACTGGTAGATAAGTTGTCGTTTGCCAGGCAGATCAAGAATGGATCGAACCTTTGGCATCTTTATTAACCCGTACACAAGGAGAAATCACATGAGAAGACGAAGTAGAGCAACAAGTAGGAGCAGTAACGAAGCACCGCGTCAAATTGTTATCCGGCCGCAGGAAAAACCTCAATTTACCTGGTTTGATTTTGTAGCATTTTGCTTTCTTGGCTTGATGGTTTTCTTTGCGGTGCAAAGTATTGCCGGAATGAGCATGAGAAGCCAGGGGGCGCAGCGCAGCCCCACGGCTGCAAACCGGACTTTGTTGAGCGTGACAAGCGTCGCTTCGCCTATTTATCGCAATCTGGTGGCCAGCAGCACGCCACCGGCCCCGGCCGAGCGGGTTGTGGTTGTGGTGACAGCCACGCCGCGGCCCACCCTGCCGCCAACGACAGCGCCAACGGCGATGGCAACGATACAAACGCCGGTCCTCGATGAAGCGGCACGAGACGCCGCCAGAGGGCACCGCTGCACCGAGGAAACGCCGTGCAGCAGCGAGCCGCAGCGGGCCAGCGAGGGACGGCCATGAACAAGGTTAAGCAGTTACTTACCAGGCCGTTCCAGCCAAAGAATACGGCCGTAGTCATTCGTCAATCGGCTAAGGTCACTTTAGACGTTCGTGAAGCCAAAGAGGTGATGAGACAGCAAACCGATGTCATCATCGTTGAAGGCCAACGGGAAATCACAGCCTACAAAAGGCTATCTCAGTTGATTGAAACCGGCCGCCACTATCACACCCAAGCCAAAGGATATTTTGTCCAGAAATGGAGCAACAACCATTACTTTGTGCAGCATCGAGTTGAAGAACTCAGGACCTGCGCTCTGGCTGCTGCCTACGTTGGCTCTTACGGCCCCAACTCCATCAATGAACGAATTACCCGCAGCATGGTAGAGGCCGAGCTTGAACCCATCATTGGCTACCATCCAGGGCTAAGAATCATCACCTGCCCCGTTCTCTATGACCGAAGAAATCAACCCTATCAGGGCACTTCCAGCGTGAGCGCATTGGTCCAGTACCTGAACGATCAAGAAGGTTGGACCCGTGCCGCGATAAGCCGGGAGTTGGCCAGGCAAGGATTGTGAACATGGATGCGAACAAGGACCCCCCTACCCAAGTAGGAAAAACTGTTTTTATTAACCGATTTACCACAAGGAGAAATCACAATGGCCAACCCGCCAGAGAACCGACAAAAAAAAACCTTTCTTTATCATCCGGCTGTTTAACCGATATTCAGAAGATGATGAATTTGGTGTAAGCGAAGCAGAAGCCAGCCACTTTCAAGAGAAGCACACCACCGACAAGATTCCCTATCTCGTGCTAAAGAAAGGTAACAAAAAAAACTAGCACCAGCCAAAAGACCGGTGCTAGCAAGAAAAATTAGTGACCTGACGGTCGATGAAATAGTAATTGATCGGCCGTCACTTTTCAACAAAAAAGGATGTGAAAAGTGAATTTACCACATGAACAGTTTGAAGAGGAAGAACAGCCTCTTGAGCAAAGTAACAAGATCGTTGACGCCATTCAACATTTTCGCAGTTCGAATTCTGTTATCCAGCTGGCCCACATCATCAATGTTGTGCTCACCTTCATCTTTGGCTATCGCTATATGCCCGAAGTTTTTGACATCTTTGGTGAAGCCACGGAGGAAACAAAAACGTTCTCAGGTGGGCTGGCAGGCCTGGCCCTGGTTGCTTTATTCGACCTGCCCTATCACGCCTGGTCCAGCATTGCTAAACGGCCAGGTTTGAGCACTGAGCAAATGGCAACGGCCAACACCGCAGCAACCTGGAGCTTAAGGGGCAGCCTGGCCGCTTCCGTTGCCGCTGTTGTTCTGGCTCAGGCGCTTATCACGATGCCGCAATCTGTCATCTACATTGCCACCGGCACCGGCTTGATCGCCGTGGCTTTCATCTCCATCATGCATATGAAATGGTGGGATGAGTTTCAGAAGCAGGGCTTTGAGGCGACCAAGCGGGCTGAGTTAGCCACGCAACAAGCCACGTCTTTACAAAACCAGATGGCCCGCCAAAAGGAACTGGCCAAGTTGCAAAGCCAGAAGGAAACACAAGAACATAACCTCAAGGTCGAGGCCATCAGGCACCAACAGGAGCTTGAATTATCCCAGCTTCAAGCTGAGCAAGAAATCCGAACGGCGATGCTGAAACAGAAGTTGGAGCACCGCAAGGAGGTGGCGAAACAGGCCAGCACTAAAGTTAAGCAGAAGATTGCTGAAATCTCCAGCGAGATCGCAGAAAAGGAAGCTGAGGAACTTAAGCGTGAATTCTTAACCGAATTTGGCTTACCGGCCACGGTTTCCCCAAAGGCGGGAGGGAACGGGCATACAGCTGACCCAAAACCGAATTAATTGACAACAGTAACGCTGGAGCCAGGCGGCACAACCGGTATTGTGCCGGGCCAGATTGCCACGTTTTGGCTCCAGCTAACGCAACCAGACGCTGGCAATACTGTTCCCGAACATGCCGCATCAGAGCCTGGCGAAAACGCAAGGAAAAAGAGCGTATGAAACGGAAACAGGTGAGTTAGATCGTAAGGTTGCATTTTTGGAGGTGAAATATTGAGGAAAAAATTTTTTAACAAAAAGAAGTTTCTGGCCATTCTGGTCTTCGTTGTTGCCGTCGTGGTGTTGCTTTTTGCGATCTTCGTCATTACGAACCTTGGCGGACCAGGGCAGGGCCATTAGCAAACCAATTTCGTGACGGCCTAAGGCGCACGTCGGCGCCCGACCGTCACGAATTCACAAGGAGAAATCACACATGGTTCCTTTACATCTCAAAATTAGGCTAGGAATATGGAATATTTTTGGCCTGCTCACGCTTATCTTTATCAGCCCTCTAATTCCTGATGAACAAGTCTTGCTCGTTGAATTTCTTGGCGTGCTGCTTGTTCTGCTGGGCGACTTTGTCATGCTTTGGAGTTGGTTTCGCAGCCCTGACAATCCACGTAACCAGGGATCAGGGTGGGAATATACCCAGGGGGAACAAGATGGAAGCTAATGATCGCAGAACGATTGCTGTTTCTATGGTTCTGGCTTTGCTAGCCATCTTCCTGGTCGATGAGTTTGCGCCGCAATATCTGATTCCGCTTATCGTCATCTTTATTACGTTCCCATTCATGTTTTTTGCCGGCGTCTTTTGGGAGAAAAGTCGCTTCGATGCTTATCTGGACTATCTAAGAGAGGTGGGCGACCTGGTGGACAACCGGCAGGAACAAGAACGAGAGTCGAAGGCTCAGGAGCAGCCTATTAGGGGCGTTCCCGCGCCAGGCCAGCCAATTCGTTTCAACAGGTTAGGCACCATTCAACAACGGAGGCAAAAACTCAATTAATAATCTCGTGACGGGCGCTGCGGCTGCAGCCGGCGCGCCCGTCACGAACTCACAAGGAGAAATCACATGCAGGGCGCACCAACGACGCTGTTTGGGAGGAATATATACAACAGAACACAAATTTCTAACCGGCTAAAAGTGCTTTGTGAACAAATACGTTCAGAAGCGGAGCATAGCAACACTTTACTTTTAACCGTTGCCGACACTTTAAACGCTGTTGGAATTTTTTCACCAGAGCAAATTCAAGAAATTACAGAACTAAAAACGGCACCAGAGGCCGAAAGGACAAAGCAATGCAACTATCAGATTATTACCACACCCTAAACGACCTGGTCTTCAGTCTGGAACGCAAGACAATCGCAGACCCAAAGTTTGGTAAGTTCTTGTACATTCCACAGGGTTACGATGTCTTCCCGCACCACACGCTGGTTTTTTCAAAGTTCCGAATTGAGCCCAGCAAGATTGAACTGGAAGCTATCAACGAAGCTCTTAGCCTGGTCCTGCGCCAGTTCACCAGGAAGCATGGCCACGTGCTTATCCAGGAGATTGAAATTGGCCCTTGCGAGGTATCTATCTATACCTGCTATGTCACATTCACCTGGACCACAGCCACAGTCGCAGATTTTGGCAGATTGTCAAAACCAGAAGAAGCTGTTTCGGCGTGGTGGCTGCGTGAAGTTTCTAAGCAGCAGGAGGCAGACAAGCAGTTGCTGGCCAGGATTCAAACTCCCGTGAAGCGGACCTGGCAGCAGCCGTCGATTCTGCCTGAATAATGGGACGGGACGGCCGTCCTGGCCAGGACGGCCGTCCCGCAAGTAACCTAAATAAACTCTGTTCCCCGAGGGCAATCTAGCCTATCAGAACATTGATTGACAGATTGCCCCAACCGCCACGAAGCCGTCCCCGATGCCGACGGCCTGAACGCAGCAGAGTTATTAATTCCAAACATTAAGCGAGGCACCTTATGCACGAGCTTCTTTTACAACTGGCACACATAAAAGCGATAAAGCTGAGCCACACAAAGATAGACGACTATGAACTTAATTTTCCAGAGGGCACATTTCACGCGAAGCTCGATGGAGAAATCGAGGACATTCTACTAACTTATCTTTCTGCCATCATTCTGCACACAATACCGCCAACTTTCGACCCGGATGAATGCGAGAAGTTAATCAAACGAGTTTACCTAGTTGGCTACCATTTAGGCAACCAGGCGACCGCAGAAACGGAGCAGGGTGAGCAGGAAGAATCTGGGTAATGACGTATCCAAAGAACGTTAGTTTAGAACTTTTTGTGAGGTTAAAACCATGAGCGATCAGCTTAAATTACGGGTTACTGGCTTGCCCGAGGACATTGAAAAGTTTTCTTTGGCCATCAATGCCATGATGTTGGTTTTAGAGGAGTCCGACGACTATCAGAATCGCGGCAATTCAAAGTTCTGCCGCAGATATTTTACTGTCAAAGTTGAACCACCACAGGAGAGTTAAGGTGAAAATACATTGGATAGCCTACAGGGACATTACGGATTTTCCGCGCAAGGTTTTTCAGCTGCTGACTGTCAACCCTGAAACGGATGACATCATCAAAGCTGGTGTTTTCCCTGGCCAGTTTGGTTACCCTGACATGCACATTAAATGGCACAGCAGGGACTTTACTGACTTCACCATCAAGCTTGTGACCTACAGCGAACAACCGTTAACCGACGATGAAGTTGGCCACATTTTTTATCAGGCCAGTAAATTTGCCGAATATTCGATGATGTCTACAAAAGAGCTTTCAAGCCATTGGAAGGGATTCTTTGAAGGTGAAAGTGATCCGCAGTTAGCTGAAAATGCCATCATTGACCGAATCAACCGCCAGGGGAAGGACCAGCAGGAAGGGCCGGCTAAAGTTCTTTATCTGCACAAAGGAAAACTCAAATGGGCTATGCTTCATCCGTGGGATACCTGCAAAGAGAAGTGCATTGCTTACGATGTTGGCATTTATGATTGATTCATGACGCCGATCGCGCATCGAGGGCGTCAGTCTGTCATGAAAAGATGGGGCGATCAGCACGGCCTGGTCGCTTGTGGCTGCTTTTCATGACGGAAAACTGGCTCCGGAAGGCGCTCAGCGTCACGATTGAGGTATCTTTATGCTTATTAGAATTCAGACAGCCAATTTTTTAATTCGTGCGAGACGGCCGTGAAGGGGATGAACGGCCGTCTCGCACCTTAATCTATCTCTATTCCCCGGTCCGCCTCGAATCCGTCCCCGGTGCCGACGGACTGTGTTCACAGTAGAGATAAATGTTTGGAGGAAATTCATGATCACTTTTAGGAGTGGAGCTCAAAATGGCAAGGACACCATTGGCCTTGTGATTTCTAATGAAAATGTTGTGCGCCTGGTTAATGGTGAGCCTATAGTTGTGCCTGGTCAGCATGTCGGGTTGAGTTCCGATATGCAAATTATGATTGTTTACAAGGAGCGAGATGAATTTGTGGCTGAGGCTGAAGCTTTGGGTTTGATTACTGATGAAACCAAAGTGATTTTTAAGGGGTAGGCTTGATGTCTAATATTCACGCTCCGCTTGAGCATCTTTACGTTATGGATGAGGACAACCGGCCGATTAAACCTGCTTCGCTGAAAGAATGGTCCAACCTGATGGTGGATATTGAGAGGCGCAAAGTCGATTTTTGGATTCTTCCGGGGAAATGGGAAGTGACGACGGTCTTTGTGGGTATTAATAAGGATGTTGTGACTATGCAGCCGCCGCGGTTGTTTGAGACGCTTGTCAGGCCTATTGGCGAATCTGTTCTCAAGAATGCTGAAATTAAGGCGACTTATGAGACCTGGGAGGATGCCGAGAAGGGGCACCGCTTGATTGTTGAGGCTTTGGTTAGGGTTGAAAGTGAGGGGGATTCCCATGTCTAAATATGAGTATCGTCGCGATGTTGTTGCAGAGCCCTACATTGTTAAGGGGTTTGCCAATCATTTGATTGCCAGCTACGAGGGATACATCAGGAGCTTCCCGGTAAAGATTGACTACATTGATGGGTTGATGGCTGTTGTCAATTTCTGCAAGGCTGTCCTGAACCATCTTGAGGAAGATTCGGGCCAGGGCAACAAATTTTGGCACAGCACCTTTGTCACGACGTTTCAGCATCATGTCTTTAGGGAGGCTGGTGGAGAAAAGCACCTCTATGCCACTTATTTTGAGCCGGATGGGTTGATTGACACTTTTAGCCAGGCAGACAGCAGAGAGCTTTGTATTGCTAAATTTGAGCAGGATTTTGGCTACTCCTGGGAGGAAGCTGCTGCAGCGGGGTGGAAGTGTGTGAAGGTTTGTATTCCTATAGCAGGTTAGACAAACAATGATAGTTTGCGGATTTGTGGAACTCCATAATGACAAGGCACTAAAAAAGGGCTGAGTATTGACCCAGCCCTTCGGTATTCGGCCTGCTACTTTTGCAGGCTCAAGCTATGGGGGGATGACGATTACAACCACGATTATCATGGCAGCCTCCGGTTTGGAGGAGTGGAATCGTTGACTTCTACTCGCACGGTCCCTATACTTTAGTTGTCAGAAAAAGTGTAGGGGTGATGGGGTTACGATTCCAATCACTCCACTGAAAGCCTCGCCCTGTGCGGGGCTTTTTGTTTGACAAACTCAGGGTAGCAGACTTTTTGCGTAGTAGCCAGGTAATTTTTTGGCGAGTATTTTTGCCTTTTTTGAAGGTTTTTTCTTAAATGGCAAGAAATCAAAAGGGAGAAAGGGCGTCTTGATTTTTTGGCAACTTTTGGGCAAAGAATTGATTATTTTCAACTATTCTGGCAACAATTTGGGGAATTTTGGCAACAAATTGAGCATCAAGTGATGTTATTGGCAATAAAAGAGCCTTGTTTCATGATTTTGGCAAGAATTAAGAAGGCTTCCAGAACCCTTTCTTTTGCATCAATTTTTTGTGATGCCGCACGGTTCTCGGTGCTCGATCTAGAATCTCGGCAATTTCTTCGTCATCTAGTCCGTTTTGCACCCCCTCTACTATCTGCTGCCACATTTCGATGGTCTTTTTGTGCACCTCGTATCGCTTTGCCAGATCCATTGTCGTTTCCTTCTTTCGAGAAATGCTTTCCCTATCGTCCGTCTGTAACATCCAGTTACCTGACACGATAATTGCTGCTGGCCAATGGCTAAACATTCCATTGAAAAGTTTTATCAACCACTTCTGAGCAATACTATGGGCCATTACAATTTTAATGACCAAAGGTTGCCCATTTTTGACTATGATCGCAGCCGGGTATCGGGGAACATCTCTGTGAAACATAATCGCTTCCAAACCGGTCACTGACCCTTCATTTAATTCAGCTGAAATAGCGATAGTCAAAGCCTTGCCGTCTCTGTCTTCGACAATTTTGTAGTTGTAAACATGCACATATGTTAAGGACAAGGCAATCTGCTCCAGATTCGAGTAAATTTCTTCATGAGAGGGAAAAATTCGACGAGGGAAGTAAGCTGCAAAGTTATTGTTGAACCAGGTCATAAATTCCAGGACAGTAACTTCCTCAGGCAGTCTGATTTCTGCAATTTCGTTACCTGGGAACTCTCTATCATCAATTGCCATTTTCTTCTGAACCTTGTACCATAAATACACAATTTCATATTCAACGTAAAGCAACGCCCCCAGGAGCTTCCTTTCTCGCGGGGCGTTGTGCGTTTATTCTACCAGTTTTTGTTTCCCCTACCGTTTTTCTCCTTCTTTTCTCCCAACCTTCTACTCTTCTTGTGAAATGGCCTGTTAGCCTCCATCGTCCAATCGCACTGCATGCTGCTTATCGTCAGAACCAGAAGGTCGGTCAGAGGCTCTATGATCCGCCCGCCTTCCAGGTCTACCAATGCGGGACGCCGAAGGTGACACCACTGGCCAGGGTTTTAGGTACTCTGTTCCCCGTGATCAGAATAGGTTAGGTTTGTTCTCGCGCCACAGATCAATCCCCAATGCCGTTTGACATCTGGGCAGGTTGCGCCATCCATGGCCATAGATGGCCAGGGCCAGATGCCAGGTACCTAAAAGCCCGTAGGCTCAGTTTGGGTTCAGTTTGGGTTCAAATAAGGTTTGGAAAGTTTGGGACGAAACCGAGCAGGGAGTTGCAAAGTTTAAGATGCTCAGGAGGGAGCAGGGCCAGTAATTAAGGCGGGCCAGCCATCGGACAGGGTGTGCCATCCGGTTGCGACGAAGGTTCTACGCGTTCAGTGGTTGCACGTCGGGGCCAGATTGAAATGTGGATAACACAGAGGCTCTACTGGCATGGGCCGTTCTGCATTGACTGCCTTCATTCAGGGCAAGGGCTGCGCGGAGTTACCCACAGTTCAACAGGCCCTACCCGCGGCGAGGGGCCGACACAAAGACAGCAAAAGGCAAGGTTGCTTGCATCCAGAGGTTAGGGAATGCAAAGACAACGCGGTCTTGCCCCTCCCGCACCCACACATTGTTTTGGTCCTCTACTCCTCTACCGGGGGAGTTCTGTTGTTTTTCAGAAGACTGCATTAAACAGAGGTGAGGTCATGGGACCGGTGGAGAGGAGCGGCGGCCGGGCTGCTGCCGGGCTGGGCCAGCGCGGGGAAACGGTCTGCTCTGAGCTTGTCGAAGGGCCGTTGCTGCGGCTGTTTCGGCCGAATGGCTGCCACTGGTATGGGGACGGCCGTTGCTGCTGCTGGATGCTCGCCCACGTGGGTGGGAAACGGCCTGCCCTGAGCCTGTCGAAGGGGCCGTTGCCATGCCAGGCAGCTGGGTGGCTGCTGCTTTGCTGCACTGGTTGAGCTTTGTACGTCTCCGAGGAAGGTAGCTCGGGGCGAAGGTAACAAGACCCCCCCCAGAGGTGGCCGGACTAGACAACCCTTAGTTTCCACTCCTTTGGGCTGGTGGGACCGGGAAGGGGTAAGGCTTTATGTTTTGGCCAGGCTGCTGCCGGCCGTGGGTAGGGGGAGAGTTTTTCGTGACGGTGCCGGCAGCACCGGCGGATCTAACCGTCATGAAAAAATAGTGACAGCGCCGGCGGCACGTGGGCGCCAGGTTGTCATGATTCGTGACGTAGGACTTGATGGCCAGGCGAACGGCCGTCATGATTACTTCTTAAGAAAACTTGTCTTCTACGTTTGTAACCACTGGGGATGACGTTGCATGGGGCAATTCTTCTGCCTTCGTCATTGATGCATAAAAGTGAGCTAAGGCTGCCTCAAAAACCGAAACCTCACTACCAAAGCCAAATTTTTCTTGCAACTCTGTTACTAAGTTAAGCGTTTGTTCGCTGAATGTGTAATTCTTCCTGATTTTTTTACTCATCCTAAATCACCTCCACGCCCGAAAGAATACAGACAATATACGCACATTACAAGTGCAAACTGTCAACCATACGTATGTTATGCGCATTGGTAGACAGTTCTATCTTGTTTGATACATGTAATATATGTATAATACATGTATAGTTTGACGTTAACAATTTAATTGAAGGGTTTTATGCGGGCCACCCGACGAACGGCCCGCCAGCATGACCGACGCTGAGAGCGGCGCAGAACTGCCAACGAGAGGCACCCTGTAGACTTGTCCGGGGTGAGCAGAGCGCAGCAGGTTACAAACAGGAGTTTGTTTAGAACGAGTTAACCACACGGCCGGACCTGGCAGCAATCCGCAGCAATCGCAGCAGATGACACAGAAGCCCAACGCTAGAACGATGAGAGCGAGAAACGGCCGATTTTTTCATGGCTTTTTTAGTTGGTTGTAGTGAGTTTTTGGCATGTTTTGGGCCGTTCCCACCAACATTATTCTGAGCCTATCAAACCAAAGAACGACTGAAAAGTACATGCACCCCTTAAAGAAGATCGCGATCATCACTTTTCTATTCACCGCCCTTGCACAAGGAGCAGACACAATGAACGATGTTACGGAGTATGAATTCAGAGAGCGCACGATTGGCGACCGGCGCAAGTGGGAAGATATTCCCCTCATTGCTGGCTGTCGTTTGACTTACTTTGCCTTTGAGAATCCCCCACAAGTGGCGGCCGAATTGGCCAGCGCCCTAGCTCTTTTCCCCAATGTTGTGGAGATTCGTTTCAACGTGGCTGGCAGCCTGCAAGGGCATTATGTTCCTGGACCAGACAAGGCCAGGGAACAACACCGTTCACAAGGAGAACAAATCTAATGTCACACCAAACGATTACGATTGTTGGGAATGCCGGCGGCGACGCCGAAAAGCGATTTTTGCCAGATGGGACACCGGTTGTCAACGTTTCTTTGGCCGTGAATGAACACATCAACAGCCAGGACGTGACCACCTGGTTTAAGGTGGCCTTTTGGGGCAACCTGAGCAAAGCGGCCGAGCATATTGTAAAAGGCCAGACGGTGGCCGTCGATGGCCGGGTAAGCGTGGAAACGTGGACCGACCGTGAAGGCAACTTCCGGGCAGGCCTGCGGGTGACGGCCCGCCGGATGAACTTTGTCGGTGGACGGCCGGAAGGCGCAGCAGCCACGCGCACCGCCCAAGAAGAAGTTGACGATATTCCCTTTTAGTTTGACCGGCTGTTTGGAAATTTATCCACCCCGCGAAAAGTGAAAGGCTCGGATGCCGCCGAGCCTTTCTTTTCGCCTCATGGGCGCATTTTCATGCGCTGCACAAGGAGAAATCACGATGAGAACTATACATCATGATCAACAAAATTGCACCATCACTTATCAATCTGGCAGCTTCAAGCAGACCCGCGAAGCGACGCCCATTATGCTGCTGGCCCAGGAAGCTGCCGAGCGTTACCCGGAGATTGCCAGCCGGGTATGGAAAGCGGCGATCATCTTTGAGGATGGCGGCGTGGAACTGCTGCCGGAAGATGAGCAGGTGAAAGAGTTTTCACAGTGGGGTGAATCTGTGCCGGTGGCTAAGGTTCGCAGCAAACCGGATGAGCCAGGTTATACGGTTCGCCGCCTTTATTGGAATGAGCCCGAGTTAGGCGGACCGGTGCCGGACACACGGCACAAATTTAGCTGTGAGTGCTTTGATTACCGTAAACAAAACGCTCCGGTTATCTGTGGCCAGCCGCAATGTAAGCACATTTTGGCGACGAAGCGCGCTTTGAAGGAGCAGGACAAGGCAGCGGCGACCATCACGCAAATTGAGGCAATGGTGGTGACGCAGCCGGACATGGATCACGAAGCGCTCCCACAACCGCCAGTCAAAGAAACAGGAGTAATCAAACGAAAAAGAGCGCCAAAACCTACCGGACCAACGCCAGCCAAACTTGAAAAAGCCCAAAAAAGGCTTTTCGCCAGTATGCAGCAAGGCGCATACGGCAAGGCTCAGGGTGGAACCCGGATCATGGAAAGCCGGAAAAGTCCGGTTCAAGCTGCTCAATCGTGACAGCCAGGCTGCCGCCGGCGGCTGAATCCGTCACGAATTAATTGAACATCGCGCCCGGCCGAGAGGCTGGGCTTTTCTTTTAGTGACCGGCGCGGCCGACCAGGTCCGGGCCAGCGTCACGAACGCCTGCCAATACATTGGCTTAGGAGAAATCACACATGAACGCAGACCAGAAAACCCGCGAAGTAATGGAGCGCATTGTTCACCGCTTTGAGACAGGCGACATCCCCGAACCGTTAGCTACCCTTTTTATTGTGCGCAAGCTGGGCGCTGCCCCCATGACCAGCTGGTCATGGCTGAATCAGTTTATTTGTATTGTCTTCGGCTGCACCGATGCCCGCGGCTATCGGCAGTGGCAGGAGGTTGGCCGCAACGTCATCAAAGGGCAGTCTGCCGCGGCGCGTATTCTGGTACCCATGACCAAAAAGAAGGAAGTTGAAAACAAAAAAGGGGAGACGGAAGAAGTCACCCGGCTTTACGGCTTCCGCGGGATGCCCGTTTTTGACGTGGCCCAAACCGAAGGCGATGAACTGGCAGAAACGGCCGACGCCGAAGCCGAACGGGAATTCCTGGCTAATTTGCCGCTGGGACCCGTAGCGGAGCACCTGGGCGTAACCGTCACCACTTATTCAGGGAAACCGGAGAAAGCCAGAGGCTATTACTACCCCAACCGCGAACTGATCGCCCTGGGCGTGGAGAACGTGGATACCTGGCTGCACGAGCTGATCCACTTTGCCGATGACCGAATGGGCACCCTGAAAGAGCGCGGCCAGCATTGGCGCAGTGAAACCGTCGCCCAGCTGGGAGCGGCGACGCTGGCCACCCTGATAGGCCTGGAGGGTGAAGCCAATCTTGGCAAAACCTACGAGTATATCCAGGCTTACGCCGAGGCCGCCGGGCTGAATGTTCTCTCCGCCTGCACTCGTGTTCTGGAGCGCACCTGCAACGCCATTGATTACATCCTGGACACGGCCGAAATGCTGGCAACTGCTGAGGCCGTTCACCTGCCGTATTAGGTGGCAGCCATGACTGTTTACCTTTTGCACTTCGAGGAGCCGATCAGCCCCAACCACACGGCCCAGCATTATATGGGTTACTCTGACAACCTGGACGACCGGCTATATGAACATCTTCACTACCCAGCCCCCAGGCTGATGCAGGTTGCCAAAGAGCGCGGCATCCGTTGGGCCCTGGCGCGGACCTGGTCAGGCGACCGGACGAAGGAACGCCGCCTGAAAAACTGGAAAAATGCGCCCAGGCTTTGCCCCATTTGCCAGGGCAAAGCGACGTTTGAGCCTTACGACTCTCTTCCGTTTTAAATTTAATCGTGACGGGCGCGCCGGCTGGAGCGGCCGTGCCCGTCACGAATCCGCAAGGAGAAATCACCTATGAACCGATACCGAGCTTATTACATCCCGCGAGGCTCAACCCTGAGATGCGGCATCATTGGCGTTTTGGCTGACGACGATGAGCACGCCCGCGAGCGTGTCCACGAGGAATTATCTAAGCCAGGCCGTCATCAATACCTGCGGCAGTGGCAGGACAGCGGCGAGATTGTTGAGAATGTTGACCAGGAGGAAACCGCATGAACGATGTAACAGTTATTGAACACAATCCCACGACGGCGCTTTTAGCCTATGGCGAGCGCGACGACGTGCGCGAGATTGCCGACCGTTTGATGGCCCTGCACCCAGCGTCCCAGGAAGTTGGCAAAAAAGGGATGCAGGCCGTGGCGCAGCTAGCGATTATGTGCGGTGCCAATCCGCTGCCAGGTGCCGGAGAAATTTACGTTTGGGTAGACAACAAAGGCAAGATTGTTGTTTTCCTCGGCGTGGCCTACTACCGGCGCATCGCCAGCCAGAAAGATACCGTGATGTGGGCCTTTAATGACCGGCAAACCGGCCAGCCCCGGCCGATGACACCAGAGGAACGGGAACGGCTGAACATCCACCCCGATGACGTGGCCGCCATTTGTGAAGGTTTGAAGCTGTCCGAATACCAGGCCCTGCTGGATGCTGACGTTCCCTGGAATGCAGCCCAGCAAATGCTGAAACGGACCAGTTACGCCGTGGTGGGTAACGATGAGATGTTTTACCAGCGGGATGTGAAATGGCACAAGAAAGGCGACCCGGTGGACCCGCCACACGGCCGTACCTGGCAATGGGTGGCCGAAAAACGGGCTGAGATTGGCCTTTACCGAATGTTGGCCCTGGTGGACACCACCCTGATGGACAACATGCAGCAGCGCGTTAACGAAACGCTGGGATTCATCAACCGGTACGACGGCCGCGACCGGATAGCCGCCGAAACCGCGTCCGGCAACGGCTGGAGAACTGACGTCAAGGGTGAAGAAATTGACGATTGGTTTTCTTATGGCTGAGCCATTTAGTTAACCCATTTTCGTGACGGCAGGCAGCCCCGGCCGTAGCAGCTCCGGCTGCAGGCCGTCACGATTTTTAATGACAGGCTGACAGCTGGCCATCGAAGCCGGCGTCACGAACCTACAAGGAGAAATCACAATGTCAACGACAGCTATTTATTTGCCCATCTCCCGCCAGGGAAATCTTACTTTTTTGAACCAGGTTATTTTGAGCAGCAACCGGCGCGTGATACCGCCCGGTGTGGTCGGCACGCTGCGCCAGCTGCAAAACCGTTACCCGAATGTTGTTTTTGAAGATGGTCCGGTAGATAAGGAGATCGACATGGCTACCGGCGACGTTATTAAGGCTGCCCCCTTTTGCAAGGATTACGATACATCTTTGGAGGTAATCAGATGAATAATTGCAACTGCATAGCGTATCCATTCCCTCATCGGCCAGGCAGTGGCCAATGTATCTCAAAACAAGTGCATGAACAGCTAACCGGTATGGGCCACAAAGCCGAGCAGGGAGACGTGGAAGCGATCATCGAGGCATATGGTCACAATCCCGAATTGTGTGCAGCTGAGTTAATCGCCGAAGGCTTGACCCTCAAAGGATTTGTCTAACCAACCCGCCCGGCCGAGAGACTGGGCCCCTTATTTCGTGACGACCAGGCCGCTGCCGGCAGCTGCACCAGTCACGATACCCACAAGGAGAAATCACACACATGAATACCCAGCAAGAATACGATTTGCTTATGCAGGCCATCCACAAACTTGGCGAAATCAACATGAAGCGCAAAAAGCAGGCCCAACACGACATGAGCGCCTGCCAGTGTTATCAGTGCCTGGCTTATCGCACGCTCCAGCAGGAGGCCAGATTAATCAAACGGCAGACGGTGCCCCATGCTTAACCAGTCTGCTATCTACTACGGCCGCGAGGCGCTTGTTTTATCCGAAGAAAAGCCAATCAACACCCGGCTGGCCAAGGGGCACGTTTTTCTGTCGTTTGTCAGCGACAAAGGCGAGACGTCTAACCTGGTTATTTTGAAGTTGACCCCACAGGCTGCCCAACGCTTTGCCAGGCAGCTGCTAGGCGCAATCCCCAACAGTACAGAAGCCGCCCGGCTTGACCTCTCAACCAGTTAATTTTCCAGGCAGTAGCCAACCGGCCCGGCCGATCCAGATGGATCGGCCGGGCTTTTTTGCGTTTGGGCACCGCTGCTGTAAAGGCAAAGCCCTGGGCTGGCGTGGCCTCGGAGGGTGCTTTTTTGTTGCTCAAAAACCACCCCCCGAACCCCCCCTCAAAAAACGCCTGGTCTTGAAAGGGTCAAAATCGCTTATTTGACCAAACTTCTGTTATTTGATTACAAAGTATTCTTGAACCGACCAGGTGCTGGAAGGCGTTAGTTCCCCGAGTTCGTTGTAAGAGTCTCACCGCCACTGAACAATCCCCGGTGCCGTTTGCCCTCGCCTGCGGCGAGGTCTAACGCCTTCCGTATCAATCTCTGCTACCATGAAAGTCCAGATGCGTTGCCCCACCTGCGCTTCCCTATCGGCTAATGCCCTTTAAGGCTGCTTCTGTTTCTTGCCAGAGTCCGAAGCAGCCTTTCCCTTTTCCCGCTCACGCCACCACTGCCGAAAGCGACCTGCAATATACCGGTACACTTTATCAACTATGATGTGAACAACCTTCGTACAAATTGCCATTAAAACCTTCTCTATCATCAGAACTCTCCTTTAAAATAAGATTTGATTTATAGAAAAACAGACTACATCTTTTAGTGCGTGCGCTCCAGTTTGCGCCTATTGCGAGCACTGTAGCATGACCGCTTTTACACCGTCTAAAAGAAATGATACGAATTCCCGCCAACAACCCGTTGGCGACCGCAGGAAAATCTAGTCCCTTCACCCTATTAATTTCCTCAACATCCGAATCACAATTAAGTCTGAGTTGCTCACTTTTCGCGCAACTTATCTAGGACTATTGGCACAGCCGCCCGCGCCGTTCGGCGTGATTCGGACAAAAAATGAGCAAAAAAAGCACCATCGAAGCCGACATTGCAGAAGACCTGCTTGAGGAAACGGCCGTTCCCAATATTGACCGCACACCGCCACCCACCTGGCTGGACGCAGCCCGGCCGCACCTGGCGGCTATCACCGGACGCAATGCGATTAAGAAGCGCAACACCGTTTTTGATTTTGCCGTGAGCCAGGTGCTAAATACCAAAATGACGTGGGGGCGGGGAACGGGCCACTGTGCCCGGTCTACCTGGCTGGGCCATTGGCAGCACGAGCCGCAGGTGAAGGCGACGCTTACGGCCGTTCTGGAAACCATCCAGACCGAGCGGACCAATGCGGCAGCCACGGCCGTTGATGAAGCGATGCTCATGCTGCAAGAGGCAGCCCCGGAAGCGGCACAAATCCTCATTGGCCTACTCACCAAAACCAAGAGCGCGAAGGTGCTACGACTGGTAGCTAACAGCATCCTTGACCGAGCCAGCAAGAAGACGGCCGTTAAGCAGGACCAGATCGAGCTCCCCGGTTTGGATACTGCACTCACCAAGATTTTTGGCGATGAGGACGAATAAACGGCCGTTCTGATGACCACCGCCTCAGTTCCCCAACGCGAGCTTACAAGATGCCTTAAGGCGGCGTACAACGCGGGCATGGCCCGGCAGCAAATCGGCCGATTCTTGCGAGCCGGCTACGTGCCGCAGCCGAAGCAGATGCTGTTTCATGCCGCAGCGCGTGAAGCTGATCACTCACTCGGCCCGACGCTGATCGCCATGGGCGGCGCACGCGGGCCAGGCAAGAGCCACGCATCCATTGAGCAGGCGGCGGTTGACGATTGCCAGCGCGTGCCTGGCTTGAAAGTTCTGTTTCTGCGTAAGGTGGGGAAGGCGGCTCGGGAGAGCTTTAACGACCTGAGGCGCAAGACGCTGACCCACGTGGCCCACGATTACCGGGAGTATTCCGGGCTGCTGATGTTCCCCAACGGCTCGATGATTCTAGTCGGCAACTTCCTGCGGGAAGATGACATCGACAAATACCTGGGAATTGAGTACGACCTGATTGTCATCGAGGAAGTCACCCAGCTGAGCAAGGACAGGTTCAAAATGCTTCGCGGTTCCCTACGGACCAGTAAGCAGAACTGGCGGCCGCGGATGTATCTGACGACCAATCCCGGCGGCGTCGGTCATGCCTGGTTCAAAGAGATGTTCGTCATGCCCTGGCGCCTGGCCCAGGCGGGACGAGGCATTGAGACGGACACCCGTTTTATCCCCGCTAATTACAAAGACAACAAGTTCTTGAACAAAGAGTACATTGTTTACCTGCTCTCGCTTACCGGTGTGTTGGGCCGGATGTGGCGCGATGGTGATTGGGATGTGGGCGCAGGCCAATTCTTTACCAATTGGGACTATGAGCGGCATGTGATACGGCCGTTCAATGAGGGCATCATCCCGTCGCATTGGCCGCTGTGGGTGAGCCTGGATTATGGCTTTCAGCACCCGACGGCCGTTTATTGGCACACGCAGCTGGAGAACAATGTCTACACGGTGGCGGAGCACGTGGCCAACCGCTGGCTGCCGCAACAGCACGCGACTGAGATTGTCCGAATCACGAAAAGGCTGGGACGTGAAATTGACAGCGTAGAAAAGTTTGTGGCCGGAACAGATGTGTTTGCTCAGCGAGGTGACAGCCAGGGAAAGACGATTGCCGACCAATATATGGACCAGGGCATTCTATTAGAGCCAGCCAACACTGACCGGGTGGCGGGCGCGGCCGAGATGCTGCGCAGGTTGGGCAATCCGGAGGCTAACATTGATCCCACCTGGTTTATTTGGGATACCTGCCCACGGCTCATCGAAACCATCCCAGCCATGCAGCACGACCCCAAACGCGTGGAGGATGTGTTGAAGGTCAATGCCAATCTAGAGGGCAAGGAGGGCGATGACCCTTACGACAGCTCACGTTATGGGCTCATGGAGCGCATTAGCCTAGAGCCTGATGGCGTGATGGTGAGCTATTAATCATGACAAAAGTGAAAAATTCACAGAAAGTTTGAAGTGCATTTACAGTAACTTTGCATTAAGATTGTACGGGCTGCCTTGACCGTCAACGAACTCGCACTTCTTGACGATGGGCAGCTCTTCTTTATTGCATTACCCAATGCGCTTAAGTAACCTACACCTTGAGTTCATGACGAAGCGGGCTGCGATCAACACAGATCCGAAACAGTGTCACGATTTTTTCATGACGGTCAGGCGTTCCAGGAAGATCCACAGCTACACGACAAGCCTAAGTAACCCTTTCGGCCGTAGTGAAACGGCCGTTTCCTCACCACAAACAGTTTTGCACGGTTGACTGTAAAGCAAAGACAGTTACAATGTTTACACGCTGGTTGTTCTGAGGTATTGGCTAAAGACTCCTCCCCCAAACTGGCACGAGAGAAACGCGACTGGAACAAGGGCAACCAGGGTACGGACAGTCCCACCCCTCAGCCAATGCCATTGACTAATCCGGGAAAGCCGCCACCCTCCTGGCGGCTCTTTTTTTGCCCACTACTTGCAAATTTCATGACGAACGGCCGCATCGATGCCCCTCATTTGTCATGAATGTTATGGTTTGCTATTATGTTGAGGCGAGTTCAAGGTACAGGCGGCCAGATTGCCAGTGACTTGTGACAGCAACCAAGCTATTATTTGATTCTTCGGGCCATCCGTGGTCGCCTTGAACTCGCACTTCCAGGCAAGCGGATGGCCTTTTTTTGTTTTATGGTGAAAAGATGGAACAGCTTACTTTAATCGACACGGACGAAGCACAGCCAAAAGGGGAAGTGTTTGCCCTTGACCCTGTTACCAATGGGTTTCAACTGCAATATGAGCATCCGAACGGCCGTTTATACCAGGGCGATTCAATCGATTGGCTAGCCTCTCTTGATGACGAGAGTGTAGACCTAGTTTTTGCTGATCCACCCTACAATATCAACAAGGCAGAGTGGGATAACTTTGAGAGCCAGGAACAATATATTGAGTAGGCTATCAAATGGATAAGTAAGGTGTCACGTATTTTGAAGCCAACTGGTTCGCTTTACGTCTGCGGCTTTTCTGAGATTCTGGCAGACTTAAAGCATCCCGCTTCTAAATATTTCAAAGGCTGCCGTTGGTTAATATGGCACTACAAAAACAAGGCCAACCTGGGCAAAGATTGGGGGCGTTCTCATGAGAGCATCATACACTTCAGAAAGTCGGATACGACAAAGCTGAACATCGACGATGTTCGTGTACCCTATGGTGCCCACACGCTTAAATACCCGTCGCACCCGCAAGCCGAAACTAGCGCCTATGGGAATGGCAAGAAGCGCAAGAATTGGACACCGCACCCCAAGGGAGCGAAACCCAAAGATGTTATTGACATTCCAACTACCTGTAACGGCATGGGCGAAAAAACACCGCATCCCACACAGAAGCCAGAGGAACTAATACGCAAGTTTGTGCTGGCTTCTTCCAACGAAGGCGAGTTGGTCTTGGACCCATTTTCTGGCTCGGGTACAACCCTGGTTGTTGCCGAGCAGTTAAATCGCCGCTGGCTGGGATGCGACCTTGATGCTCAATATAACGAATGGGCAATTGAGAGACTGGAAAATGTTCGGCGCATGACTAAGGAAGAATGGATTGCCTACGACCGTAAGACCGCAGAACGAAGGGAATCTATTCGATGAGCCTTATCAAAATTGTGGCCCACGCTGTTGACAAAGATAAGTTTCTCAGCCTAAGTAACTACATCTCGTTTTGTGCCAGGTACCTGGATTTTGTCGAGACCGGCCTGCAGGCTCGCATCGTGTCTCAAAACGAAAGCCATTATCAGTTTTTTCAGTATCGTCAGGAGGGAAGTTTCAACATCACCCGGCCGTTGAACTCGCTTCTTATGTACGACGCAGAGACGTTTCTGACTGCCGCACAACAATTTCTTGAAACACTGGCGCAGTTGAAGGTTGGTGAACGGCCGTCTGATGATCTGCGGCCAAATGTTATTCGCACTATCTACACCATTCAGCAATCCATAGGTGCTGCGCTTGATGGACTACCTGCCGGCAAGGCCAACCAGGCCCGTAAGGTTAATGGCGATTTGTTTGAGCGGTTCATCCGTCTGTTGATTGTGTCTCTGGATATTGACTGTGTTTCTGGGACGATGCAGGTGCCGGTCAAAGATGTTGATGGCAAGGTATTATTGAAATCCAGCTACCAACACGACCTTATGATTAGTCATGAAGGTGAGCTAAAAATAATCGGTTCGGTTAAGACCTCCAGCAAAGACCGCATCGACAAAGTGTTTATGGACAAATTTCTTTATAGCAAGCTGACCGACACCGCGCTGCCTCACATCGCTATTTTCTTGAACGATGTGCAGCGCAAAAAGACGAGGCGTGAAAACAGGTATGGTGTGAGCGCCACTTTTTTGCCAGGGCACTTTAAAGCATACACCATCAAATTAAATCCTCTAGACGGCGTGTACTACTGTGACATTCGCCCAAACATGATTGAGGATACTCTGCTGGCGCAGCATATTGGAACAATTGACCACTTTTTTTATTCTGACCTTTGGCAGCTGCTGGGAAAACATGGCCAAGAGCTTGACGAGGTGGCGATCAAAAAAGAAGAAGAATAAATAGGTAAATATTTAGCGTGCCAAAAATTTCTGATTGGGGGGAAACGGCCGTCCTTAAATGATGGACTTAAGCGAATACTTTAACCAGAGAATTTTACTCCAGAAAGAGCAATATCATTGGCTAAATCAAACTTTGGCTAATGAGAAAATTCAGGTTCACAGAATTGCCAACTTCGGATGCCAGGATGGTACAGAAACATTGACACTTGGCTATATATTAGGGGTCCAAGAAGCATGGGGGATTGATAAAAATGAAGTAGAGATCATGAACGCCCAAAGGACCCTAAAAACCATTCAAGATATCAAATGGACCAGAGGTGTGCCTACTAATGCTCCTGCTTTTCTTCGGCAACAAAACATCGAACATGCTGTAAAGTTCTACACTGGAGACATCAAGAGCATAACTTCCGCTTTGCCATCAGAATACTTCGATTTGGCTTTCTGTCATTTTGTTCTCTACCACATTTGGCTGGACCAGGGCGGCGGCAGGGCAGCCCAATCAGCAGTTCAGGAAATGGCACGAGTAGTTAGAGCAGGGGGAATAATTGCAGCCAGCGAGCCAACTGTCCGTGCGGGCAAGTTTGAGATCAACTTCGAGCAATACTTTGAGGCAAACGGCTTAAAGCCATTACACATTGAATCAAAATCTTTTGCAGAAAATCAAGACACTAAATATTTCTACGTCAAGGACAGCACTACCTAACATTCGTGACAAACGGCCGTCCTCGATGGCGCCAGACCGTCACGATTCATGACTACCAGCCGCCCAGCTCCAGCTGAAACCGTCACGATTTTGTGACTAAAGTCATATAAAACGAAAGGTTCCTGGTCTATATACTAAACTGACAACTTATTTTTGAGCGCACGACGCCCCTTTGGAACAGACCGCGAGACGGCCGTTTCAACAGGGGCGTTTTTTGTTTTCAGGCGAGACACATGGACACCAACATCGAAGCAGCAGAGCAACACACCGACATTGAAGAAGAACAGAGGGGAGCCCTACAACTCGCCTTTGAGGTTTACCACCAGGACAACCCCTCATTTTGGCGAATGTTACGCCGGGCAGAACAAGAAAACCGACGCATACAAGAGCGCCTATTAAAGAGGCTGCTACGACAAAACGGCCGTCCCGTTCGGCCGCGCAAACCGGCACCACACTTCCGCGCCGCGCTGGTCGCCAGACAGAAGAAGGCACGGCCGTGAAACAAACACTGACCCTCGACGATGCTCTGATCGTCATCCACCGCTTAACGACAACGCTATTCCGGTCTGTCATTGCCGGCGACCAGTTTAGGGAGCAGCTGCGTGACAGCCTAAATAATCCCCAACCCCTCGATTGGGTGATGATTTGCGACACACGGGCCAGCCACCAACCGGCCGCACTGCAGATCGGGCAGCTCATCATAAGTACACCTGAAACCGAAGAAGGAAAACCATGTCAGCACACAGTCAAGTTACTAGACGGCACGCTTACAACCTGGACCGGCCGGAACGTCATCAAGATACCGACGGCCGTTTTCAACATGAGCTCACAAGCAACGGCCGTTTGCGATTTGCCATCGTGAAAAACAATGCCATCGACGCAATCAGCCGCTGGTTAGCCAGGCAGCTACCGCGCCAGATCATTCTACAGGCCGCCATCCATCTATGGGCCGTAGCCACCACCGGGCCCTACGCCGGCGAGGACCACGAAATTACGATGCCTCAGGCGATTGCCCGCTGGCAGGTACGAGAAACGGCACGCGCGCTAGGCAAAAGGAACCTGCAATGAAAGCCATCTACCCTATGGGAGATTCCTATCTACTGACAGGCCCAGGCATGGAAGACCTTCCGGTAAAGGAAATGCACACAAAAGACGGCGACCGTGTTCTGGTCAGCTGCTGGCAACCCTCATGGAAAGAACGCATTCTAATGCTGCTCGGACGGCCGTTCTTTCTGGCAGTCCTTACACCGTGGCGTCATCCTGGTGTACTCTTGACCACTGATCCCAGCAAGGAAGGTCTTCGCTAATGCCGATGTTTCCCGACCAGGTGAACCTGGCAAACCTGGCATTCTTACGCCACCTGGTAGAAGAGGAACTGGAAATCCAGCAGCGGATCGTCAAAACCCGCGCTATTCTCAACGGCTACTTTGATGAAACGCTGGCCGCGGAAACGGCTAATTCCCTGGTTGGCGGCACGGCCGAAGAAATCGAAGGGCCGAACCTAGCTGAAATCACACTGAGGACGATCATTCGCCGGGTGGACATTCAGGGCATTACCGGCGACGAAGGGCCGCTGCTGGAGTGGATGGAGAACATCTATGATGCCTGCGGCCTGGAGATTTTGCAGGGCCAGCTGCATGAGTGGGCCGAACGCGATGGCGAAGCGTTTGTTATCGTCGATTACAACCGCAATGCGCCACGGCCGTGGGATGACAGCAAAACCGGTCTGCCGGTGATTACCATTCACGAACGGTATACCAGCGCTGAGGTAACCTATGGCGACGAGGTTGGCACTAACTACGGCTGCAAGGCCCATTACCGCAATAACGATCCCTTCCAACCCCTGGAAATGATCTCTCTTCGCTGGATTGACGAACGGTATGAAGATGAGGAACTGATCGCCGTCCAACGTATGAACCTCTACATCAACGCGCAGAACACCACACCGGCCAGAGTAGAGAAATACGAGATGGACGAAAATGGGGAGTGGGTAGAGTACAGAGACACTTTTGTCGATGCCAGCGGTAACGAGGTGCAGGAAGAATGGCCCCTTTGGTGGACAGATAACCTACAGGAAACCGGCCGTTCCTTACCTATATTTGCTATCCACTTCCGCAACGAGAAGGGCACCCCCATCACGCGCAAAATCGAAGGCCTGCAGCACGGCATGGACCATGCGTGGAGCAGCTTCCTGATTAACATGGTGCTGGCCGGCCACCAGATTCTAAAGTTCTTTGGCTGGACACCTACCACGGACGGCAAAACCATTGCCGCCGATGGTTCTAATTTGCTGCGCGTACGGCCGCGCACTTTTATCGGCAGCCCTAATACCAAACCAGATCAGGGCAGCCTCGATCCCATCCAGGCAGGAGACATCTCCGAATCGATTGACGCCATGGACAAGATCGCCATCTATGCCGCCTTTGTGTCCGGTCTACCCATCAACAATTTCATCATCTCCAAAGCCGTGGCTTCTTCTTCTACTTTACGTCAGGGAGAGGCGGACCTGGTGGCCCACGTCAACGCGCTAACCCGCATCTTCGGCCGGGCCTGGCAGCAGGTTTTTGAAGCGTGCCGCGTCATGGAGCTGATGTTTGGCACAGAGAAATTTGAGCCCAGCGTCATACGGCCGATTTGGGCACCGCCGGAAACGGTCAACGTCGAGGCCCGCGCCAAAGAAGCCGACGCGCAGAGCAAGACCGGTGTGCCGGAGCAGTTCATTTGGCGCTATGTGTGGGGTTACAGCGAGAAGCAGGTCACCGAGATGGAGAAAATGAAGGCTGAGCAGGCCGCCGAAAACGGCGAGGAAACAGCCGTTTCTGACATGGATTCTGACAGCAACCTGGATCAAAACAGTCCTGCACCAGACACTGAGGTGACAGAAGCTTCTTAAGGTATAAAAGTATCATAAAAAAGGTGAATTAGATGCAGCAATCATCCTACCGCACATCACAGAAACGCGCCGCCCGGCTTAAGCGCAAAATGGCCGAACGGCAGGTCAGCGAGCAGATTCAAAAGTACAACAAACTCGTTGAGGCAGGCATCAAAATAGCACAACTATGGGCACTCGCCGCGAACATCATCCCCGAACACATTAAGGTGCTGAGTGCCCTTCTCTCATTTGTGGACGCCAGCTATTACAGCAACAAAGAGGCAAAAGCAAAGAGAGATGCGATTGGTTTAGCCATAAGAGCCGCTTACCTGCTGGGTAAGTTTAATGGGGAACTGCCGGAGCCCACAGAAGTGCCAGGCACTACGGCCGTAGAAGACGCTCAGGAGACAGAAGACAATGAAGCCCACTAAAGACGGGTGGATGGAGATGAGGACACGCAACGGCCGTCTGCTATTTCGCTTCCATCCGCGAAAGAATCTCATCGAGCAAAAGAAGGGTGACAAAATCCATGTCGTTGATCTGGATGAGGGCACCGTGACGGAGCGACCAGCCGAGCCCAAGAGGTACAGACGGCCACGGCTGCAAAATTTAGGCCAATTGGCCTATTAAGATAGCCGCCTTGGACACTAACATTTAGTGCATCTCGCAAGAGAGGGCAGTAGCTCAGTAGGATAGAGCGCCTGCGAGGGATAGATAATCTCGCCCAAAGCAAGAGGCCGCTGGTTCAAGTCCAGCCTGCCCCCCATACAAATTTATATTCAGAGCGCAAGACGCCCCCAGGACAGACCGTTTAACGGCCGTTCCGGGGGCGTCTTTTTTTTACCAACTGAGGCCAAGCGGCAGGTAACGGGTGTAAACACGGTCCCGAAACATCGAAGCGATCACCGCCATCAGGGGATGATGCTGCAAACGTGAGCACCGGCCATAAATACAAACCATTTCAGGAGCAACGCACCATGCCAGCAGACCCGTCCGAGATGGACACCACCGAAAAAACCGTAACCACCGACCGGGATGGCAAGGATACCGCTAACACCACCCCAAGGACCGAGACGGACGACCAGG
>CALBTC010000320.1 GCA_937967805.1 uncultured Anaerolineaceae bacterium
TTTTCCAGGCGCGGCTTTCAGCCAGAATTGGCCGAATATTTGATTGTGTCATGTTATCTCTCCAAATGTGATTTAAGTTTGGTGGGTTACTATGCTGAATTGTAACGGCCGTTCCCCAACAAAACGAGCATTCCACCACCGGACAGGCCAGATTTTTAGCGGACACTCACTTCCCGACAGCCTCTTAACCACCCTCGTAAGCCGGACTAACTACGATACAATTGTGTGAGGGTGAAGGCGAAATAACCCGTACACCACTTCAACCGGTTCCTTCACTTTTTGCAGCACCGTGGGATTGATTGTCCCACCCACTATTCTTACTTGTATTAACGACAATCGATTTGTGTCCTGAATGATACCTATGCGTTGGAGGGTTTTTTCATGTTGCAACAAAAAGATCATTTGCCAAGTGTAGTCTCGCTGAAAATTTGTTTATTCTTGTTTTTATCATTATGTGTGTGGCAAGGGCGAGCTCAAACCGCCAATGCTGCTGTACTTGATGTGTGTTTATCAGGTTGTAACTATTCAAGCATCCAAGACGCCATAGATGCCGCCGCAGCAAGTGGAGATACCATCGAGTTTATGGTCAACAAACAGACTTTTAACGAAACCATTACAATTAATAACAAATCATTGACGTTTTTGGGGCAGACGACGACGATAAATGCGCAAGATGGGGGAACGGCCGTCATCATCACCGGCAACCCCACTGTTGTCATGCAAAATATGATCATCCAAAATGGCAACATCACCGATGGAAACGGGGGCGGTATCCGGCTCAGCGGTGGCGATCTGACATTGAGTAACGTAACGTTGAGCAGCAATGACGTCACCGGCAACGGCACCAGCAATGGTTTGGGCGGTGGTCTTTACATTGCCGGCAGCGGCAGCCAGGTTCAACTTACCGATGTGACCATTCAGACAGGTACGGCCGTTTCCGGTGGCGCCATCTACAACAACGGAACGCTCATCGCCGATAATCTCACAGTCACAGACAATAATGCCGCCAATGGCGGTGGCATTTACAATAACGGAACAGCAACTTTGGATGCGTCTGCGGCGCAGAGAAATATCGCTACTCAGTCGGGCGGCGCTTTTTTTAATGCTTCTGGCGACACCTTCACCCTGAACAACAGCAGCCTGTTGAATAACGACGCAGCTGATGGCGCGGGCATTTTTAACGAGGGCAGCTTACAATTGAGTAACACCAATATTGGCAGCGGCAATGAGGCGACACAAGCCGGAGGCGGACTGTACAACAATGGAACATCGACCTTGACAAACAGCACTGTAGCCCAAAATGTGGCTGACACCGGTGCAGGCATTTTTAACGACGGCACATTGATGGCCAATAATAGTACCCTTAGCCGCAACACCGGAGCTAACGGAGCCGGACTGTATAATGCGAACGGCAATGCCACCTTTAACAATGTTACTATCCATCTCACCGTTGGCACCTCCATTTTTGCCAATGGCGGCAGCGTTGCTGTGGGAAATACGATTATTTCTTCGGTTTCGGGTCAAGCGGCCTGCGGTGGCAGCGGCACATTCTTCAGCTCAAATGGCTACAATCTGGCCAGCGACCAAACCTGCACATTCCTGACAGAAACGGGTGATTTACAGGGACTCAATCCCGATCTCAACGGCATCACATCGCCGACGGAGGGCGCAGCTTATCACAGCCCTAAAATTACCAGCCCGGTGATTGACGCCGGCAATCCGGCCGAGCCGGGCAGCGGCGGCAACGCCTGCCTGGGCAGCGACCAGCGCGGGTTGGCACGGCCGCAGTCGAAGCGGTGTGATATTGGCGCCGTGGAGATTGTCGTGTATCGGGTTTATACGCCGCTGGTGATTAAGTAGCTCACGCCTTAAAACGCAGCAGACGATCGGCGGCTTTGCCGGCTTCGCCGACGGTGACGCCTTCCTGCCAGGTGAACGGCCGTTCCTCTCCCCCGCGCCACAATGTGACGACCTGTTCTTCCTTGGGTGAATACGGGGCAGAAATGGCCGGATTGCTGGGCCCAAAAATAGCCAACGTGGGGCAGCCTACCGCCGCGGCAATGTGGGTTGGCCCCGTGTCGTTGCCGACGTACAGATTGGCAATCTCAGCCAAAGCGCCTAACTCGCCCAGCGTCACGCGTCCGGCCCAGTTGGCACAGTGCATCGACGTCATCCCGGCGATGTCTGCCGCCAGCGCTTTATCATGCTCGCTGCCGACCAGCAAGATGCGCGCCTGGTGCTGCCGCACCAGGTGATTAGCCAGCAGTACAAATCGTTCGCTGGGCCAGCGCTTTAGCGGATCTTCAAAGACGGAGCCGGCGCCCCCGCCAGGATGCATCACCACCAGAGGGACATCGCCTAACCAATCCAGCTCATCAACCAGACGTTGGGTGACGGCCGTTCGGTCATCGTCGGCCGGATAAAACGCCATCGGCGGGCGTTCGCCCGGTGGCAGATCGATGCCGCAGGCGGCTGCCAGGGAAAGGTAAACATCGGTGGCGTGCTGCTGGCCGGTGCGCACAGGAGCCACCAGCGTCTGGGCAAAGCCACGCCCTCCAGAGGCAACGCCGATGCGCTGGGGAATGCCTGACTGCCAGGCTACCCAGGAGAGCAAACTGGATCGCCCCAAAATAAAGCAGGTATCGTACGCTTGCTGCTTTAACCTGAATATTAGCTCGCGCAGATCGGTCTGGGACATGGTAGCAATACCCAAATCACCAGTGTCAATGAGCTCGCGCAGATGCGGATTTTTGGCGATTGCCGGTCTGGCCCAATCGCTCACGGCCCAGTCGAAGCGCGTGTTGGGGAAGGCGTTGGCCAGCACGGCCAGAAGGGGGGTGGCCAGCATCACCTGGCTGAGGCAGCAAGGGTGTAGGATGAGTGCTTTTTGCGGGGGGGTAAACGGCCGTCTCAAAAACCGAAATGGTATGCTGGCTAATCGGGCCAGGGTGGCGGTCAGGAAGGTTTCTTGGGGCATAAGGTAAGCCTGCGGAAGGATTGGTTTGTTGACGCGGCTCCCGTCCAATCCCTCCGCAGATTGATCAGGTGCTCAGTTGCCAACGGTGATAAATGATTGAATTTGCTCAAATTTTGCCGGACCGATGCCGGAGACGCTCATGATTTCGTCGACGGTGGCAAAGGGTCCGTTGGTGTCCCGGTAATCGACGATCTTTTCGGCGGTACTAGGGCCGATGCCGGGCAAGGTGTCTAGTTGGGCCACGTCTGCTGTGTTTATGTTAACTAATTCGCCACCTGTAGGAGCGGCCGTTTCTCCGGCTGCATCCAACTCAATTCCCACGGTATGTACCGTAGGGCTGCTGATTACTTCTTGTACCTGTTCGACCTTTTCATCTAAGGTGGGAACATAAATTTGCATCCCATCTTGTAACGGTAACGCCAGATTAACAACGGCTGTATCCGCCTTTGCTGTAAACCCACCGGCCTGCTCAATTGCCTGCTGTACAATGCCGCCGGGTGCCATTTCATAAACGGCCGGAGCGGCCACCGCGCCATTCACAAAAACGCGCAGCGGGCCGGGGGTTGCGCTGGGCTCAGGCAGGGCTGTCGGTGCTGGCGGCTGAATAATGATGTCTGCCGGTTGAACGCGCCCTGAAAGCGTTACCCCGCCTGCTCCCAAAATGATACCCACAAACAATGTCACAAGATAAGAAAGTAAATTGCCTTTGTTAAACACAATCATCCCCCAATGATGACGGCCGTTTCCAAGAACAACCTGTACTTCTTCTAAAACCTCCATGGAACGACGCTATTTTACCCAGGCCGGCAGTGGCATACAAATACCCCTGTATTTTTCAAAACGAGACAGTTGCAGTATCTTACTATAACAATTTGTTGAGCTTTGTCTGAAAAAGCTGCGGGCAGAATGAGAGCAACTCTTTTCTCAAAAATCTCTGTGAACTCTGTGGCTAATATCAGATTATGACTGGAGATAAATATGAGCAACGATACTCCCCAACCGCAGCAACCCAAACCAGGACAAAAGAAAATTGCAATTGATATCCCCAAGGAGTTAGCGGCCGTTTACGCCAATATCGCCTTTATCAGCCACACGCCCGGCGAGATTGTGCTTGATTTTGCCCAGGTGCTGCCGCGGATGCCGCGTGGCCGCGTGCTCTCCCGCGTCATTATGTCTCCCATGCACGCCAAAATGTTGCAAAGCGCCCTGGCGCAAAACATTGCCAACTATGAACGGCAGTTTGGCGAAATTCGGCTGCCCACCAGCCTGGCCGATCAATTTTTCCGTTTTCCGCAGCAAGGGGGAGACAAAGATGATGAGGATTAAAAAGCCATAAGGCTTTTTAATCCTTTCGCTCCCAAAGTGATACGGTTTCAATGTGAAAGGTTTGTGGCTGCATGTCGATGGGTTGGACTTCCACCAGTTGGTAACCGGCTTTGGCCAGGGAACGGCCGTCCCGCGCCAGCGTCGCCACATCGGCACTCACGTAAATGAAACGCTGCGGTTTGGCAGCAATAATGGCCGCGACAGCCTTGCGAGATAATCCATTGGCCCAGGGATGGGCAACCATCAAATCCACCTCTTCCGGCATCAGAGGCAAAACGGTTTCTGCTTCACCCTCAAAAACGTTTACGTTCTCCAGATCGTGCAAATTAACAGACAAATCGGCTACGGCGTCTGGATTGCGCTCAACGGCAACAATTTCACCGGCTTGTTCGGCTAAAAAAGCAGTCAGCGTGCCGGCGCCGCTGTAAAGCTCAATCACGTTTTCTTCACCGGTGAGGGCAGCGTAGTGCAGCACAGTATCAACCACCAGCGACATGCCTGCCGGACTGGTGATCATCTCTACGCCCGGCGAGATGCGAAAATCACGGCCGTTTACCTGCTGCACGGAGTAAAAGTCGCCGACCAGGGAAGCGGCCGTTTTGTCTGGCAGCACAATGGCCACGGAGACGGGGAAATCGGCCTCCAGCTCTGGTGGCTCTACCCCGTCCACTTCTATTGCTGCCAGCAGCGCCTCATCATCCCCAATCCGCAAAGAGAGTTTGCGCAGGCCGGGTAAATCCAGCTCCACATCATGCAGCAGGGCTACCAGTTCAGGCCGCGAAATGGGGCACTCTTCAATGGGAATAACTTCCCGCTTCACCGGAGACCAGTAACCGAGACGGCCGTTTCCCGCCGGACTCAGCACCATCTCTACCCGGTACGCCCACGGCTCAGGGTTGGGCAGCACCGGCTGCACGTTGGCCTGCTTAAAGCCACCCAGCCGCGCCAACTGATCTCGCACCACGCCTTCTTTTGCTTCCAGCTGCGCCGGGTAAGACATGTGCTGGAAATGGCAGCCACCACACGCTGCAAAATGCTTACAGCGGGGCGTCACTCGTTCCGGTGATGGTTGCAGCACCTGCACCAATTCTGCTTGTGCATACTTATTTTTTTGCGAAACAATTTGTGCCCGCACCTTTTCCCCTGGTATCGTCAGCGGCACAAAAATCGTGCGTCCCCGGCTGGCTCGCCCAATCGCCGAGCCGCCATGGGCCATCTCCGTAATATCCAGCGTTATCTTTTCCATACAGCTAACTTTCTATACCCGCGATGCAATTACCATCGTAAACGTCGCAATAAACCAGTGAATAAGCCAGGGATACAAAAAAGATTCTGACTGCCAGGCAATGAAGCCAAAGCCCGCGCCGCCAAAAATCGTGCTCAACGTTTCCACCTCTGGTTTGCCCAGATGCATAAAGGCAAAAGGTACGGCCTGTAAAAAGATGGCTGCACCTGGTCCAAAGGCGCGGGCAAAAGCAAACAGCATCAATCCCCGCCACATAAATTCCCAGCCAAACAGGTCAACGCCATTAATGTAAATGATGCGCCACAGTTCTTGTGGTGCCCGCGCCTCATAATATTGCTGCATGCCCGGCTGTCGGGCGACAAACCACAAAATAATGGCCATCCCGGTGCAGGCCCCCACCACCCAGGCCAGCCCTGTTTGCCACTTGCCTAACCGAAACCCATACTCAGCGGGAGATTCCCGAAAAAGCAGCAAAATCACAAGCATGGGAATGACAAAATACCAGATCAGGCGATCATACGCTTTAGTGTCGGTAAATTTGTGACCGTAATAATCTAGCATAGGCACAATCGTTGCCAATATAATTAGAAATGTCACTTTTAGGTCAAATTGCACACCGCCAATTGTCACAGCCACGCTCCTGAATCAAATCCTCTCGCAGGTCTTATTGGTAAACAATGTGCTTGAAAATCTTCTAAAGCACTAGCTGTCATGCCTGCGAAGGCAGGCATCCAGGAGTATCTGGTGTAAATCCGATGGATTCCCGCCTTCGCGAGAATGACAAGCAGACGCTTCTAGCGACACCGAGTACACTAGTTGATGAAGAGCCGTTTTGTCTTTGAATGACTTCTGAGCTCATGGGAGGTGATTTTGCACATAAGCGGTGATTATAACAAAAAATGCCCGACCATCAGGCCGGGCATTGATTCAATATTTAGTAGGATGAAACGATTGTCTAGGCGACGGTGGGAGTTCCAAGCATTTCACCTAAAACACGTTCAATGGCCATGGTGTGGCTGCAGTAACCACGAGTGTGGAAGAAGTTGCAGTCACAATCCCATTTGCCGGATTCATAATTAATGGTGTGAACGCCACCGCTATCCCCTTCAAGCCGGACATTAAAAGAATCAAAACTGAACCGTTCGGGCTCCTGTGCATAGAACTTTGACTTCTCGATCTTTCCAATCATTCCATAGTCCATAATTTTTTACGCTCCTCTCTGCATAAGGTTAAGGGACTTCAGGT
>CALBTC010000321.1 GCA_937967805.1 uncultured Anaerolineaceae bacterium
CTTTACGGTGAAATTTACTTGTTTTTGTCTCTTGACATTTCACCGCATCGCTTTACACTCATACAGTTACAGTTAATCACACTAATGGGAAATCACTTTGGGAAGGGAGTTGCGCCAATAAATTGAACCTCCTTTCAACAACTTGCGGGAAACGGCCGTAGCAACACATACGCCTTGCCAAAGCCGTAAACGCAAAAAGTTGACTACAACGAATACTGGGGGGAACAAAAATGACATGAGCAGTAATGTCTGGTTGAGAACAACAATTATTTGGTTAATTCAGGATATTTTGCTTTTTATGGCACTACTAACCACATTATAACACAACTTGACAAATAGATTTTGTTTTTTACACACTTCAAGTCGATGTTTTATGAGGCGAATGAGCAATTTGCTTGTCTAATTAGGTTAGGTTTTCTTCTGTGTAGGATGTAAAGACAGCCGATGGCACAATTACCAGTCCAGATCTAATTTTTCAGCAACCGTTTGGGCGGTTTTATATTGCGCCTTAGGTTCTTTCAGAGCAGTTAGCAGTTCAGCATTAAACTCGTCACGTAAGGTAAGGCCCTCATCTGGATCACTTAACAATTCGGCCAATGTTTGGGCAACCGTTTCACGAATAATGCTCTGATTGTGCAGGTATGCTGTCAATTTTTGGACGACATCCTGTTTGGTAATTTCATTTGTATCATTCATTAGGTTCTACCTTTTGATGGCCTTTGTCCATTTGCGCTCGTTTTACGACGGTTGCGTTCAATGTCCATACAGCTTACTTTTGCAGCCGCCAATCGAGGGCGGTGTGGCGCTGGGTGGTTTTGTCGTTTTTGACGGCGATGCGGATCGCTTTGCGGGTGCCGACGAGGATGACCAGTTTTTTGGCGCGGGTGACGGCCGTATACAACAAATTCCGCTGCAGCATCAAATAATGCTGGGTGGCCACCGGCATCACCACGCACGGATACTCCGCCCCCTGGCTTTTGTGCACCGAGATGGCGAACGCATGGACCAACTCGTCCGCCTCCAAAAAGTCGTACACGACCGGCGCGCCGTCGATGCTAACGGTGAGGGTTTGCTGCAAAATGTCCATATCCGTCACGCGGCCGATGTCGCCATTGTAGACGTTTTTGTCGTAGTTGTTCACCGTTTGCATCACCTTGTCGCCCACGCGGAAGAGCCGCCCGCCCAGCTTGTGCTCCGCTTTACGTTTGGCACCGGGATTAAGCGCCGCTTGCAACAGCAGGTTGAGGTTGTTCACGCCTACCGCGCCGTTATACATGGGGGCCAGCACCTGAATATCGTCCAGCGGATCGAGCTTGAACTTAAGCGGCACCCGATTTTTGACCACATCCACCAGCAGTTCGGCCGCTTCGCCGGGGTCTTCCTTAACAAAAACGAAAAAGTCTTTGGCCTCCGGGCTGGTCTCCGGCATTTTGCCTTCGTTGATGCGGTGGGCGTTGCTGATGATGAGCGAATCGGCCGCCTGGCGGAAGATGGTTTGCAGGCGCACCACGGCCGTTTTGCCCGAATCGATCAAATCGCCCAACACGTCGCCCGCGCCGACGCTGGGCAGTTGGTCCACGTCCCCCACCAGCAGCAAATGGCTGTCTGGGCTGATTGCCTTGAGCAAATTGTGGGTCAGCAGCAAATCCAGCATCGAGGCTTCATCAATGATGACCATGTCGGCGTTGAGTGGATTGTTTTCAGAACGGCCGTATCCCTCCCCCGGCTTAAACTCCAGCAAGCGATGCACTGTTTTGGCTTCACGCCCGGTGGCTTCGGCCAGCCGCTTGGCGGCGCGCCCCGTGGGGGAAGCCAGCGCATAGGTCAGCCGGTGCCGATCAAGCAAGTCCAGCAGGGCGCGCATCGTGGTCGTTTTGCCTGTGCCTGGTCCGCCGGTGAGGATGGTAACTTTGTTTTTTACGGCCGTTTGAATGGCGTGTAATTGCTGCGGAGCAAGGATAAATCCAGATTTGGACGATTGGAAATTAAGACCTGAAGATTGATGGCGAATCACGGCCAATCGGCTGGTGGGATGATCAATCAAGCGCTGAATTCTTTGCGTCACGCCGACTTCCGAATAATAAAACGGCGTCAAATAAACCGCCCGCTCCTCTTTAAGAACTGAATACTGCTCACTGCTTACTGAAGAGTGTTCACTGCTTACTGAATACTGCTCACTGCTCTCCGCTGCCCGCTCACCGATTACCGAATACTGATCACTGTTCAACGAATACCGGATCGTCTCTCGCTTAATAAAATCGCTCGTTTCTAATTGGTCGATAACGGCCGTTACCTTCTCCGCTGCCAGCCCCAAAATTTCGGCCGCTTCCGGCTCAAGTTCTTCTTGCGGCATGTAAACGTGGCCATCCTCCGCCATGCGGTTGAGCGTGTACGCTATGCCCGCCTCGATGCGGCCCGGATCGTCAGCGGCCAGGCCCAGCGCCTGGGCAATTTTATCGGCCGTTTTGAAGCCAATGCCGTACACGTCCTGCACCAGCTTGTACGGCGTATTCTGCACGACGGCCAGCGAGGCATCGCCGTACTTTTTGTAAATTTTGGTTGCCAGATTGGTAGAAACGCCGTGCGATTGCAAGAAAATCATCACGTCCTTAATGGCCCGCTGCTCCTCCCACGCCTTCATGATTTGCCCCACCCGCTTTTTGCCGATGCCCAGCACCGTTTGCAGCCGCTCCGGTTCGTACTCGATTACATCCAGCGTATCCTCGCCAAAACGCTCCACGATGCGCCCGGCCATCACCTTGCCCACGCCGCGGATCATGCCGGAGCCCAAATAGCGCTTGATACCTTCGGTGGTGGCCGGCAGCGACTGCTCGCAAAATTCGGCCATAAATTGACGGCCGTGTTTGGCGTGATTGACCCATTTGCCCATCAGCTTGAGCCATTCGCCTGGCTGCACCTCGGGCAAATTGCCCACAACGGTAATGAGCGCCTCGCGCCCGCTGGCGTAGCGAAAGGGCAGCATCCCCCGCGAATCCGGCTTGAGCCGCAAAACGGTGTAGCCATTTTCCTCGTTGTAGTACGTAATGCGCTCCACAGAGCCGGCGATCTGTACCTGTTCTGCCATTGCGCTATTGTACCGGATTTTGGGAACGGCCGTACCCAAAACATAAAAGTCTGCGAGACTTTATTATTCCGCTATTTTATCAATCCCAGCCTGTCATTCTGACCGCAGGGAAGAATCCCTTTGAGGCTCGCCTGCCCAAGACATTATCCGCGAAAGAGTGTGTCCGTAGGGATGCTTCGTTCCACTCAGCATGACATTTTAATTCAAAACTTTTCCATTTGACAAAGATGATAATAATTTATATCATTTTGATTTGATAGTTATCAAATTAAAATAAATACACCTAATTTAGGAACAAACAAAGCAAAGAGGTTGATATGCAAAAGGAATACGAAGAAATATTTGAATCTGACCTGTCCGAGGCAGACAAAATTGCCAGGGCATTTCATTTCATCATCAACAGTATCGAAACACACACGAATAATGAGATCGAACTGCTCAAAGCCATGAATGACCGGGAAACGCTGATCAAAGAACAGATCAAATTAAGCAGCATTCAGCACGCCAAAGGCATTTTTAACATGGTCTACCTGCGCGCCACGGGCAAAAGGAGCTGGGATGAGTAAAACAACGGCCGAATTTAACCTGGAAGAACGCGCCCAGCTGTTTAAAGCGTTGGGTCACCCCGCCCGGCTGCTCATGCTCAACCTGATCCAGCAAAAGCCGCGCCATGGTGAAGAGTTAGCAGCGATCTTGAACCTGAAGCCCGCCACCGTCTCCCACCATCTGTCCAAACTGGCTGATGCGGGGCTGCTTACGTCTACAAAGGACCAGTATTATCAAATGTATTCATTGGTCGGGGATGTGCTAAAAAAGCCGCTGGGCGATGTTATTCGTTTATCACAACCCAGCCTGACGGATGAAGTAGAAACCGACGCCTACAAGCAAAAAGTGCTCAAAGCGTTCATCAAGCGCGGGCGGCTGGTGCGCCTGCCGGCACAGCTCAAAAAGCTCCAGGTTATCCTGGAACTCATCGTGCAGGAGTTTGAGCCGGAGCGGGAATACAGCGAAAAAGAGGTCAACTTCATCCTGCTCGACTTCCACGAAGACGTCGCCACTTTGCGCCGCTCGCTGGTGGAACACAACCTCATGACCCGCAACCACGGCATCTACCGCCGCCAACCGTAGGTCAATTTTTTTGTTCTTTCAAAAAATAATCGGGTTATGTGTCATTCCCGCCTTCGCGGGAGTGACAAGTGATGTTTGATTACCCGATTAAATTTTCAATCTGCAATAAAATTGACCTACCAGGAGCACTTCTCATGTGTTACGAATTGGAACTAACCAAAATTAACCGGCTCAAAATCGCCAAAGCTTTCCGGGCCGTGCCTCGGGTAGATATGTCCTTACCGTGCGTCATTGAAGGGCAGATGGGGCAGGCGTTTGTGGACGATTTGGAACAACCCACCATTTACCACGTGGTGATTGGACCGTTTCATTATTTTGCGGGAACGGCCGTAACCTCCCAGGCGCAAGCCGTGATGGCCGACTTTCCTGCCTACAGCCTGCTTATGCCCTCCAGCGACGGCTGGGCAGTACTGGCCCGCCAGCAGTTTGGCGAGGCGCTAAAAACCAACGAACGGCACAGCTTTTCCTCCAATTCGCTTTCGGCCGACCATTTGAACCAGCTGCTGAACGAAAGTTCATTTTAGGGGGAAGTTATTCCCCTAAGCTGGCTACAAAAATGGGCTACCGCTCCACCGGCTCCTACGAAGCTTACTTCCACAGATAAAATGCTTGAAGCAATTTTGTTTGATTTCGACGGAACCCTGGTTGATTTTGTTCAATCAGACATTGAGGGTGCAAAAGCAGCAGGCTTGATGACGTTGTTGTTGACCAATGGCAAAAATAAGCAGTCAGAGAAGACCGATTACGCAGTGAAGAGTATAACTGCATTGATCGAGTTACTAGAGCAGCTGACTAGCCAGCCTGCCACACGCTAAAAGTGAGCCTCGATGCCGGATGGTGCCGTACTTTTGCGGCGTACCAGGGCAATGATGGCCGCCCCCAGGCTGATGAGCAGCAGGATGGGTGTGAGAACAAACCAGCCCAGCAGCGGCACCAATCCGGCAGCGATGAGCAACACGGCCGTTTTCAACCCACTCTTCACCCCGCTGTTATTTGGATACAATCGCCCCTGCACAATCTGATTGATGGCGGCCAGGCCAACGGCCGTAACTGCCAAGAGCGCCAGCAAAATCGTCCCGGCAATCAGGCCACCTATATCCCCACCCTGGGCAAAAATGGCAATCAGCACGCCAAAAAAGAGGAAGTTCACCAGCCCAATGACAAATGCCCGGCCTGGGCTATTTTGGGCAATCTGCTGCGCCCGCGCCACGCGCCTCGGCAGCAAAGCCGGCAGCAGCACCAGCAGCGCCGCCAGCGTGCCCCCGCTAAACAAAACAATGATGATGAGTTGCAGTCCTTCAGCCATGTGAACCTCCGGTTTTTCCGTATTCGGTGGTCGGTTATCGGTAAACGGTATTCAGTGTTCAGTAATCACTTGCACGGGCATTTTTAGCCCGGCAGGGCTTGCATTGCTAGCCGGGGGCTTCAGCCACCTGCGGATGGCCGACCCTGGCGGTCAATGGAAAATTAATCCGCTGTAAACAAGAGTCGGTTGCCGGCCAGCCAGACGATGAGCACCAGGCCAAAGAGCAGCGCCCATTGGCTTGTGGGCAGGTCGATGGTTAAATTGGGCAGATTGGGCTGCTGCCAGACGGCCGTTACGCCCAGCCAAAAGTCGCGCACCCAAACCAACACAGATAGCTGAACTGTGGCGAACCAGTCTACGGCGACAGCACGGCCGTTCCCCAACCAATCCAGCAGCGAGCCCCACACATTCCCCAGCAACAGCAGGGCAATGAACAGTTGCCCCAGCAGCAAGCCCCACAGCCAGCGCGGTAATGTTGGGGAGACGGTCGTTTCCCGCCCAATCTCCGCCACCACCACCGCCGACAAATCCCGCGCCAGCGGCAGCTCCGGCAGCGCATCCAGTTCGTGGAACAGCGCTTGAAGTTCCGCCAGCTGCGCCCGCGCTTCTGGGGAACTGGCCAGATGCGCCTCAACCGCCTGCCGCGTTTTGTCGTCCAGCATACCGTCTAAATATTCTTGTAGCAGATCTTCGTTAAATTCTGTCATAGCTTGTCCTAAAACAGTGTACAAACACCATGTTGTCGAGGTACTGCAAACTTGCCACTTGCAAACTTGCTCACTCCTCTCGCATCTTCTCCGCCAGCATCTTTCGCGCCCGAAACAGATCGCTTTTTACGCTGCTGAGCGACCGTTCCATCTCCTCGGCAATTTCTTCATAGCTTAGCTCCTGAAAATGGCGCAGTTCGATGGCCACCCGGTAACGCGGCGGCAGTTCCAGGATTGCCTGGTGCAGCCGGGTCGATTGTTCATCGCGCACCATCGCTTGTTCTGGCGATGGCATTGTCTGCGCCCAGTCGTCCATGCTCACCGGCCGGTCGTCGCGGGCCATTTCGACCGCCAGCAGCTGTGTCCGGGCCCTGGCCGATTCCAGCCAGTTCAGGCACAGATTGGTGGTGATGCGCTTGATCCAGGGGGCAAACGGCCGTGCCACATCAAAACGATCCAATGCCCGGTACGCCCGCAAAAACGCCTCCTGCGCCGCATCCTCGGCCTCTACCTGACGGCCCAGCAGACGGTACGCTACATTGAAGACGGCCGTTTGATAGCGACGAACGATCTCACCATACGCGGCGGCGCTGGTCTCGTCTCCTAACCTGGCCTGTTGCAGCAGTTGCTCGTCTGTCAGCGTCATCTTTTTGCTTCCTACCAGAGTGTACCGGAAAGAAGGTAAAAAGTTGCACATTTCGTGATGCATGAAACGTGAAGCGTGATTTTTTCATGCGTCACGTTTCACGGAATTGTGCGCTCAGTCAGGTCGATTATATAGAAATACTCTATCATTATTATAGAAATAATTGATAGTTCGCATGTTGATTTACGTGGACCGTCACCTTATTTATACTGCTCATCAATAATGATTTTTTGCAAAACTGGGGACCTGATGCATACCTACACAACTATCCAATACCTAAACTATTTTGAAACAGCTATTTGGCCCATCGGCCAAACGCCACTGCTTAACCTGGCGGCAACGGCCGCAGCGGCCGGGCTGCCAGACATCATACAACTGCTGGCCAAAGCGGAATGGTTCAACCCCAGCGGTTCCGTCAAAGACCGGGCGGCCAAACGCATCATCCAGGTGGCTGAGGCCGAGGGCAAACTTTGGCCCGGCATGACGCTGCTGGATTCCAGTTCGGGCAATATGGCGCTGGCCTATGCCAGCCTGGGCCGGCTGCACGGCTACAAGGTCAAGCTGGTGGTTCCGGCCAACGCCACCCCCGCCCGGCTGGCGTTGCTGCGCAACTTCGGCATCGACCTGATGCTCACAGACCCGGCCTCAGGTTCCGATGGAGCGATGGCCGCAGCCCGTCAATTAGCAGCCCAAAATCCCAACTATTTCTACGCCAACCAATACGACAACCCGGCCAACTGGGAAGCGTACTACCACTCGTTGGCGCCGGAAATTTGGCAGCAAACCGGCGGGCGCATAACCCATTTTGTGGCCGGCGTGGGGTCCGGCGGCACGTTTACCGGCGCGGCCCGCTGGCTGAAGGAACGCAACCCAAACACTGTCTGTGCCACCGTACAGCCTAAAACGGAAAATGAGGGGATTAAGGGGTTGAAGTTTATGGAAACGGCCGTTCCCCCCAAAGTGTACGATCCTTCGCTGGCTGATAAACACCTGGCAGTGACGGCCGATGAAGCCAAAGAAACACGCCAATTGCTGGCCAACTGCGAAGGCCTGTTTGTAGGGCCATCTGGCGCAGCTAATGTCGCCGCCGCTATTCGTCTGGCCCAAACGCTTGAAAAAGGGACAATCGTCACCCTATTCCCGGATGACAGTCGCTATTACAGTTAGCCCATTTCCTGATACAATTTCTGCATGTTGGTAAATGAACCACCCTTGCCCCCCGTCTCCCTCACGTTGCTGTGGGTTCTTTGGGCCGTGCTTTTGTTCGGCGGCTTCCTTTTGGGTCCTGCTGATCCCAGCCAGCGTATGCCCCAATGGACCCGGCTAACCTCTTCAGCTGTGTTGGTAGTAGCCGGCTGGAGTTGGTTTGCCATCACGCGCCACAATCCGGCCAACAACTTTGTCCTGTGGCTGGCCATCGGCATGAGCTTTGGCTTTTTAGGCGATCTGTTTATGGCCGGCGTGCTACCCGGCGGCCGTAACGTGCTGGGCGGCATGGCGACATTTGGTTTAGGGCATGTGGCCTACATCATTGGCATCTGGCATTATAGCAATCAAATCGGCTTAACCGACGGTTCAATGCGCTGGGGCAGTCTGGTTGTCTGGTGGATTATTGGCGCAGTGGCCTGGTACTTTGTTGTATATCGGGGGCAGCAGTCGACCACGCTGCATCAGGCGGCGCTGCCGTATGCGCTGCTGCTGGCCAGCACGGCCGGCATGGCTACCGGTTTGGCGCTGCAACAAAGCCAATTTACCTGGCTGGCCATTGGCGCAGCACTTTTTCTCATCAGCGACCTTATTCTGGCAGCCCAACTATTCAACAACATTACATTTCCCCTCATTGGCGATGTCATCTGGCTCACCTATGGTCCGGGGCAAATGATGATTGTGTACAGTGCAGCCACGGCCGTTTACGGCCGTTTCCTCTCCATCCTCTTCTGACACAAAAAACCACTTATCACTTTTCACTTTTTACTGAGAACTGAAGGGGGTAAGATTCCTCACCTTCACCCCATCCAACCCACATGCGGGAAAAGCTGACGCGAGTCCGTTTATCATTTTCTAACTTGACTGATGCTATCGCTCTGCTATACTCGCAACTGATTCAACAAATCAAAAATTGGTAAAAGAGTGTGACTTAAATGATTGGACAATATTGCAGGTGTATTGAGCGAGGGTGGTAACCATCGTTCAACAGCCTGAGAAAATTTCTAAAGCGCTATAGAACGGTGGTGGCTGCTCTCGCGAAGCAACAACGAGCCTGATTTGCTCTCCTTGTTGTTCTCGCCAGCGAAAAGCTGCGACCGTTTTTTGTTGGGTAACGCGTGACCGCTGCCCCTATTTTAGTAATTAATCTCAGGAAACACCTAAATTATGTTGTCAACAATTGAAAGCACACGCATCCTCCCCATTGCCACGGACCCTGCCCATAGTTTAGAAGCCCAGGTCGGTAAGACACCGCTGATACGTTTGTGGAATACGGCCGTATCCCACAACATCCCCGACACCGTCGCCATCTACGCCAAAGCGGAATGGTTCAACCCCAGCGGCTCCGTCAAAGATCGCGCCGCCCTCAACATCATCCGCACCGCCGAAGAAAATGGCCAGCTCCAGCCCGGCATGACGCTGCTAGATTCCACCTCGGGCAACATGGGCATTGCCTACGCCATGTTAGGCGCAGCCCGCGGCTACAAAGTGAAGCTCACCCTGCCCAGCAATGCCAGCCCGGAGCGCATCGCCATCCTCAAAGCATACGGCGCCGAACTCATCCTCACCGACCCGCTGGAAGGTTCCGACGGGGCCATTGTGGAAGCGCGCCGCTTAGCGGCTGAAGACCCGACTTTGTACTACGCCAACCAGTACAACAATTCAGCCAACTGGCAGGCGCACAGTAAAACCACCGCGCCGGAAATCTGGCAGCAAACCGATGGGCAAATTACCCATTTTGTAGCCGGATTGGGCACCAGCGGCACCTTTACCGGCACCACCCGCCGCCTGAAGCAGTTCGATCCCAATATTCAGGCATTGGCTATGCAGCCAGACAGCCCCTTCCATGGCCTGGAAGGACTCAAGCACATGCCCTCGGCCTTAAAACCAGGCATTTACGACGAGGACGTAGCCGACGAGCAAATAACGGTACGTACGGAAGATGCACACGCAATGGCCCGCACGCTGGCCAAAACCGAAGGGCTTTTCGTCGGCATCTCGGCAGCGGCTGCGGTGGTGGCCAGCCTAAACGTGGCCAAAACGGTGGATGAAGGCGTCATCGTGACCATCTTGCCCGACAATGGCTTTAAATATTTGAGCGATACGTTGTGGCAGTAAGCGTAATCCAGATTGGTCCAATTTTGTTCAGCTAATAGTGTGAAAATATGACGCTAAGATTGGACCAATCTGTACATTGACGCCGCCACCCTCTTCTGTTAAGATGGCAACCGCTGTAAACAATCACATAGGTTTGCCTATCTTATCCAGAGAGGTTGAGGGAACGGCCCGATGATACCTCAGCAACCGCGACAGCCCCGGCTGGCGAAATGGTGCTAATTCCGACAAGGGCAGAACAAGCTTCTGCACCTGAAAGATAAGAAGAAGGTTCTGAATTCAGACACCTCCCTCATCTTTCAGGGAGGTGTTTTTATTTTGAAAAAACCGCAGATTACACAGATTACGCAGATTTGGGATGTCTGACGAGGAAAAATCTGTGTAATCTGCGAAATCTGTGGATAGAAAAAATGTTGACTTTAAGTAAGGAAATTCACGACGCAATCAAAGCGCATGGGCAGGCCTCATATCCGTTTGAGGGATGTGGGCTGCTGTTGGGTCGGGCTGACAACGGCACAAACATCGTGCAGGAAATTCGACCGATGGAAAATGTGTGGCCCAATGAGGCAGAAAAACCGATTCGCTTCAGCATCGACCCTGGCGCGTGGCAAAAGGTGGAGCTGGAAGCGATGCTGGCCGGCCTGGACGTGATCGGTATTTTCCACAGCCACCCGGACGACGTGCCGGTGGCCTCGCCGCGCGACCTGGCCTGGGCCAGTTGGCCGGGCTATTCCTATTTGATTACCCAGGTGTTAGAAGGCGAACCGACCTACAGTCAATCGTGGCAACTGGCGGCGGATCGGTCCGGCTTTATTGAGGAAGAGGTTATTGAAACGGTAACTAATAAGGAACACAGAGATACACGGAGTTGAGCGGAGTTACGCAGAGATTCTCTGCGAAACTCTGTGGTTCCTCTGTGAAACTCTGTGTTCCTTTCTTACAACAAGGAGAGAGAACTTATGCCAACTATTCGTATTCCAACCCCGCTACGGCCGTATTCCGGCAACAACGCTTCTGTTTCGGTGAACGGTAACGACGTCAGCACCGCCCTGAACGATCTGACGCAGCAGTATCCTGACCTGCGCCAGCATCTGTTTGAGAATGGCGAGCTGCGCAGCTTTGTCAATATTTACCTGAATCAAGAAGACGTGCGCTATCTGGAAGGTGCAGAAACGGCCGTCGGCGAAAACGACACGTTGATGATTATTCCTTCCATTGCCGGAGGTTAAGAACAGTAATCGGTTATCGGTGGGCGGTATTCGGTGAGCTTTAGCCAAATGCATCGCTCACCGATAATGGTTTACCGATTACCGATAACGGTTTACCGGCTTCCTGGCTGGAAGGATGGAGAAAAATTGATGAGCATCCAAAAAGAACGAAAAGTAGACCATTCCGCGCTGCGGGTGAACCAGGCGTTTATCATTGCTTTGAGCCTGCTGGCCTTTATTTTGAACAACGTCTGGCTGGCGGCGTTTGTGGGATTGGTGATGCTGCTGGGAACGGCCGTTCCCAGCCTATCCCTCTTCAAACGCATCTACCAACACGCCCTGCGCCCCGCCGGGCTGGTGAAGCCAGACGTCATTGTTGATAATCCGGAACCGCACCGCTTTGCCCAGGGCTTTGGCGGCGTGGTCGTGGCGCTGGCCGCTGTGAGTTTGCTGGCCGGACTGCCCGTGCTGGGTTGGGGTCTGGTCTGGCTGGTCATCGCCCTGGCCGCGCTGAACCTGGTCCTGGGCTTCTGCGCCGGCTGCTTTGTTTACTACCAGCTCGGCAAGCTGGGCCTGCCCGGCTTCCGCGTCAGCCCGATCCGGTGAGGCGGTGGCCGGTAATCGGTTATCCGTAAATCGGTGGCCGGTTCACTGTTTACCGATCACCGATTACCGCTTACGGATTACCATGATCGAACGACTACTTATCACCACCCTACTCATCCTGCTTGGCACCACGGCGTATGCTGCCTTTAAGCGGCGGCATGTGCGGGTGTTGGGAGATTTGGAAACGGCCGTTTCCCACATCCCCACCATCCTTTACTTTGCCAGCGAGAGCTGCGCCGCTTGCCCCAGCCAGGCGCGCTATTTGGACCAACTGGTATTGCTATGGCAGGATAGATTAAACGTGCAAAAAATTGATGCGGAAGTGGAGCCGGAAACGGCCGTCAAATACGGTGTCTTCACCCTGCCTACCACCATTCTCATCGACCAGCAAGGCGACGTGCGCGAGATCAACTATGGCCTCACCCACACGCAAAAGCTCACCCAGCAGGTCGCCCGGCTGGCTATTTAGCGAGATTGGGCCAATCTGGCAGATTGGCCCAATCTGGAGAAACATTTTTTCTTATTGGAGAAACCCTATGAGCAGTAAAACCTTAATCAACCCGGCGGCAGTGGCTGATGTCAGCCTGTCGCATGAAGAAGTGGAGCGGTACAGTCGCCACCTGATCATGCCGGAAGTGGGCATGGAAGGGCAGAAAAAGCTCAAGGCCGCCAGCGTCTTACTGATTGGTGCCGGTGGACTTGGCTCACCTCTGGCGATGTATCTGGCCGCGGCGGGCATCGGCCGTATTGGTCTGGTCGATTACGACGTCGTCGATTACACAAACCTCCAGCGACAGATCATCCACGGCACCAAAGACGTGGGGCGACCCAAGCTGGACAGCGCCAAAGATCGCATTTTGGACATCAATCCGCACATCCAGGTAGACACCTACGAGGTGCCGCTGACCTCCGACAACGCCCTGGAGCTGTTTGAACCGTACGACATCATCATCGACGGCACAGACAACTTCCCCACCCGCTATCTAACCAACGACGCCTGCGTGCTGTTGGGCAAACCCAACGTCTACGGCAGCATCTTTCGCTTTGAGGGGCAATCATCGGTCTTTTATGCCAAGGAGGGGCCATGCTACCGCTGCCTCTTCCCCGAACCGCCGCCGCCTGGACTGGTGCCCAGCTGCGCCGAAGGTGGCGTGTTGGGCATTTTGCCCGGCACGATTGGCGCGATTCAGGCCACGGAAGCGGTGAAGCTGATTTTGGGTGAAGGCGAACCGCTGATCGGCCGTTTGCTGCTGTACGATGCCCTGAACATGGAGTTTGACCAGGTGCGCCTGCGCAAAAATCCCGACTGCCCCGTGTGCAGCGAAAACCCCACCCTCACCGAACTGATCGACTACGAGCAGTTTTGCGGCATGCCCGCCCACGACCGCAGCCATTTTTCGGCCGTGGAACAAAGCAACGGCGACGGCGTGCCGCAGATGGCCCCGGCGCAACTCAAAGCGCGGCTGGATGCCGGCGACAGCCTGTACATTCTGGACGTGCGCGAGCCTCACGAGTGGGAAATCTCCAACCTGAGCCATTTGGGTGCCCATCTTATTCCCAAGGGCCAGGTGGTGAACCGGCTTAATGAGCTGGACACGGCGCAGGAAATTGTGGTCCAGTGCCGCTCCGGTGCCCGCAGCGCCGACATCGTGCGCGAGCTGCAAAAACACGGCTTCAAAAAGCTGTGGAACCTGGACGGCGGTATCAACCGCTGGGCCAAAGAAGTCGAACCGGAACTGCCTACTTATTAATTAACCAATGAAATGAGGAGTGAGCATCCTCAGATGCGAACGGGTTGTAAAAACGCATCTGAAGATGCTCACTCCTCCAATTGTATTTTCGTGTCAATCGCTTAACAGTTTTTGCCCCTTGTATTTAGGACAATTGTTGCTTGCATCTAGTGACGGCTCTCATTTATTTTGAGGCATGTTCATAAAACACTTTAGGAGGCTAACTGTGAAAAAAACCCTGTTTCTTCTGTTTTTACTATCCGTTTTGCTTGGCGCTGCGGCTTGCGATGGCGGCAGCAGCGGCACGGAACCGCCTAGCGATCCGGCCGAACTCAAAAGCTTTCACCTGGCGGAAGCGTGTACCGGCACGGTAATCGATGTGGCTGCCGAGTACGATGCCGGCAGCGGTGGTCCCCATCTCATTGCCATGTACAGGCAAAATACATTTGACGAAACGGTGTACGACTTCATGTTTCCCTCAGAGACTGATTTGCCGGAGGAATGGACGGTACCGGTAGACCAGCCGTTTAGCGAGATTGAACTGGTCGGCTGCCTGGCGCGGGTAGAAGAAACGCTGGTGGAAACGTGCGAAGGGTACGAAATCGACGAGACTGATGACGAAGGCGTCGTGGAAATTTACGATGCCGTTTACGAACTGACGGTTTACACGCCAAAGACGGGCGAAGTCGTGGGCACGGAGATCATCGAGACGTTTATGGATGAGTGCCCGTCGTTTGTGATGTTTTCCACCGGTCCCGGTGAAGATTTAGTGGAAGAACGGTACGGCCAGCCCACCGATGATCTGCTAAATCTGGTAGAATCGTACGTGAATCCGTAAAAGCGCTAACATCAAAGATTACGCAGATTAAAAAGATTTTTAAGTCCGGCAAATCTGCGTAATCTTTGATTTCAAATCATAAATTCGGGAAGTTCTATGAGTAAAGAAGTATGGTTCATCCGGCATGGAGAGAGCGTATCGAACGCCAATTTGCCCACCACGCATCCGGCGGCATCTGAGCTGACGGAGAAAGGGCAGCGGGAAGCGGAATATGTGTCCCAGGCGTTTACGCGCAAGCCGGCTTTGATTGTCGTTTCTCCCTACATTCGCGCCCGGCAAACGGCCGTTCCCACCATCAACCGCTTCAATCCCGTCAACGTCACGGAATGGCCCATTCATGAGTTCAGCTACCTGCATCCCGAGCGATACAAAGGCACCACCGGCCAGGAGCGCTGGCCAGAGGCCAAAGCGTACTGGGAGCGGATGGACCCGCTGGAAAAAGAGGGGGATGCCGGCGAATCTTTTGCCGAACTGTTGGAGCGGGTATTGGCGATGGAAGAGCAGCTAAGGCAGCAACAAGCGCCATTTATCGCCATTTTCAGCCACGGCCTCTTTTTGCGCGCCTTCCTGTGGATGACGCTGACGGGCATTCGCGAAGCCACCAACCGGGCCATGGAGCGGTATTTGTTCTTTTCACGGGGCATCTCGATGCCCAACGGCAGCATTTTAAAGACGCGCTTTGAGGCCGACGGCCGTATCCTCTTCAGCCCCTTCGACACGGCCCACCTGCCGGAAAAACTGGGCCTGGTAGACGAGTAAACCTCCATGCCCCTGCCCGCCGCGTTTTTGCCCGTCCTGCACCAACTGCACGCCGCGCTGCACGGGCAGAATATTTTGTGGACGATTACCGGCAGCACCGGCTTTGCCCTGCGTGGTCTGCCATTTACGCCTAACGACATTGATTTGCAAACGGATAAAGACGGTGTCTATGCGCTGGAAGCAGCGCTGCGCGATTTTGTGGTGCAGCCGGTCGCCTTCTCTGGTACGGAGCGGATTCGCTCCCATTTTGGCCAGCTGCGGCTGGATGGCATAAAGGTGGAAATTATGGGAGATATAGAGAAGTGGGTGAACGGCTCCCTCGACAGGCTCGGGACTGGCCGTTGGCAACCCCCACCCGATCTAACCCAACATCGTGAATTTGTGAATTTTGACGGCCTGGAACTGCCCGTCCTGTCGCTGGCCTACGAGCGGGAGGCGTATGAGAAGATGGGTCGGGGGGAAACGGCCGTTATCTTGCAACAGTGGCTTAAAAATCAGAAGCAAACAGATGGCCGGTGAAAAAGATTTGAGCAAGATGCTTGGCTCGTTGGCACCCAAGCTGCGCGATGAGGAATATATTTTTTGCACGATGGGTAACGGCCGTTACGGAGACCATCCCGAACTGGAACCAATTGCTTCATTTATGGAGGCGGAAGGGCTCACCCTGGTCATCCCCCGGCACCGCGCCGACGAGCACGGCATTCCGTATGAATCGGTGTTTAGGTGCATCACCCTGTCGGTGCATTCCAGTTTAGAGGCGGTGGGGCTAACGGCCGTAATCGCCACAAGGCTCGCTGAAAAAGGCATCAGCGCCAACGTCATCGCCGCCTTCTACCACGACCACATCTTCGTCCAGGCCCACCGCGCCGAAGCAGCATTGGCTGCTCTAAATGAGCTTGTTCGACAAAAAACTAAATAATTCCCCTTTTATTCTTGACACTCTGATGCAACCGTTTAGAATGCACTCATGAAGGTTCGAGAAGTCGTCAAACTAATCGAAAAAGATGGTTGGTATTTAGTACGGACAAAGGGAAGTCATCGGCAGTTCAAACATCCAGAAAAACCAGGAACTGTCACTGTATCTGGTAACTTGGGCAAAGAGATGCCGCCAGGGACATTGAATAGTGTCCTGAAGCAAGCGCAGCTAAAGGATTAGATGAGATATGGAATACATGGTAATCATTGAACAGGGTGAAAATAGTTATGGAGCGTATGTGCCCGACTTACCCGGCTGTGTTGCGGTTGGAGACAGTCGGGAAGAAGTGCTCACGCTTATGCAAGAGGCGATTGTTTTACACCTGGAAATGTTAAAAGAAGAAGGTTTGCCTATTCCCAAACCGCACTCGGCCAGTGAATATGTAGCCGTACCAGCCTAAACCTAATTCGACTCAGGCAAAGAATTCCATCTTGAAAATTCGTTATTTTGCTGACACGGATACTTTGTACATTCATTTGAGCGATAAAGAAATCGTGGAAACACAAGAACTCAATGAAAATACACTGCTGGATTTGGATGTGGACGGCAATCTGGGGGCTATTACCCTGGAACATGCCCGCGAAACAGCCAACATCCACGATTTTTCCTTCCAGTAAGCAGCAATGCCCCAACTACAAGATGCCTGAGCCAGACCGTTACACCTCTCGCGTTATTTGGTCCGAGGAGGATGAAGAATATGTGGGGCTTTGTGCCGAATTCCCCAGCTTAAGCTGGCTGGACGAATCGCCCGAAGCAGCACTTCACGGCATTCGGCAATTGGTAGCTGATGTAGTTACTAATCTAGCAAGCTAATGATGAAGAAACCCCATACTGTCGTTCTGTATGACCTTTAAACAAATTAATTTCTTGAAATTATATATAACAATGGCTAGAAAATCTATACCAATCAATACACAACGAGAATTATGGGCACAGTGTGGAGGATACTGCCAAAATCCCGATTGTCACAAATACTTGTTTGCAAAAATTGAAGCTGATTCTGTCAGCTTGGCAAACATTGCACATATTATTGGAGCTGGGAAAACTGGCCCTCGTACTGAACATGAAATAGCTGAATTTATTGATAAAAATGGTATATCTAACCTGATAATGCTCTGCCTTGATTGTCATAAAATTGTCGATGAGCTTGAGAATAAATTTTCGGTGGAGGAGATGCATACCTGGAAATCTAACCACTTGAAACAGATTCAGGCGATTTTTACTACCCCAAAATTTTATAAAGAACAAGAGCTACTTCAAGAAATCAATGACCTGTTGGATGAAAACAGGTTGGTATTTGAGGAGTATGGACCATTTTCTGAGAAAGCGATGTACGGCTCTTCTGGTGATTCTCAGATAATTTGGCATCGAAGATGTCTAGATACCATTATCCCCAATAACAGGAGAATTATTGAAATTATTGAAGGAAACAAACGGAACTTTCCGCGCCCATGGGATTTATACTCGCACGCATTGAGTTACAAAATTCATGCAAATTCTTTTGAAGAAAATTGCCTTTTTGCTGAAAAAATCAATGACTACAAACTCTTTCCAATCGAATTTGATCAATTTGTAAAACAAAAATTGGGGTTACAGATTGATAAACTTGAAAAACGTACAGAAGAAGAAATCGAGTACAGAACCAATACCATTTCCACATACATAAATAAGTATTTGGCAAATCATACATCTATTAAGGGTTTAAAAAAACAAAACATTGCGATTTTTACTGCGTCGTTAGTTGATGGAAGAGAATTAAAAGTTTTCGTGACCAACACTTATTATTTTACCGACTACACGCTTGAGAAGATCTTGGAAATTGACCCTAACATTGATGCTATTATTTGCTCTAATCCATATTCTACATATTCAGCTAGCGCAAAAAAAGAATGCATTCGTCAAAAAATTGGGCTTTTTTCGCTAAGGGAATTTATGGGTGCTATTCATACTACTGGCGAGAGGTTTCTGAATTACTTGCTTAACGTCGATAAAAACAGAAGAGTCAAAGATTTTTCAGATAGTCTAAAAAACAACTCAGAACTATTAGGAAAATGTGAAATTTATCTTTTGGGATCGTACTTACGACACAACATTTTTGACGACATAGACATAATTTTGGTCTATAGAGAAGGTTTACCTTTACGAGAAATCGATAATTTAAGGGAGTCAATTAAGAAATGTTTTGAGCGCGATTTTTCACGAGCATTCGACTTTACAGTTTGTTCTGAAAGCGAGTTTTTAGTAATGAGTTTAGATTATGACAATAAAGTTCAGGTTTTTTAACTGATAAGGACACTCAACTAACAAAATCACTCTCCCCCTAAAAACCAAACCCTCGCCGTTTTGTCCGTCTTGAAGAAGTCTAGCAGCATCGCCGCCACCTTGTCGCGGGCGGGGTCGCCGGGGTGGGTGCCGTCGTCGGCGAAGTCGCTGCAGGCCCAGGTGAGGCCGTCGCGGCGCGGCGTCAGGCCGTCGGCCCAGAGGTAAGGCCCCCAGGCCAGCCAGGGTGCGGCTACTTCCCCCCGCGCCGGGTCGTAGTTTAGCTGGGACTCGCCGCTGATTTGGGCCTCGATGAGCCACTTGACGGCAAAGCCGGAATGGTAAGCAATCGGTTCCGGGTTGAGCGGCCCGGTGGCATAGCCGCCGTAGATGCGGCTGGAGAGGTAGACGATCTTCACGTTGGGGTAGCGTGCCTGCAAAATCTGGACCACGCTTTGCAGCTGCGCCTGCAAAATTTGCGGCTCCTGGGGGAACGGCTCGTTTTTTACCCCGCCGCGCGCCTGCTTGAGCCAGACCACCTGCACCTGGGCCGGCGTCAGGCCATTGTCCGCCAGCCGCTGGTCCAGCACCTGCCAATATTCGGCGTCGGGATTTTCCGCCAGCTTGTTAGAGGTCCAGCCCCCCTGCGCCCCGTTCACAATCACAACCGACTCATTTGTGGCCGGATCGTCGTTGGCCAGCCGCAGAAAGGCGGTGAACTCCAGCGCCGCGTTGGACATGCCCACGGAGATGAAGCCGATTTTGCCAGTGGGATCGGGCGAACCATCGCTGGCAAGCGGTTGGATGGCCTGTACCTGGGCCATTCCGGCGGCGAGATGATCGGCGGGGGGTGTGTTTTGGCCGTTGGGGTAAAGGCCGCCTTGCTGTCCCATGTACAAATCTGCACCTAAATCGGTGAGGGGCACAAAGCCGACGCTGGTTTGGGTGCAGCCCACCAGCGGGATGGGGGTAACGACGTTTTCTGGATTGGCAACGGCCGTTCCCCCATTTCCCCCTCTGCCAAACGAAACCGCCTGCAACGCAGCCAGACAGCTTGCCAACCCGTCCAAATCTTCGGCCAGGGCGGCTTCTTCGCAAGTGAGTACGGTCGTTGCCAACGGCCCCAACAAATTCTCCCCGGCAGCAGGCAAACTCAGGCTCTCCAGCGCCAGCCGGTTGGCCTGGATAAACGCCGCCTGCACTGCCACGTCGCCGGCCCACTCCGGATCATCGGGGCGGGGGAAGGCCAGCAGCTGCTGCTGCGTCTCCACCAGGCCGATGACCTCAGTCTGCACCTGCTGCAGCTGGGCGATGAACTCAGCCCGTCCGCGTGGCGGCTCTAGCGTGACGGCGGGCAGTGGCACCGGTGTGATGGTTGGTTCGACGGCAGGAGAATTTGTGGCGGTGGGCGGGTCGGTCGGGGCAAGGGTGGCGGTTGCGGTGGGGGATGGTGTGATTTGGGAAACGGCCGTTGGCGTCACCGTCACATCCGGCCGGCAGGCAACCAGCCATAAGCAGCCAATCAGAAAAAAAACT
>CALBTC010000322.1 GCA_937967805.1 uncultured Anaerolineaceae bacterium
TCACAAGAGGCTCTTTTTGTCTACCTTTTCTCTTTACGGGTTTTTACTACACCCGCTGTGCCCACGCCGCTGGCCCCGGCGTGAATCAACACCGTTTCGCCGGCCGACAGTTCCCCCTCTAAAAAGAGATTCACATAGGCGGTGTACCACACTTCGGGAACGGCCGTTCCCATGGCAAACGTCCATTCTTTGGGCAGCTTCAGCAGCATTCCTGCAGGCACCGTTACCTTCTCGGCATAGCCCCCGCCGGGCAGCAAGGCACAAACGCGATCCCCGACCTGCCATCCCTCCACATCTTCGCCAACGGCGGCAATAATCCCCGCCATTTCCAAACCTAGAATCTCGCTGGCGCCGACGGGGGGATTGTAGCCGCCTCTTGCCTGGAGCAAATCGGCCCGGTTTACGGCCGTTGCCTGCACATTTACCAGCACCTCTTCCGAGCCATATTCCACATCTGGCACCGTCTCCCACACCAGTTCCGGATTCTGCTCGTCTCCCTTCACCACAATCGCCTTCATAACTTCCCACCTTCACTTGCTAAACTGGATGTCACCTGCAAAACATTAAGGTAAACTAAACATATCATACCGTAGGTCAATTTTATAAAATTGACCAACATGGAGGAGAGTATCACAAGTTGACCGAACGTGAAACCTACACCGTTGTAATCGCCGGCATCACCCGTCACCTGCCTTTGTTTGAAGTTGCCCCCGGCGTGCGTATTGCCATTTTTAATATGCTGGGCGACACCATCGTCGTCAAGGCCACGGCGGCTGCCCTGGCCGAACGGCTCAAAAATACCCCCGCCGAAGTGCTGGTAACGGCCGAAGCCAAAGGCATTCCCCTCATCTACGAGATGAGCGCCCTGATGGGGCTGCCCTACATCGTCCTGCGCAAATCGTATAAAAGCTACATGGGCGACGCTATCAGCGCCGAAACGGTCTCCATCACCACCGGCAAGCCGCAAACGCTCTATCTGGATGAAAAGGACAAGGAACTCATCAAGAACAAGAAAGTCGTCCTGGTAGACGATGTGATCAGCACCGGAAGCACGCTCAAGGGGATGGGAAATGTGGTGCAGCAAGCAGGGGGCGACATTGTAAAGACAGCGGCCGTTTTCACCGAGGGTGACGCCGACTGGAGCAGCATCGTGGCCCTGGAAAATTTACCCGTTTTCACTGAATGACCTCCCCAACGGCCGCTTCTCTCTCTATTTTTCGCTATCTCTTCGCCTCCGTTGCTGAAGAGATGGGCGTGACGCTGGGCCGCGCGGCGTACAGCCCCAATATCAAGGAACGTCTTGACTTCAGCTGCGCCCTCTTTTTGGGCGACGGCCGTATGCTGGCCCAGGCAGCCCACATCCCCGTGCATTTGGGTGCCATGCCTGCCTCCGTCCAGGCCGCCATCGACCAATGCGCCCCCTTCGCCCCCGGCGACGTCGTCATCGTCAACGACCCCTACCAGGGCGGTAATCATCTGCCGGACATTACCCTTGTTTCCCCTGTCCTTTTCGGTAATCAGTTATCGGTAATCAGTAATCAGTCAACCGATGACGGATCACCGATTGCCGATCACCGCTCACCCGCCTTCTTCGTTGCCAGCCGCGCCCACCATGCCGACGTAGGCGGCATGTCGCCCGGCTCAATGCCACTGTCTACGGAGATTTACCAGGAGGGAATTATCATTCCGCCATTGAAACTGGTGGCGGCTGGGGAACGCAACGAGGCAGTATGGAAGCTCATTTTGCGCAACGTGCGCACCCCCGACGAGCGCAATGGTGATCTGGCGGCGCAGTTGGCCGCCCATGCCATCGGCGAAAAACGTCTGGTGGAAATTGTGGACCGCTACAGCCTGGATGAAGCACTAACCCATGCCGAAGCCCTTATAAAGTACGCCAGGAGCTTGTCCGAAACGGCCGTCACCCAAATTCCCGACGGCCGTTACACCTTCACCGACTATTTGGACGACGATGGCCAGCCGGGCAGCCAACCCATTCCCATCAAGGTGACGCTCACCGTCAACGGCAGCAACATGCACGTTGATTTTGCGGGAACGGCCGCTGCCGTGCGCGGCAATCTCAACGCCGTGCCGGCCATTGCTAAATCGGCCGTGGCTTACTGTTTGCGCTGCGCTGCGCTAGCCCTCGTACAAACCGACTTGCCCATGAACGAGGGGGCTTTTGCCCCGATCACCGTCACCATTCCGCCGGGCTCTTTGCTGGACCCGCCCCAGCCGCACGCCGTCGCCGCCGGGAACGTGGAAACGTCGCAGCGCATCACCGACGCCGTGTTTGGCGCGCTGGCCCAGGCGCTGCCCCACGTCATTCCCGCCGCCAGCCAGGGCACGATGAATAATCTCACTTTTGGCGGTAAACATCCCGATGGTGGACGGCCGTTTGCCTACTACGAAACCATCGGCGGCGGGGCCGGAGCCGGACCCGAGGCTGACGGCGGCAGTGGGCTGCACGTCCACATGAGCAACACGCTCAACACCCCGGTGGAGGCGCTGGAGTACAGCTTCCCTTTGCGATTAGAACAATACAGTCTGCGACCCAATTCTGGCGGCGCGGGGCGGCATCACGGCGGCGATGGGCTCATCCGCACCATCCGCTTCCTCACGCCCGTGACGGTAACCGTGACCAGCGAGCGGCGCAAGCGTGGCGCATACGGTTTGCAAGGCGGGCAAGACGGCCGTCCCGGCCACAACTGCCTCATTCAAGGGGAAAGAGTTACCGAACTGCCGGGCAAATTTACCCGCCATCTCGACACAGACGATATTTTGCAGATTGAAACGCCGGGGGGCGGGGGTTGGGGAAGCAGCAAGTAGCCGCGGTTCCTTACCGCGCCAAATGATAGAACGCTGATTTACCTGATCAAAAAAATCAGGGTGATCAGGCAAATCAGCGTCCCAATCTTTAAGGACTGGCAGTCCTAAATTCAAAATTTCCAGAACCTAAAAGGTAGGACTGCCAGTCCTGGCACTTTACGGCGTCACGGTGACAATAGTGCTGGCAACGGCCGTTTGCCCGCTGCTCGTCGTGGCCCGTAAGGTAACCACATGTTCGCCGGGAGCCAGCTCATGCAGGAAGAGCGCCGACTCCGCTTCAACTGCTACACCATCCACCGACCAGGCAAAATTACTCAGCGCCCCGTCTTCGGCATCAGAGCCAAAGGCGTAAAGCGCGGTAGGCGTGCCGGCGGTCACAATTCCCGGGCCGCTAATCCAGGCGGTGGGCTGCTTGTCGGCCAGGGGCGTGGCCAGCGCAACTTCAAAGCGGGTCGGCGTGCCCTGATCGGCCAGGATGATTTGGAAACGGCCGTTTGCCCCACCCGGTAAATTGCTCAAATCCACCTCTAAACTGCCTCCCAGCACGTTCAAACCAACCGTCGTCCAGGTCAGGCCATTGTCGGCCGTGTAGCGCACGTTGGCCGGCACATCGGCAATGCCCCAGCTAACGGTGGCCGCATCGCTGCGCTGGTTCAGCGTGGCGTTAACCGCCAGGCCGGCAGTGGAGAGGGTGCGGTGGGCAACGGCCGTTCCCGAAGCCACCTCCACAATCCGCAGTTCAGCCACCGGCACGCCTGGAGCAGGCACCACACCGTGAACCGCACGGGCCGAGACGCCTTCTTCTTCAGCCACCAACAAATCCACGGGATGGGTGGTGATGACATTGCCGGCTGCGTCTAGCAGTTCCACCTCATAGAGACCGTTTTGGGGGGAGACGGCCGTCTGTGGCAAGATATAAACCGGGTTAAGCGAAACCACCCCATCTTGCGCAACCGAACCACGGATGACCAAGCTTTCCTGTGATGGTGTCCAGATGAATGCCCCATTGTTCACCTGATCCGTATAAAGTGCCTTATACGTGTAATCAGACACCCAAACCGGATCACAGTAGCTCATCATGTCCACATAACCGGCCGGACTTAGCAGTTCTAGTGTGCCGCCAATGCCGTCCAGGCCATATTCACCAATCGAAGCCCCGGCATGTTTGGGATCGGTAGACCAGTTGGTTCCAGAAACGCCACAGGGTGCATGATAGCGGCCAAAGTTATGACCAATTTCATGACCGGCCAATTCACCCGTTACTTCAGTGTTAGGATGATGAAAGCCAACGGCCGCACGGAAGCCAATCCAGCCGATACCGGCAATGCCCCCAGTACTGCAATTGAACCAACCACAGTCAAAATCGATGTAGCCATAATAAACTGTGGAGTTATAAAACCCAATTTCACCTTCTTTGAGTACACTTACATCTTCTAAGAGTTGCTCCCAGGATGCAGCCTCCCGCAAATTACCTGTAAAATTTAATCCTGTTGGATGAAAAGATACATTCATATTGCTCAACGGATAGGCACGCATCATCCAATCGCTAATCTGCTCAACATTAGGTCCCGGAAAAGTAGTGCTCGTTGGTGTATGGGTGTAATTAACCGGAACGATGACCACATTGAGCGTAGGCACACTGTTGAAGGTGATCGATTGCGTAAAGCTGCCATTACTCTGGCCAGTAATCCTAGCAGTAATCTGGACCGTGCCGGAGAGCCAGCTGGCGGGCAGAGTGACGTTGTAAGTACTGTCCAGGCTGGCGCGGCTGGAAGCGGCCGAGGCGGTTTTTGTGTTGGAGACGACGGACGTGAGGGGTGTACCGTTACGCGTGGCCGTCAGCGTAACGCTGGTGTTGGGCACGCTGCTGCCGCTGGTTGTGGCAGTATACACACGTACCACAGTTGGCCGGTTGGCCACCAGCGGCACCGTATTGTTTGCGTCCTGAACCGATTGGCTAATTTCCAGGCCGGTGATAAACAAATCGGGTGCTTTGGTCACAAACGGCAAATAGGTGAATTGGTCCGACGTGCCGGCAGGAGCCGCCTCAGATTGGCGAGTATCCATGCCCAAACCTAAGATCAACGTCAAGGCAAGGGCAAAAAAAGAGAGGATTGAAGCAAGGCGAAGGTTCATGTTATTTTCCTTTACAGTAGACATTATTGGGGAATCAGTTGAGGATTTGTGTCCAACAGGCTCGATAAGTACATGACGCCGATATTTTAGCAATTTACCGGGCAGTTGTCGCCCACTAAGAGGTACTAATTTATCTACGAAACGTCAACGCCCCTTACAAAATTTCCCCGGAAACTTTCTGATGTGCGAAACATCTAGCAAGCAGTTTCCGGGGAAATTCCTAAGAACGTTCATCTGTCATTCCCGCGAAGGCGGGAATCCATACGCCTGAACTCCTGTCTCCGCAAGTGTGACAGGCGAGGGTTTGGTTAGCTGCTAATCGGCAACAGCCTCTTTATCTTTCACCGGCTCTTTAAGGCCACAGGCCACACAATCCGTTTCATTTTCGTTGAGCTGCACCAGCAGGCCGTGGCAGCTGTTATCGGGGTCGGGCACCGGCTTCTTCCAACTGCTAAATTCGCAGTCTGGATAGCGGGAGCAGCCGTAAAAAACGCGGCCGCGCCGGGTGCGCCGTTCCACCATCTCGCCGCCGTTGGGGCAGGTGACGCCCACTTTGATGAGCAGCTGCTCGGTGTGGCGGCATTGGGGGAAGTTGGAGCAGCCGATGAAACGGCCGTATCGCCCTTCCCGATACACCAAATCATTGCCACACTCCGGGCATTTACGCCCTACCGGCTCCACCTCCGGCTTCAAATCAATCTTGGGGATGGACTCATTGGCCACTTCCAGATTCTCGGAAAACTGGCCGTAAAAACTGCCAATCACCGGCACCCAGGGATCGCCTTCAGCAATCTTGTCCAGCTCGTCCTCCAGCCGGGCGGTAAAATCAACCGACAAAATGTTGGGGAAATATTCAACCAGCAAGTCGTTCACAATTTGCCCGGTTTCGGTGGGCTGCAGCCGCTTGTCGACGCGGTCCACATAGCCTCGGTTTTGGATGGTGGAGATGATAGAAGCATAGGTGCTGGGGCGGCCAATGCCGTGCTCTTCGAGAGATTTGACCAGTGACGCTTCGCTGTAGCGCGGTGGCGGCTGGGTAAAATGCTGTTCCGGCAAAAGGCGCAGCAGGTCAAGCAGTTCGCCTTCCTGCAAATCTGTCGGCACCTGGTTTTGATCATCATCGGGGCGATCTTCCGGACGGCTTTCTTCATACAGCGCCAGGAAACCAGCAAAGGTCATCACAGAGCCGGTGGCACGGAAGAGGTACGGCCGTTTCTCCACTGCCACCTTTTCATCCCCGGCATAAATATCCACCGACACCGTATCGTACCGGGCCGGCGCCATCTGGCTGGCCACAAACCGATCCCAGATCAGCTTATACAAACGATACTGGTCCCGCGACAGATGTTCTTTAATCTGCTTGGGCACGCGCAGCACCGACGTCGGCCGCACAGCTTCGTGCGCTTCCTGCGCCGTTTTAGACTTGGTTTTGTACTCCGGAGGCTTCACCGGCACGTAGTTCGCGCCAAAGCGCTTGCCGACATAGCTGCGTGCTTCGGTTTCGGCTTCTTTGCTCACGGAGACGCTGTCGGTACGCATGTAGGTGATTAAACCGATGGCACCTTCTTCGCCGCCCAGGTCAATGCCTTCATAAAGCTGCTGGGCAATGCGCATTGTTTTGCTGGTGTTGAACCCCAGCCGGCGTGACGCTTCTTGCTGCATCGTGCTGGTGGTAAACGGGGCGGCCGGGCGACGGGTTCGCTTGCCGATCCGCACTTCGCCCACTTCCCAAACGCCTTTTTCCAGCGCCACCAGATGGGGCT
>CALBTC010000323.1 GCA_937967805.1 uncultured Anaerolineaceae bacterium
CCGACGTAGGCGATACGGCCGTCTTTCACGGCCACGTCGGTCTGGGGGATGATTTCGCCGCTGTGCACGTTGACCCAACGGCCGTTTTGGATGACGAGATCGGCGCTCTGCCGCCCCATGGCTACATTCACCAGGTTTTGGGCTACGGCGTGCCACGGTTGTCGTTTTGCTGTCATGTTCTGACCTCCAGGTCCAGTTCAGTTTTTAGTGAGAATTGGGGGGTATTATAGCAGGAAAAATAAGTGATTTTGGGTGTGAATTTATACAAAGGCATGAAGGGTGGAAGAAACGAAGAAAAAAATATATGCGATACTTTGGCTCAATAAAGTGAAATGGCGAGAAAGAGGTGGTTTATGAACACGATCAGCCTGGATGAAGCTTTAGAAACCGTTATGCAGTTGTCCCCCGAACAGCAAGAGATGTTGATCGACATTGTGCGCCACCGCCAAATTGAGCGGCAGCGGCAAGAAATTGCTGAAGATGCGCAACAAACATTGGCGGCTTATCAGGCAGGTGAGTACAAACCACAATCCGCCGTCAGGTAATTCAGAGAGCTTCGTCTCGATAAAGAGGTTGTTGTGTTGCTAGACATTGGTACACATGATGAAGTTTACTGATTGACTTTAACCAAAAAACGGCCGTTCCCCACAGGAAACGGCCGTTCCTCTCTCTAATCTCCAGTCTCCAGTTCCTAAATCTTCTCTTCCAAAAACGCCATCAGCTCACTCAACGGCACATCCATCCGGTCTTTTTCGCTGCGGCGCTTCACTTCGACCTTGCCTTCCTTGAGGCCGCGCCCGCCCACGGCAATGCGCCAGGGGATGCCAATCAGGTCGGCGTCGTTGAACTTAACGCCGGCGCTCAGTTCGCGGTCGTCGTACAGCACCTCGTACCCGGCGCGGGTGAGGTCCGCGTACAGCTGGTCGGCGGCTTCGCGCACGTCGTCCCCTTTGCCCAGGTGCAGTAGATGAATCTGGTAAGGCGCTACGCTGTCTGGCCAGATGATGCCGTACTCATCGTGATGCAGCTCCACCACGGTGGCCATCAGCCGGTCCAGGCCGATGCCGTAGGAACCCATGAAGATGAACTGCGGCTTGCCGTTTTCATCCAGGTAGGTGGCGTTGGTGGCGGCACTGTAGCGCGTGCCCAGCTTAAAGCAGTGCCCAGCCTCAATGCAGCGGCGGGCCACCAGGCGGCTGCCGTTGGGCGCTTTGTGGCCCGTGTCGGCCTGGGCAATGTCGGCCATCTGGCTGATGGCATGGTCGCGCGGGTAGTTGGCTCCCGTGTAATGGTAGCCGTCGTCGTTGGCCCCTACCACAAAGTTGCCACCGGCTTCTATGGACAAATCGGCCAGGACGTAAACGCCGGGCGACTGTAAATCAGAAGCAACTTCCAGCCCAATCGGTGAAGCGTAGCCAGGCGTGGCCCCGGCCGCCTTGATTTCTTCATCCGTGGCCGGGCGCAGCACGCCGCCGCCCAGGGCGTTGATCACTTTGACCTCGTTCACGTCTAAATCGCCGCGCACGAGACCGAAAATGAAACGGCCGTCAGCCTCCCGACCTACCGCTGGGGACCACCAGTAAAAGACCGCTTTCAACGTCTGGCTGGTAGGCACGCCAATGAACTCGGCCACCTGGGCGATGGTTTTGCAGTTGGGCGTGGCCACTTTAGTCAGCGGGGCCAGTTCGTCGGGCTTTTCACCCTCGCGGATGAATTCGGCCGCTTCCACATTGGCGGCATAGCTGCCATCTTCCGAGGTGATGTAGGTGTCTTCGCCGCCTTCGTGGGGCACCACAAATTCGTGCGAGGTTTTGCCGCCCATCGCGCCCACATCGGCGTTGATGGCCACCGCTGGCGTGCCGGCCCGCTCGAAGACATTGTAATACGCCTGGAGCATCTTGGGATAAAAGTCGTCCAACGCTTCTTCGCTGGTGTCCAGACTGTAGGCATCTTTCATGATGAATTCGCGCATCCGCATCAGGCCGCCCCGGGCGCGGGGCTCATCGCGGAACTTCTTGCTGATGTGGTAGACCAGCTTGGGCAGGTCACGATAGCTTTCAATCTCGCGCAGGGCCAGATCAACCACCACTTCCTCATGGGTGGCAGAGAGGGCATATTCGCGCCCGCCGCCGGCCTTCACCTTCATGAGCACATCCATCGTTTCCCAGCGGCCGGTGGCCTGCCAGGTGGCGGCGGGGTGGATGTTGGGCATCCACATTTCCTGGCCGCCGATGGCGTCCATCTCTTCGGCGAGGATGTTCCAGATTTTGCGCAGAACGCGGTAGCCAAAGGGCATGTAGGTGTAGATGCCGGCGCCTAACGGCCGTACAAAATTAGCCCGAATCAGCAGTTGGTGGCTGATCATCTCGGCGTCGGCCGGGGCTTCTCTTAATGTTTTGCCAAATGCTTGTGATAAACGCATAAATAGTCCTGTTAACCGCAAAGCACGCAAAGATCGCAAAGAGTTATTATCTTATTTCTTTGCGGGCTTTGCGCTCTTTGCGATGAAATCTCGTGTTTGGTTGTTTAATGTTTTGCCAACTGCTTGACGGCAACGGTGAAGTATAGCAGTCAACAAAAGGGGCGTCAAAGCGGCGGAATTGCCTTAATTTTTCATGATTACAGGAGGGAATTTACTGTTTTTTACGATTAAATCCTTGCCAACTGGACAATATTGATCTAACATGGTCAGCCGTTGCCTCTCGTGCGTTGCCTCTCGTGGCAAATTACCAGAGGCATAATTATAAAATCCGAGCTGAGCGCTTTTAGAGAATCAGGTTGGAAATCTTATTTGCATAAGGAAGGAAAAAATGGCTTACAGTTTTACAAATTCAAAAGACCGCACCTATTATTTGCATCGCAAAGACACAACGTTGAAAAACGGCCGTACCCAAACAATCTACTTTTTCGCCAAAGAAGTTAAAGACGGCGCTCTGGATGCCGTCCCGGCAGGATACGTGGTTTCCGAAAGCCGTAACGGTTTGCCCGTTCTGAAGAAAGCGGGCTAAGACAATACCATTGAAAAAGAGGAAAGCTCCAACTTTTTGTTGGGGCTTTTTTGTTGCCTGTCCGCCGCTGTCGTGTTATATTTCATCCTCTAGCCCGCCGTGCGGGCTATCTTTATGTGCAAGCGAACAAAACCCTTGCTTTGAACAAAGCGTAATCGTTGAAAAAATTCGCGGAGACTAGCCGCTGGAGATGGAATTATGTCTGATTTACTACTACAAGCTTTTGATGAAATCAATGAATCGTTACCGGAACTGAATGTGGGCGATGATGTAACGGTCCATGTGCGGATTAACGTTGGCGAGCGTAACGAGCGTTCCCAAATTGTGCGCGGTACCGTCATCCGTATGCGCCGCAGTGGCAACAACAGCAACTTTACCGTGCGTCGTATTGCTTCCAACGGTATTGGCGTAGAGCGCACCTTCTTGCTAAATTCCCCCCGCATTGAAAAGATCGATATTCATCGTCATGCTTACGTGCGCCGGGCGCAGCTTTATTATTTGCGCAACCGTACCGGTAAATCGGCCCGTCTGCGCGAAAAGCGGGTTTTTTAGGATTGATTTTTCCGTGCAACGGCCGTATTCACCATAACGCCTGGTGTTTGCCGGGCGCGATAAAAATGGTGCCGCCAAACCAGATCATTCATCTGGCACCAAAAACTGGGTGAAAGCCATCGCGCTTTCACCCTTTTTTGTTCTCTGTTTTAGACAGGTCCTCAAAGGTTTGTTAGCATCAAAGTTCGCCTGATTCGAGGCAAACCCTTGGGGTCTGCATACCAACCTGGAGATGAGCATGCTTGCTGCGAACCGTAAACCGCTAATTGGCTGTACAACCTACCGCAAAGTGGCTGACCAGGCCCAACCGATCGATATTTTAGGGTTGATGCCTACATATTTGAAAGCAATTGAGGCCGCCGGCGGCATCCCGGTGATGATTCCGCTGGGACTCAGTGATGAAGATTTGTGCGCAGCGGTAAGCCAAATGGATGGCATCTTGCTGCCCGGCGGCGGTGATATTGAACCGAGCATTTATGAGGGCAGGAATCATCCCACAGTGGCGGGCATTGACGTAGATCGGGACCGGGTAGAAATAACGGTGGCGCGTGCGGCCGTCAGCCAGCAAAAACCGCTTCTGGCCATCTGCCGCGGTTTACAGGTGCTAAACGTGGCCCTGGGCGGTTCGCTTTGGGAGGATGTGGAGCTGCTCATGCCCCAGGCGATGCATCACGAGCACGTACACAGCCATCCGCGCAACTACCTGGCCCACAACGTCACCATCGAACCTGCTTCCTTGTTGGCCAAGCAATTGGAAATGACAGAAACGGCCGTCAACAGCCTGCACCATCAGGGCATTCGGCGGCTGGCAGCAGATTTGCGGGCAACGGCCGTTGCTCCCGATGGCCTCATTGAAGGTGTGGAAGTGATCAACCATCCCTTTGCCCTCGGTGTGCAGTGGCACCCGGAGAACCTCATTCACAACGCGCCACACATGCTGGGGTTGTTCCGGGGTCTGGTGGAAGCGGCGGCTTCGCAGCCGGTTATCAGTTATCGGTAATCGGTAAACGGTGGGCGGTAAAACGGATTACCGATTACTGTTTACCGATTACCGTTCACCGGCATCTCAAAAAGCGTGAACGAGCACCCGATCGGCGTATTCGACTCCGGCGTAGGCGGCCTCTCCGTTTTGCGCCATCTGCGGGCGCAGCTGCCGGCAGAGCAGTTCATCTACCTGGCGGACCAGGGGCACGTGCCCTATGGCTCCCGCTCGGCCCAGGAAATCATCCAGTTTAGCCAGGGCATTACCCAATTTTTTCTGCAGCTGAACGCGAAAATGGTTGTTGTGGCCTGCAACACCGCCTCGGCGGCGGCGCTGAGCCTGCTGCGGCAGCAGTTTGACCTGCCGTTTGTAGGCATGGAGCCGGCAGTGAAGCCCGCCGCTCTGCAAACGCAAAGCGGCAAGGTGGGCATTCTGGCGACCGGTGGCACCTTTGCCAGCGCCCGCTACGCCCGGCTGACGGCCAAATATGCCCAGGGTGTGTCGGTGTGGGAAGATCCATGCGTTGGGCTGGTCTCGGAGATTGAAGCGGGGCGGCTGGACAGTCCGGCGGTGCACAAAATTTTGCAGCAGGCGCTCACCCCGATGCTGGCGGCCGGCGTGGACACGGTTGTCATGGGCTGCACTCATTATCCATTTGTGCTGCCGGTGGTAGAGGGGATTGTGGGAACGGCCGTCACCATCATCGATCCGGCCCCGGCCGTTGCCCGGCAAACCGGCGTCGTCCTGCGCCAGCACAATTTGCTGGCCGACGCCTCACAGACTGGCAGCGTGCGCTTCATCACCACCGGCGCGGTGGAGCCGTATGCCTGGCAGGTGGCGCAGCTTTTGGGTTTGCGTGGCGTTAGGGTGGAAACGGCCGCGTGGCACGGTGATCGGTAAACGGTAAACGATTTTACCGGTCCCGTCCACGGATAACCGATTACCGATAACGGATTACGGATTACCGATCCTGTTTCAAACCGCATTTTTTCGTATAATCTCCCTGTGAGACGACGAAACCCCGACCGCTGGCGAGCAATTGTAGGCCGTTTGGGGCGTGAAATGACCATTTGGTTGGCCACCGTGCGCTTCGACGGCCGTCCTCACCTGACCCCCGTCTGGTACGTTTGGCTCGACGAAAAAATCTACTTTGCTACCGGCAGCGATACTCAAAAGTTCACCAACATGTACCGCAATCAATCTGTCTCTTTGTCTCTGCCCGATACGGAAAGTGTAATCATTATTGAGGGAGAAGCCCACGTTGCTGACCGCAGTACAGTAGACGTTCTGGCCGATTATTTTTATCATAAATATGAGTGGGATTTTCGTTACGATGACAGCACCACCTGGCGGCTTATTGAGGTGACGCCGTTCAAAATTTTGGTTTGGGGTGATGGCTACGATGAGATGGAAGGTATTCGGGTGCTTTAGAAAGTGTTAACAATTGGGTGCTATATTCTTACGAGAATCCAATTAAAAGCGGGTAGAGTAACGGCCATGCTTTGCCGCAGTCTGTTTCATTGATGAAATCTGCAAAATCTGCGGCACAACTAGAAAAACAAGGAAATAAACATGCGATTTGACAGATTTACGGAACGTGCCCAGGATGCGGCCGCTAGAGCGTATGAACTGACCCAGGAATACGGCCATACCCAGGTCGATACGGAACACCTTTTCCTGGCGCTCATGCGGCAAGAAGATGGCGCTGTTCCCCAAATGCTTGATCAACTCAAGATTGACGGCGCTGCTATTCAGCAGCGTTTAGAAGAAGAATTACGCAACAGCCCCAAAGTTTCTGTATACGGCGGCGGTGTGGGGCAAATTTTCTACACACCCCGTATTCGCACCGTGCTGGAGCTGGCCCAAGGAGAGGCCAACCGGCTCAAAGATGAATTCATTTCTACGGAGCATCTCTTCCTGGCCATTTTGAGCGAGCGCAATACGCCGTCGGCCCGCATTTTGCAGGAGTTTGGCGTAACGCGTGAACGGGTGCTAAACAGCATTCAAGAGCTGCGCGGTGGGGCGCGCGTGACCGACCGGCAGGCCGAAAGCCGCTACCGCACTCTGGACAAATACAGCCGCGACCTTACCCAACTGGCTCGTGAAAACAAGCTGGACCCCGTCATTGGGCGGGATGATGAGATTATGCGTGTGGTCCAGGTGCTGAGCCGCCGCACCAAAAATAACCCGGTGCTCATCGGTGAGGCCGGTGTGGGCAAGACGGCCATCGTCGAAGGGCTGGCGCAAAAGATCAACAAAAATGACGTGCCGGAAAACTTGCTCAACAAAAAGGTCGTCTCGCTTGATTTGGGGGCGATGATTGCCGGCAGCCGTTTCCGGGGCGAGTTTGAAGAACGCCTCAAAGCGGCTATGGAAGAAATTCAGCGGGCCCAGGGCGAGATCATCCTCTTTATTGATGAGCTGCACACCGTTGTCGGTGCCGGCTCAGCCCAAGGAGCGATGGACGCCAGCAACATGCTCAAGCCGGCCCTGGCCCGCGGTGAACTGCAATGTGTAGGGGCCACCACGCTGGACGAGTATCGCCAATACATTGAAAAAGACAGCGCCCTGGAGCGTCGTTTTGCGCCGGTGTTTGTTGATGAGCCATCGGTAGACGACACGATTGATATGCTGCGCGGCCTGCGCAACCGGTACGAACAGCACCACAAAATCACCTATGCAGACGATGCCTTGGTAGCGGCCGTAAAGCTGTCCCAGCGGTATGTAATGGACCGGCGTCTGCCGGACAAGGCGATTGATTTGATGGATGAGGCTGCTGCTAAACTTCGTGTCGCTTTGCACACGCTGCCCGCTGACTTGAAAGAGCTCAAGATTGAGGTCGATAAGCTGACGGCCGAAGAAGAAGAAGCCCACACGGTTCGTGATTATGAACGGGCCGCCACCGTGCGTGCCGAGCGGCTGCGCCTGGAAGGTGAGTTTGCCGCGGCCCGCGAAAAATGGCAGTCAGAAAACGAGCTGGACGAGGTTGTCACTGAGGACGATATTGCCGGCGTGGTCGCTTCCTGGACGGGCATTCCCGTGACGCAGATGATGGAAACGGAAGCCGAGAAGCTGCTGCAAATGGAGGAGCGGCTGCACGAGCGCATCATCGGCCAGGACAAGGCGATTGTGGCCCTGTCTGACGCCATCCGCCGCAGCCGGTCTGGCCTGAGCGACCCGCGCCGCCCGATTGGTTCGTTTATCTTCCTGGGCAGCTCTGGTGTGGGTAAAACGGAGTTGGCCAAAGCGTTGGCTGAATTCCTCTTTGATGATGAGGATGCCATGATTCGCGTAGACATGAGCGAGTACCGGGAGCAGCACACGGTGAGCCGCCTGTTTGGTGCGCCTCCAGGGTACGTTGGTTACGATCAGGGTGGCCAATTGACGGAGCAGGTGCGCAGACGGCCGTATTCCGTTGTCCTGTTCGATGAAATTGAGAAAGCCCATCCTGATGTGTGGAATGCGCTGCTGCAATTGCTGGACGACGGCCGTTTAACCGACGGCCAGGGCCGCGTGGTCAACTTCCGCAACGCCGTCATCGTGATGACCAGCAACGTAGGCACCTCCTTTGTGAAGAGCTCCGGCGCGCTTGGCTTTGCCGGTATGCGCGACTCGGATGAGGCAGTTGAGCACAAACGAATCGAGGATGCCCTGAAGAAAACGTTCCGGCCTGAGTTTATCAACCGGATTGACGAGATCATTATCTTTGAGCCGTTGAGTGAAGAGCATGTGGTAGAGATTGTGACGCTGCAAATGAAAGAGGTGCAGCAGCGCCTGTCTGAGCAGGGCGGCCTCTCCATCATTCTCACCGAAGCAGCCCAGCGCTGGCTGGCCAAGCAGGGCTTTGACGAAGATTTTGGCGCCCGGCCACTGCGGCGCGCGCTGCAGCGCTTTGTGGAAAGTCCGCTGTCGGTGAAGCTGCTGAAAGGTGAGTTTAATGCTGGGGACATCGTGCACATTGACGAAGTTGATGATGAGCTGGTATTCCAAAAGGCGGAAGACGCCACTATGGAGGCTCCACAGCCGGTGGAAGAATCGCTGGATGCGTAGGAACAGTTAGCAATAAGTTGAACGCCCTCTCCAAACTTCTGGAGAGGGCGTTTTTCGTTTTGGGGTTAGCTGTAATATCTCTTAAGAGATTCTGAATTGCGAAGAGCAGAGTATCCTCAGATGCGGAGTGGGTGTTCCCCAGCCGTTCGCATCTGAGGATGCTCACTCCGCCTAGTTTGAAAGATATAGGGATTAGCTGGGTTTTTGTTTGAGGATGGCGGTGGCGACGGCGCGCAGACTGATACGGCCGTTCCGCGCCTGCTGCTGTAACGTGCGGTACGCTTCCTCTTCACTTAAACCGTTGGCCATGAGCCGGGCTTTAGCCTTGTCCAGCAGCTTGCGCGTTTCCAGGGCGTCGGCCAGCTTGTCGGCTTCTTCTTTGAGGGCCTGATTGTCGAGGAACCGTTTGGTGGCCACGGTGATGGCCGCCGAAAGCTCTTCCGGCTTGACGGGTTTGATGAGGTAGCCGTGAATCGGCAGATCGCTGGCCTTCTCAATGAGGTCTTGTTCGCTGAAGGCGGTGAGCAGCAGGATGGGCATTGGTTGGGTGCGGGCCAACGTTTTGGCCGCCTGCAAGCCGTCAGTGAACGGCATTTTGATGTCTAAAATGGCCAGGTCGGGCCGGTGGCGGCGGGCCATTTCCAGTGCTTCACGGCCGTTTGTGGCCGCCAGCACCTCGTGCCCCAGCTCTTGCAGGATAGATTTCAGTCCCATGCGGATGATTGATTCATCATCGGCGATTAAAATGCGCATGAGCGGGATTGTAGTTTGCAAGTGGGGAAGTTTGCAACTTTTATTACAAAGGGACAAAGAAACGAAGGAATAGAAATCTTTGTTCCTTCCTGCCTTTGTTTCTTCCTAATAAAATTCCTAGCCAATTTCCTGCTCGATGGTACGGGGCAGGCGGAGGCTGATTTCGGTGCCGCCTTTGGGGGGGCGGTTAAATTTGAGACGGCCGTTTAAATCTTCTTGCACCAATGTTTCCACAATTTCCAGACCCAGGCCGGGTTTCAGGTCAGCCGGCAGGCCGCTGCCGTTGTCGCGCACGATGATGATGATTTCGTCCGGGGAACGGCCTAATGAGATGTCGATCTGGCCATCGGCGGAGCGGTCGGCAAAGGCGTGTTCCAGGCTGTTTTGCACCAGTTCATTGACCACCAGGGCGATGGCCGTGGCCGGTTTACTGGGCAGGGCGATGACATCGCCAAAGACGCGGATGGTAAGCGATTGGCCGGGGTGAGTCATCGTTTCGGCCGTAGCCTGGCTGATCCGTTCCAGCACGTCCTTCACGTCCACCAGGCGGAACCCTTTTTCCGACAAAATCTCGTGTACGGCGGCAATGCTGCGGATGCGGTGAATGTTGGTTTGCAGCACTTCACGGGGGTCCAGCCGGTCGGCCTCGCTTAGCTGGAGCTGCATGAGCATGGCCACGGTTTGCAGATTGTTTTTGATGCGATGGTGCATTTCGCGGATAACGGCCGTATTGGTCACCAACCGCGCATTTTCAATGGCCAGGGCCGTCTGGTTGGCCAGCGTGGCAAACAAGGTTTGCTGCTCCTCGCTAAACTGGCGCGGTTCGGTCGTGTAGCAGTTAAAAACGCCAATCACCCGGTCGCGCACGCTGAGCGGTACCGAGAGCAGCGAAACCAGGCCTTCTTTTCGAGCCAGTTCCTTGCCTTTGTACCGTTTGTCGGTTTGCACGTTGGCGATGTAGAGTGGTTGACCCGTATGCAGCACGGTGCCGATGACGCTGTCGGTGGCAGCAGCGGGCAGCGGCGGGCGGTGCTGGTAAGGGGTCTGGTCGCGCCGGGCCGAGCGGAGTTCCAGGTGGGTGCCGGTTTCATTAAGCAGGAAGATGGCGCAAACGGCAGTATCCATCATCTTGGCCGCCATTTCTGTAACCACATCTAAAATATCATCCAGGTATTGCGGTGACGTAACAACTTCGCTCACCTGGGCCAGGGCACGCATCTCCTCGATTTGGCGCGTTTGCTTGTCATAAAGTTGGGCTTTGGCCAGCGTGCCGGCAGCCATATCGCCAATCAAAGACAGCAGGTTGACCTCATTGGCGCTGAAATCGTGCGGCGTTCGCGTTTGTACGTTCAGCGCACCAATTACATCTGCCTCGATCACCAGCGGCACGGCCAGCAGCGAGGCAAACGGCGTCTCTTCCGCCTCATCCACCCATTTGAAGTGGGGATCAAGCTGCGCATCGCGGGCAAAGACGGGCTGATTGCTCTGCACGGCGTAGCCGGTCATGCCTTCACCCACCTCCAGCGTGGCCCGGCCCAGAGCGCGGTTGGCCAGCCCGGTGGTGGCCCGCAGCCGCAGGGTGCTGCCGTCCGGATCCAGCAAGTAGATGGTGCAGGAATCCACGTGCATCACCTCGGTGGTTTTGCGCACGATAAGGTCCAGGGTGGTGTCTAAATCCCAGGCGGTGCTGAGGGCGCGGGCAATTTCCCGCAGGGCGCTCAACGC
>CALBTC010000324.1 GCA_937967805.1 uncultured Anaerolineaceae bacterium
CAGTGTGATGTATGTCGGACAAATACCGCACCCAGCACCGCCATGCGTTCCTTCGGCGACGTTCAGGTCAAAAATATTATCGAAAATGCCATTGATGATGCGGCCGTTGTGTTGGGCATGACTCCCGAGGAGATGCGTGAAATTAATATGTATGATACCGGGGACGTAACACCTTTTGGGCAGGCGCTTACCTTCTGCTACATGAAACAGGTATGGGCATATGTTAAAGAGGTGTCCCGTTACAAAGAGAAGCGAGAGGCAATAAAAAAATTCAACGCTGAGAATAAGTGGGTGAAGCGCGGCATTGCCATTATTCCGGTGAAGTATGGTTCCGGCTACAATCTTGAACAGCTGGAACAAGCATCGGCAGTGGTCGTTGTTAACAACGCAGACGGCACCATCGTCATTCATCAGCCCGGTGTGGAAATTGGACAAGGTCTCACAACCCAGTCACAGCAAGTGGCTGCTTACGTGCTTGGTATCCCCATGGAAATGATTTTTATCGATAACGTCAATACAAACGTCATACCCAACCCAACCAGCACCGGTGGGTCAACCGGCACACCCTATGCGGCTGAAGCGGTGAAACAAACTTGTGAACAGCTGCGTGGTCGATTAATGGAGTTTGGTTACGAACTGCTTAAGGATTATGGCGACCAATGGTGCAAAGACCAGGGGATAGACTTTTGGAATTACACCGCAAACGGCGGGCTGGGCTGGGCCACCATCGTCAAACCACCGAATAAACCCAAAGGGATGATCTGGCAGTTCCTGGTGAAGATCGCCTACGCCAAACGTGTCAATCTTGTCACTTCCTTTACGGCAAAAATACGCGGCGGTGAGGACCAGATACCCGCTATGACCTTCAAGACGGAGGCAGAGCAGCCAGACATTCCGGGCATTGAGCGGATCAAAGATGCCAAGCTTGGTGGCGGTGTTGATTCTTTTGTTGGGTTTACTTACTCTGCGGCGTGTTCTGTAGCCGAGGTGGATATTCTCACCGGCGAGGTGAAGATCCTTAGCTCCGACATCGTTTATGATATGGGCTGGAGTATGAATCCCGCTCTTGATATCGGACAGGTTGAAGGTGCATTCGTGCAGGGGGTTGGCTATCTTTTGACTGAAAAACTTGTGTTTGAACCCAACGGCGAAAATGCAGGCCGGCTCAATACCGATAATACCTGGCGCTACAAAATTCCAGCCATAACCACAATTCCCCTGGAGATGAACACTTACTTATTCCCCAGAGATTCCGTGTCGGTGCCTGAAAATCCAAATGATATCTTTTCGGCCAAGGAAGTTGGCGAACCCCCATTGGTCCTGGCCAACAGTGTTTTCTTCGCTGTGAAGGATGCAATACGGGCATCGCGGATTGAGCGAGACTTAAGCCCACTCTTCCATTTCGATGCCCCGGCAACCGTTCAGGAAGTCCGTCGGGCCTGTGAGGTCTCTGAGGAAGATTTGGTCGGTGGGTAAATCGGGGAACATACGCAATAAACGAAGCTTATCAATGCCCAGCTCAGGAAAAGGAGATTTCTTCAACCATGAACATAAAGCGTGCCCTATATATTCTCGTCATTTTATGCCTTGTTTCTTGTGTGCCACAGGAAACGGCTGAACCTGATGAATCGAAGACGGCCGTTGCCGCATTCAGAGACAGTGTAGATGCACCGCCGGATGGTTGGAACGGTCCTGTATTTGAGCTAAGTCATGACTATCCACAGGAAAAACCGGACTGTGAGGCACCGTGGCTCAATCGCGATGTGGATTTTCAAGATCCCAGTCCCGATTGGGCAGATTGGGCGCCCTATGTCCAGGATATTATTGATTATATTGTAGAAGGGCAGGATCCAAATCTGCCTGACGAGACGGGTTGGCTCAATTCGGTAAACGGAGAGACACGTTGGTATCATGTGCCGTGGATGGCCTATGATGGCGAACGGGGACGTGAGTTTGCCCATGGCCTGACCAACGAGCTTTCAACAGCGCTACCCGCATTTCGCGACGGCGGTCGGGGCAGTGGCAAGCATATTTTTGAGGCGGATCTGGAGACGCAAGACAACCCACCGCTTTACGAAACCTGGTCAGTCGGTATGTACAATCCCTGCGGCGCCTGGTCGCTCGGACAGGCGTTTCCGGCTTCAGGCATGCCCGACACCTATGCGGAAAACGGCCGTAATTTTGCCCGCGGGATGCCGTTCCAGGAAGGGACGGTTGTAATAAAGCTGCTGAACACCACGGCCGATGAAACGGCCGTGCCTTACCTGAAAGGAACAACCAACTGGCAGGCGAATGGCCACACACAGCTAAGCCCTACCGAATACGACAAATGTGAGCGGGAAGTTCGCACAGTGCATCTTGTGCAGGTTGACATTGCTGTCGTCGATTCCCGTTCCCCCACAAGATGGGTTTACAGTACCCTGGCCTATGATGGCAACCTGCCCGGCGATAATGTGCTGGACCGGCTTACGCCCCTTGGCGTGCAGTTTGGCAACGACAGGGGAACATTTCCTGCCGTGCCGGAATCTGAAAGCCAACCCTTGCATGAAACCGTTCTGGCCCCTATTGACATCCCCGAACATTATGGGTGCCAAAACCGGCTGGCCGGCGTGGTAGATCAGCCCAATTCCAGCTGTGTTTCGTGCCATATGGGTGCCTTCGCCGCTGTTCCGCCCGATCTGAATGTGCAAGGAGAGAATATCCCGGCAATCTTCCATTTTGACGGTATTTGCACAGACTACAATGAGGCAAACGCCTACTACTTCTCGGATTATCAATACCCTGATCCCTTCCCAAGCGGTGATTTTGATGAAGCGATACCGTTGGATTCCTCCTTACAGCTGGCCGTGGCGTTTACCCAATATGCCATTTTTGTCAATCCGGATGCGCCAGAACCCGCATGTCCAAACGCCGGCAGCAAATAGAAGAACTGCCTGATTGGGAGGATTACTGCAATGACACAAGTATCAAGACGGGATTTTTTGGCATTGGGTGCGGCCGGCATGGCGGGGCTGTTGGCTGGCTGCCGGCTGCCGGCTGTAGATCAAATCGGCACCGCAACTGAGTTGAACACGCTGGAGGTGAAATGGAAATACAAGACCTTAAACGGCCTGAGAACCAAACTGCGCAGCTACAACGATGAAGTTCCAGGACCGCTGTTAACGGCCGTTCCTGGTGAAGCGCTGCGTGTTCGTATCGTCAATAGTTTAACCCCGTATGACTCAAGCGCCTGGACAGGTAACCACAACATTCCTCACGCGCTGAATACAACCAATCTGCACGTTCATGGGCTTGATGTATTGCCCCATTTGTTTGAGCCATTGGGAACGAGCGACCCAGGCGCGCCGATGATCCGCATCCAACCGGGAGAAAGTTATGACTATCTGTTTGAGCTGCCCGAGGATCATCCACCTGGTCTGTATTGGTACCACCCGCACAAGCACGGCTCAACGGCCGTTCAAGCCGTTAGCGGTATGGCCGGCCCCCTCATTGTAAAAGGAGACATTGATGAAGTTCCGGAAATTAAGGCCGCGCGGGATATTTTGCT
>CALBTC010000325.1 GCA_937967805.1 uncultured Anaerolineaceae bacterium
TACCGTGAGATTTTGGGCCGTCTGGGTCTGCGTCGTTAATTAAAAAGGGTTCAAGGAGGGGCGCAGATGACGCCCCTCTGTTTATTAATTTATTGGAGTGGATCTGGCGGTTTAGGAATTGGGTATTGTTACATACGGTAAGTTTCCGTGTATGTGCCAATCCCCAGTCCCTAATCCATCCCCTCCAACCAAAACGCAACGGAAAAGCGTTTTCTGAAAAAGCACACTGCTGCCTGAAATATCGGTAGTGCAGTTTGTGTTTGAAGCATTATGCTTTTCCCTGGCACTTAACCTTATATGGAGGTTTATTCAATGAGTACTGAACAAAGTTTTACCACCCGCATTGGCAATGAAGAAATTACCATTGCCACGGGTAAGCTCGCCGGGCAGGCTGGCGGCGCCGTCACTATTCGCGTGGGCGACTGTATGCTGCTGGCCACGGCCACCATGTCCAAAACAGTGCGCGAAGGCCTGGATTTCTTCCCCCTGAGCGTTGATTATGAAGAGAAGATGTACGCCGGCGGCCGTATTCCCGGCGGTTACTTTAAGCGCGAAGGCCGTCCTACGACAGATGCCGTACTGGTCGCCCGTTTGACAGACCGCCCGTTACGGCCGTTATTCCCCAAAGGCATGCGCAATGAAGTGCAAATTATTATCAGCACGCTGTCGGCCGACGGCGTTCACCAACTAGACGTCATGGCCGTCAACGCCGCCAGCGCCGCGCTGCACATTTCCAACATTCCCTGGGCCGGTCCCATTGGTGCGGTGCGCGTCGGCTACATCGACGGTGAATTTGTGGCCAACCCTACCATGCAGGAGATGGAAAACAGCACGCTAGACCTACGCATGGCAGGCACCAAAGATGCCATCATCATGGTGGAAGCCGGCGCCGACGAGGTGACGGAAGACGTGCTGGTAGAAGCCCTGGAGTTTGGCCATGCCGCTATGCAGCCGTTCATTAATCTGGTGAACGAGATGCGCGAGGCAATCGGCAAAGAAAAAGATGAAGTTGAGCTCAGTTCTGTGGACGAGGAGTTGGAAACGGCCGTCAAAGAAAAAATCGGCAGCCGCATTGCAGAAATTGTGGCCGGCATCACCGACCGCCACGAGCGCAACGATGAAATGGGCGACCTGCGCGAAGAGATCGTCAATGATTTCTTTGAGATGGATGAAACCATCAGCCCCAGCGAAGTGCGTGAAGTGATCACCAGCGTGCAGAAAAAAGCCGTGCGCGACCGCATTTTGTATGAAGGGGTTCGCCCGGACGGCCGTGACTACACCACGGTACGGCCGCTTTCTTCCGAAATTGGCATTGTGCCTCGCACGCACGGCTCCGGCCTGTTTAAGCGTGGTGAAACACAGGTGCTTTCCCTAGCCACGTTGGGCACCCCCCGCGAGGCGCAGAAAATTGAAGGGCTCACTAGCGACGACACCCGCCGCTACATGCACCATTACAACTTCCCCCCCTTCTCTACCGGTGAAACCTGGTTTCTGCGCGGCCCCAAACGGCGCGAAATCGGCCACGGCGCCCTGGCAGAAACTGCCCTCCGCCCCATGCTCCCATCTGAGGATGATTTTCCCTACACCATTCGCGTGGTGTCTGAGGTACTTTCCTCCAACGGCAGCACCAGCCAGGCCAGCGTTTGCGCCTCTACCCTGGCGCTGATGGATTGTGGCGTACCGATCAAACGGCCGGTCGCCGGTGTAGCCATGGGCCTGGTCAAAGAAGGCGACAAATACGCCATTCTGACCGATATTCAGGGGATGGAAGACCATCTAGGCGATATGGACTTCAAAGTGGCCGGCAGCAGTGAAGGCATCACGGCCCTGCAAATGGACATCAAAATTGCCGGGATCACCAAAGAGATCATGGCCCAGGCGTTGGAGCAAGCCCGCGTTGGCCGGCTGCACATTCTAGACAACATGCTGCAAACGATTGCTGAACCTCGGGCACAGCTCAGCGACCATGCGCCACGGATGCTCACCATCAAGATTGACCCGGACAAAATTGGGGCAGTCATTGGCAAGGGCGGCGCAACCATTCGCAGCCTGGAAGAAACGTATGATGTTTCCATCGACATTCAGGAAGATGGCACCATCTTTGTGGCCGGGGTGGATGGCCCCAAAGCAGAAATGGCGGCCAAGCAGATTGATGCCATGACCAAATCACCCGAACCGGGCCAGATTTATCCCGGCAAGGTGGTGCGCATCACCGACTTTGGTGCGTTCATCGAGTTTTTGCCCGGCACCGATGGCCTGGTGCATATCTCGCAAATCTCCGCTGAGCACGTAAAGCGAGTTGAAGACTCCCTGCAGCTGGGCGACGAGGTCATGGTGATGGTTACCGACGTAACGCCTGATGGTAAAGTACGGCTGTCACGCAAGGCGGTTTTGGAAGGCTACACGCTGGAAGAAGCCCGCGACGATGACCGGCCCAAACGGTCCAGCGGCGGTAATCGCAGCGGTGGTGGTCGCAGTCGTGGCCGCAGCAATAATCGCCGTTAATGTAATTAGAGAAACTTTTCAGCCCAGGCTAATCAATTTAGCCTGGGCTTTTTTTATTTTCTAAATTTTGGTTGCCATCATGGTAAAATGTCATACTGTTTGACAGGTTTTTATCGGTACAATAGTTGTGTGGGGGTGTCCTGCCCCCTTGGTTGTTTTCTTTCATGAGGAAGGACGGTTGTAACGGCCGTTTCTTACCACGTACAGGAATTGGTACCACAAACATGAAACGCATGACTCGATCCAGCTCTCCGCCCTGGAGCAATAGTAACAAACGTTTGGTCCTCATGGTGCTGCTAATTCTGTTGGCCCTGGCCCTATACCGCTTCCGCCTCCTGCTGCTGCCGCTAAGCATGGCCATGATCCTGGCCTACCTGATTGAACCCCTCGTCACCCAACTTACAAAACGCACGCCGCTTTCGCGCAATCTTTCCATCGCTGTCATTTACCTGCTGTTGGTAACGGCCCTGGTATCCATTCCCGTTAGCACGATCAATCCCATTGTGACCCAGGTCACCAACTTTATTCACCGCACCCCGCAATATATTCGCGACATTGGCGAATTTTTCCAGGAACCAATTGTTTTGGCTGATGACATCATCATTCCGGTGGACCAGCTCTCACTTGATCAGCTTTTTGCTTCGTTGAGCAGTAATTTAGTCGAGGTTGTGCAAACGCTTGGCGGGCAAACCATCAGCATTTTTGGCAGCCTGGCAACGGCTACCATTTCCACCGTTGGCTGGACCATCATGGTGCTGTTTCTCTCTTTTTATCTGGTGAAAGACCACGAGATCATCTTTGATTCACTGGTTCGGCTAACGCCTCGCTCTTACCGCGAAGATCTGATTCAGCTCAGTGAGGGGATAAGCACAACGTGGAACGCTTTTTTGCGCGGACAGTTGGTATTGTGTGTGGTCGTGGGCATCATCATTTTTGTAATTGCCCTGATCATTGGGCTGCCAAACGCCATGACGCTGGCCCTGATTGCCGGCCTCATGGAGCTAATTCCCACCTTCGGTCCAATTCTAGCAGCGATTCCTGCGGTTGTGATTGCCGCGATTCAAGCTGATGCTAGCTGGTTGGGCAGTTTAATGTCGCCGTTTTGGTTTGCCATGCTGGTATTGATTATCTATGGTGTTGTTTACCAGCTAGAAAACTATTATTTGGTGCCGAGGATAATTGGCCATCATCTGAAGCTGCACCCGCTGGCCGTGCTGCTGGGGGTGCTGGGTGGTGCCAGCGTAGCCGGCATTTTAGGCGTCTTGCTGGCCGCGCCCGTTTTGGCCAGTATCCGGCTGATCTGGATGTATATCTATTGCAAGTTAACCGACCAGGACCCCTTTTCCGACGGGTTTATGCCTTTTGAACGGGCCCAAACACCGGCAGCAACGGCCGTTTCCAACAGCCCCTCCTCACCAGCCCAGGATCAACAAGACAGCACTGCCACCGCATAGTTGGTCAATTCCGCCAACAATCATACAATATTGAGTAGATACGGTCGTTCCAGCATTACAAGTTGTCGTAACCGCGGATTCTTTCCGCGTCGATAGTACGCGGAAAGAATCCACGGCTACAGAATTGTAAATGGCATTCGCTTAACCTTGAGTACCAAAAAAGGACAAACAGATCAATGAGTAAAGATGAAAATCTTGAGGTCGACATGGTGGCCGAAACTGAAAACTTCGCCGTCTGGCGCAGCCCGGATGAGGAAGGATTCATTTACCACATTGAGCTGGGCAGCATCACCCTGCACCTGGCCTCTGACGAGTGGGAAGAGTTTTTGGAACTGATAGGCGACGCAGATGACAAGTAACACGGAGAATGGGCAGCGGGACGATGGGGAGCAAACGGCCGTCTATACGCTGATGATTCGCGACATGGCCGAACACGACCGTCCCCGCGAGCGGCTGTTGAAAGTGGGCGAACGGGCCGTCTCCACCACTGAGCTGCTGGCGATCATTTTACGCACCGGGGCAACCGGGGAAAACGTGCTGCGCCTGTCGGAGCGGCTGCTCAGCACCTTTAAAGATTTGCCAGGGCTGGCACGAGCCTCCGTTGCCGAATTGATGGAAGTGAATGGCATTGGTCCAGCCAAGGCAGTGGAAATTAAGGCAGCGCTGGAAATCGGTCGTCGCCTGCTGACCACCGCTCCGCAAGAAAAGCCGCGCATCACTTCTCCGGCGGATGCAGCTAACCTGCTCATGTCTGAGATGAGTTTTTTAGACAAGGAGCACCTTCGACTCATCTTGATGGACACGCGCAACCGGGTGCTGGGCACACCTACCATTTACATCGGCAGCCTGAACACCTCCGTCGTCCGCGTGGGGGAGCTGTTTCGCGCGGCGATTAAGGAAAATGCGGCCGCCTTCATTGTGGCCCACAACCATCCTTCCGGCGACCCATCCCCCTCCCCGGAAGATGTGTCCGTCACCCGGCAAATTGTCCAGGCCGGTTCCTTGCTCAATATTGACGTGTTGGATCACATCGTGATTGGCCACAATCGTTTTGTCTCATTAAAGGAACGCGGGCTGGGATTTTCGTAGCAAAACAAGTAAACTGTACCGCTATGGCACGAACTGAACTATTGACAAACGGCCGTATCGGCAAACCGTTTCACCCTTATCGCAATGACAAACAATTAATTATCGCCGGTGGCTGGGCACCGTGGTGGCTGGACCCCGCCGAAGGCGCGCCCGACTGGAAAAACCGCAAGCCCGTCTTTAGCGCCTATACGCTGGACGACAGTTTGACGCAGCAGCTCAGCACCCCCTGGGGCACACACGAAGCCGGGCTGTGGCAACAGATTCCCTCCGTGGCCGGCAACCAGTACGAGCTAAGCGTCGAGGGCCAGGCGTGGTCCAGCGAAGATGCCTCGCCAGGCAGCCAGTTGGAAGCCAGCGACGTCAATCTACAAATCGGCATCGACCCGACGGGCGGCCTGGACCCGACCAGCCCGCTCATTAGCTGGAGTGAGGTGACCCAACCACTGAGCCGCTGGGAAACTTTACGCGTCCAGGCTGAAGCAGAAGCATCTATCATCACCGTATACCTGAAATCGGCGCCCAATTTGCCCAAGCGGCTGCAATCGGTCTTTTGGCGCAATGCATTTCTGCGGCCGATTGGGCGGCACAAGCGAGGCGTGAATATTGTGGGGCTGGGCGATACACACATCACGCTAGAGCCGGATCAGCCAAAACCGGGGGAACCGATTACGGCCGTTATCTCCTCCAGCCGCGAGCACACCCACGTGGACCTCATCGTGAACCGGCCAGATGACACCTTGGGCAAGGTGGTCAACAAGGGGCGCACCTTTGACGACGACCGCTATTTGTGGCGCTACCAGTTCACTACCGATATTGACGGCCTGTATGACATTCGTTTTGTGGGGGATCATGGGGCGCGGCTGCTGGCGCTGCGCCTGCTGCAGGTAGCGCGGGACGTGCAGTTGGTGCCCAGCGATGCCGCTCGCTATCACTATCGCCGCGTCTACGTGCTGCTGCCGCCCACGGCCGGCCAGAAGTGGGTGCTGGCGGCGGCAAAAGGGGGGTACGACGGCCGCTTTACCATAGGCTACTCAGCAGACGATGCGGGAATTGGTAATCTAGAAAACCGGCACGTCCTGGCGGTGAATCCACACCATTGGCCCGAAGTATTGACGGCAAGCTGGTTCCAGCAGCATTATCCGGGGGTGAAGTTTACGGCCGTTGTCGCCAACCAGCCGGAAGATTTAGAAGATTGGCTCAAGAACTGGACCGATCTCGACTAAAACAGACCGAGGAGTAAGCTTCCTTTGATGCATCTTTGTTTGACCCGTTCGCATCTGTGGTTGCTCACTCCTCCTTCAAAAAACACTTCCTTTAAGGAATAGGCGGTCTCCACGCTAGTCGGCGGCGAGCAGGGCGATATCTACCACTTCAATTTCAAAGCTGTGACCTGAAGAAACGAGAA
>CALBTC010000326.1 GCA_937967805.1 uncultured Anaerolineaceae bacterium
AAATTGAAAAGGGGCGCAAATATCCTCGCGCCGACAAAATTATGCGCATGGCCGAGGTTTTAGATAAATCGTACGATGAGCTTGTCTCCATTTCGCTTTCACCTTCAATGACCTACCTCAGCACCACTTTAAAATCGACCACCTTTCAGCGATTCCCGTTTGAGGAATTTGGCCTGGAACTAAGCGACTTGGTAACGTTGCTGACGCGGGAGCCAGAAAAAGCGAGCGCTTTGCTGCACGCCATGTTGGAAATCGGCCGTCGCTATGGCCTGCACGAAGAAGATTTTTTACGGGCGGCTTTACGCTCCTACCAGGAGATCCACGAGAACTATTTCCAAGATTTGGAAGATGCAGCCCAGGCTTTTATTGAGAAATTTGGCGAGCAGTATGGTTTATCGACAGACCCACCGGCAAGCCGAAAAGCATTAGAAGCCATTTTGCAAGACAAATACGGTTATGAAATAGACCTGGAAACCATTCAAAATCAACCGGCCCTCACGAAATATCGGTCCGTCTTTTTTGAGGGAAAACAGCCCCGGCTGCTGATCAACAATGCTCTGAACGAACGACAAATCAAATTTATTTTGGCACGGGAAGTAGGGTACCAACACCTCAAGCTCAAGGAACGTTCTTTTGCCTCTACACCAGACCAGATAAACTCTTTCCAACAAATCCTCAATGATTTTAAGGCGGCTTATTTTGGCGGCGCGCTGCTTATGCCCCGCCCCAATATGCTGTCTGATTTGCAGCACTTTTTTGAACAAACAACCTGGTCGCCGCACTTGATGTTGGCCATGTTAGACAAATATCATGTGACACCGGAAATGCTGTTTTATCGCTTTAGCGAGCTCATTCCCCAATTTTTTGGCGTGAAGCTGCACTTTTTGCGCTTCCACCATCGGGAGAACAGCGACAGCTACCAGCTCATTAAGCAGCTAAACATGAATCAGCTGATTGTGCCCAGCGGCATTGGTCTGCTGGAGCATTATTGCCGCCGCTGGCTATCGGTGCGACTCCTGCAAGATATGGAAGGAGCCGAAAAAGTGCCAACCGCTTCAGACCAGCCGCATGTGGGCGTGCAGTTGTCTGAATTTATGGAGTCGCAGGATCGGTTTTTGTGCCTGGGTTTTTCGCGTGAGCTGAGCTTGTCGCCGGGGGTTACCAGCAGCGTGATTGTGGGTTTTCGGGTGGAGCCCGATCTCAAAAACACGATTCGCTTTGTGGCCGACCCCTCTATTCCGCAGGTGATCATCAACGAAACGTGCGAGCGGTGCCCCTTAACGGCCGAACAGTGTCGCGAACGGGCGGTAGAGCCAACAATTTTGTGGGAGCAGCAAAAAGAGCGGGATCGCAAACTGGCTTTGATGGAAATCCAAAATCAGCTTTAGCTGCGGGCAGCTTTACGCCTCTACTCGTTCCAGGCTGTACGTTTCGATGGCTTCGGCCAGTTCTTCCAGATGGACGGGTTTGCTGAGGTAATCGTCCATGCCGGCGGCCAGAAACCGTTCCCGGTCCCCTTTGAGGGCGTTGGCGGTGAGGGCGATGATGTAGGGCTGCGGGGTGAGGGTTGTGTTTTGGCGAATGTGGCTGGTGGCCGTTAGACCGTCCATCTCTGGCATCTGTATATCCATAAGAATGAGGTCGTAGGTGGATTGGCCGAGGGCGTTCAGGACGGCATGTCCATTTTTAGCCACGTCGGCCTGGTACCCGAGCCGTTCTAACATGCGCAAGGTCACTTTTTGGTTAATGGTATTATCTTCTGCCAGCAGGATACGTAGTGAATTTTTTGGCGGCTGAATGGGTTTAGAAACGGCCGTCTCTACCACACCCTTCACTTCTTCTCCAGTTGACTGTAGCTGCTCCAGAACACGGCGCAAATGGTGGGGTTTAACGGGCTTGGTAATTTGCCTGGCAAACAGTTCTTGCACGTCAGGCGCCAGCGGCTGCCCCATTGAGCTGAGCAACACCAGAGGAAACGGCCGTTGTCCCGGCATCGCTTTCATGGCCTGGGCCAGCATCACGCCGTCCATCTCGGGCATTTGCATATCAATAATGCCCAGATCAAACTGTTTGCCCTGCCGCAGCAGCGCCAGCGCCTTCTCGCCGGAATCAACCAGGTACGACTCTGCGTGCCAGCGGCATAAATAATGTTTGAGTATGAGCCGGTTTACATCATTGTCATCCACCACCAGGATGCGTTTGCCCTGTATGGATTGGGGGAATACGGCCGTTACCCTTCGCCTCTCATGCCTGACCGCATCAACCAAAACAGAAAAGCTAAACGTAGAGCCGACTTCAGGTTCACTCTCTACCCAAAATCGTCCACCCATCGCCTCGACCAACCGCTTACTAATGGCCAGTCCCAGACCGGTGCCCCCATACTGACGCGTCGTTGAAGAATCTACCTGGCTAAACGATTGAAACAGCCGGTTCATCCGTTCTGGGGGAATGCCAATGCCTGTATCTACCACCGAGAAACGGAGTTCCAACGCCTGCTCCTCCGCCTTTAACTGCGTTACTGACAGGAAAACTTCGCCCTCGCTGGTGAATTTGACAGCATTGCTTAACAAATTTACCAACACTTGCCGCAGCCGCAGCACGTCACCTAACAAAATTTCCGGGATTTGATCATCAATTAAATAGGCCAGCTCCAACCCCTTTTTGCTCGAATTGGCTACGTTGATGTCTAGCGCTTCTTCAACACATTCTCGCAGGTTAAACGGTACCAGCTCAAGCTCCAACTTGCCGGCTTCAATCTTAGAGAAGTCGAGGATATTGTTGATGATTTCTAGAAGACCGTCGCTGCTGGTGCGTATTGTTTTTAAGAAGTCGCGCTGCTCATGATCGAGAGGCGTATCTAGCAATAGTCCAGTCAGGCCCACAATGGCATTCATCGGCGTGCGAATTTCGTGACTCATGTTGGCTAAAAATTCGCTCTTAGCCTGGTTAGCCACTTCAGCCGCCTTCTTGGCATTCTCCGATTCATCAAAAAGGCGCGCTTTTTCTATAGCCCCGGCCAGCTGCCCGGCAATCGTTTCGGCCAACCTTACATCATCGGCCGTAAAAGGATAGCCTGGCTTGGTGCGGTCGATACCAATGCTGCCGATAATTTTGCTTTGGGCTCGAAGCGGAATGACCATTAAACCCTGGGTTCGTCGCTCTTTCATCACTTCGCGAAGATCTTTGTATCGGGAATCCGTTTGCGCATTTTCTACCAGCACCGGCTCGCCGTGCTTAATAACACGTATGGTTCCGGGATTGGTTAATGGCAGAAGCAAACCGACAGAATTGGGTTCTCGGGGGCCTTGATTGTAGTTTGTTACCACCCGCAGCTCCGTATGGTCCCCATTCAAAAGAGAAATTCCCGTGCCTCGAGCATCAAACAGGTGGGTCATTTCTTTGGCAACAATCGAAAGCGTCTTCTGTAAATCCAACGTATCATTCAGTGCCTGTGATATTTCGTTCAATTTTGATAAATGATTGACATTTTCCCGTAATTTTTTGTTGGCCTCCCTGGCATCCTCGATGGATTGCTCCAAAGCCATCTCGCGTTCGCGTAAATCGTTAATGTCTCTAACAACGCTCTGCCATTGGCAAACTTCACCATCTATCACAATGGGGCGAATGAAGATATTCGTCCAAAAATAATGCCCATCTTTATGCCGAAGCGGGCACTGCATGGTGAAATCTTTTTTAGCGAAGATCGTTTCCAAATATACTTTAGAGCGAAAAATCTCTAAATCCTCAGGCAGGAAAAGCTGATACGGCTTTTGCCCTAACAATTCTTCTGGCAAATAACCAAACATTTCTGGCGCCGAAGGAGAAATATAGCAAAAAGTACCATCTAACTCATGCAGGCAAATCAGGTCGTTGAGGTTTTCTGAAATAAGCCGGTAATGGTTTTCGCTTTTCTGGAGTGTTTCTTCGATTCTTTTTCGCTCTTGCAGTTCGGTTTGCAGATTTTGGCTGAGCTGCCTGAACTTGCCCATCAAGATGGCCGCCAGCAAAATAAAAACGTGGCCAACAATCGCAATTCTCACAAGCTCCACATCAAAGGAGCCCTCAATAATGGCCATTAGAAGTATGCTGACAATAAAGGAAGCAAGTGAGGCGCGAATCCCTGCTTTCAGCCCGTAAAGCCAGGCATAGAGCAGGACAGGTATCAAGCCAAAAGCAGCAACGATATAGCCGATAACGGGTTGGAGCAGTAGAAATAAGGCGATGTATAGGAACGTGGAAATTAGCCCGATTATAGCAGCCTGTGCGGACTGAGAGAATCGACTCGTGAATAACTGCCACCAATGGTGTAGACGCTCAACAAAAGAGCCCATAACTTTCTTCATTTTGATCATAGGAAGCTTCTTATATTTTGGGAAAAGGAGATGGTCCTGGCAAGCTGACTTTAGTCCCTGAACCCAGGCGAGAAACGGTTCTTCGGTTTAGCTGAGGGAAGGTGATTTAATCGCGTTGGTGACTGTCTTGCCAACGGTTAAGATGATTCTGGATAAATTCAAGAACGTGATGGTGGGCTTCTTTGCTGTTTTCTACGGGAAACGGCCGTCCAAAAGCCAGGTGGATTGGTTGACAACGATCCAACGGGCCGAAGTCGCGCAGGTAACGGCCGTTGATCAAATAATCCGTCTTTACCGCAATGGGCACAACCGGCACGCCGCCTCTAACCGCCAGCTTCACGCCCAATGAGTTGAACTCTGCGGGGATAAACGTGGCCGTGCGGGTATGCTGGGGAAACATGATGACGCAACGGCCGTCGTGTAATCGCTGCACCCCCTCCGTCAACACTTTTTGCAGGTCTTCCCGCGGATTGGCGCGGCCCACGGCAATGGGCCGGCGGGAATCCACTACCGGGCCAAATACCGGATAGCGCAGGAGAGATTCTTTAACCACGTAGCTGATCTCCTGGTGCAGCGGCAGCAGGCAGCCAAAAATGTTGCCTTCCAGGCTGCTCATATGGTTGCTCACAAAAACCACCGGCTGATCCAAATCACGAATATTGTCCAGGCCGCTGATGTGGAAACGGCCGTCGCACCGTTCCACCATCTTAAAAATGGCGTAGGCCGTACCGCCCCAGGCCAGCCGGTCGTATTTCCCTTGGGCTATTAGCCGTCGCGCCTTGATGATTTCCCACACAAAGTGGAGGTGCAGGGCCCAGCGGCTGCCCAGCAGCAGCCGATCCAGCCAGTGACGTGGTGTATTGGATGGTGTGTCGTAAGTGTCGTGGGGAAAGTAGAAATTCATGCCGGGGATTATACCTGGAACGGAGGTTGGATCAGCAAATTAGCTGCTTTTCTAACCAGGCGAGCATGGCTTCGGCAGAAATGCATTGCTCCCCCAACCGCCACAGCTCACCGCTGGTAAACAACTGCCTGCCCAGTTCAACGGCTGCGCGAGATTGGGGAATAACCGTTCCCACAAAATCGACCCAATGGACGCGCCCGGTGCGCAGCATCGCATCAACCATAAGCACCAACAGCAAATCGGACAGCGACTGATTTTCAGATGGATAGAGAGGCAGCCGCCCCATCGCTTGATAAGGCGCAGTTTCCACCAAACAGGCGCTGCCGGCAAAGGGATCATGCCCGGCAAAATGGACGGCACCAATGCGCATCATGCGGATGGCTCCCATACACATCACGCACGGCTCCATTGTGCTGTAGAGGGTGCAGCTTTGTGGCGGCACATCTTTCTTGCTGATCTGAACGAGAGCATTCATTTCGGCATGGGCCAGGCGACTGCCTTGCAATGGGGAAGACGAATTGTTTTCGTGAATGCTGTTGCGGCCCTGGGCCACGATACAGCCGTCGCCAGCCACAATCACCGCGCCAATCGGCAATGAACCGGCGCAATAGGATTCCCAGGCCAGGGAAACGGCCGTTTGCCACGGTAGCGAAAGGGTATTCCAGAGCATTGACGAAAAATAAAAATTTACAACCTAAACTTCATCATCAGATTCTGCAATAGGTGAAGATACATTATCTTGTTCAATAAAATCATTGGAATCATTTAACTCAAGAAATTTTGAATAGAAAATCTCGAATTCTTTAATTGCATCTTCTTTACTTAGCCCTGTTGAACTAAATGAGAAATCCCCAATTTTCACAGAAACAGCCCGTGCAACTCCTTTGTCTACCGTTGATTGAATCAATTGTCTTAGCACAACTGACAAAGCACCAAGAGCAGCTATTGCTGTAGGTGCATCAGTTTCTAATATTTTGACAATATATTCAAATACTGCGCCCCCGCCACCAATCGGATAGGGTCTACCAATTCGTTCTAAGTCACCAAAAGTTATCCCTTCAAGATTTCTATAAGGGCGATTTAGCTTATTGAAGTCTTCTTCTGAAAGTTTAAGCAAAAGGTAGTTTATAACTGTTTCAGAATTGGGGTCATCGGTAATGAGCTTTTCTCTTATGGAATCAGATAAACTTGGCCCTGCTACCATATCAACCAGCACATTAAATTCTTTCAAACCACTTACAAAATCAGATTGAATCCCTTCTAAATCCATTTCCTCATCGGGACCAAATCCTAACATTACAGTGACAATATTTTGTTCCATAAGATTGCCTTTATCACAACAAGTGTTAATTTCTGAATTTAAAGAAGGTTTTCTTGCGCATTTGACCTAACTTATGAAAAACAATTGGCCTAACCATAGGAGAACCAATCATCGATCTCATCCCCCGATGGCTGTGGCGCGCTGCTTTTGCGCCCTTTCATCTCTTCGTAAAATGTTTCGTCGTAGCGGCGGGAGCGTACCGGGATCGGCATCTTGACGCCCCAGCCGAGCAGCAGCACCTCTTCTTTTTCTTGCAGACGGGCCAACATGCCGCGCAGTTGGTCGCGCCCGGCCAGGCCGGTGAGCACGGCACGGATGTCGTCTTCATCCCCCAGCCAGCCGGTGATGCGTGTGCCCAGTTGGCTCATCACCTCGTCGTCAATGCCGGACGGCCGTTGGTCCACCACCAGCAGCGTGACAAAATATTTACGCAGCTCGCGAGCAATAATGCCAAACGCCGTCTGCCCGGAAAGCTGCGGATTGAGCAGCTTGTGTGCCTCTTCAATGGCGATGAGCAGCGGGCGCGGTGCGGCTTCACCGTGGGTTTTGTGCCGCTCCGTTTTGCGCACCCAATGCTGGCGAATGCGCCGCGTGAGGATGTTGGACACCAGCAAATAATCCAGGTCGTTGTCGTATTCGCCAAAACTGAGGATGACGTGACGGCCGTTTTCCAATTTATCCACAATCTCCGAAACAAAATCCTGCGCCGGACGCTCCACCACGTACGGCCGGTCATTGATCACCGCCAGCTTACGGTGCAGCGCTTCGGCCGCCTTCTCATGCACGTTGTTTTGCCGAGCCCAGGCCGCTACGGAATTGTCGGCGGGGAACGTTTTTCCACTCTCCGGATCGGTTTCCACGGCACCTGGCTCCAGCTTCATAAATTCGGCAAACCAGTCTGGGCCAAAAGCGCGGAACAGCGCGTTCAGCGTCACGCCGGCCGTGTCGGTCAGATTCAGCGCCTCAGACAGCAGCTCGATGTCATTGGTCTGGAAATCTTTCAGGGCAATTTCCAGCGTAAAGTCGGGCGCTTTGCCGCGCACCATCGCCCCCTTGCCCAGCGCCGCCACCTGCACCTTGCTGCTGCCAAACAGCCCGCGCAGGCCGCGCACCGTTACCATGCGGTCGGTGTCCGTGTCGTCGAAAGCGTACTCGTTGTGCATGTCAAACACCAGGGCCGCAGCCACGTCTTCGCGCATCAGCCCGGCCAGCACCATGCGGGTGAGGAAGCTCTTGCCCGTGCCCGTTGCGCCAAAAATGCCGCTGCTGCGCTTGACAAACTTTTTCAAATCCAGCCGCACCGGGTAGCCCTGCTCGATGGTGTGCCCGACGACAAACATGCCGTCGCCCGACTCGCCAAAAATTTGGGCCACATCGGCCTCGTTGGCCTGGCGCACTTCGGCGTGATGGGCGGGCACCGTTTTCACCGGCTTGGGACCAGGCGTTTCCCGGTTATTAGCCACACGATCTTCCCACTCGGCGCGTTCGGCCGTACCAAATTCCGGGCCGGTGTCCATGAGCAGGGTGGGATACATCATCAGCGTGGTGTAGAGGGTTTTGCCCAGCAGCGCCTGCTGGATGGCGGGCTGGAGCCGGTCGGTTTTTTCGTCGGCAAAGCGGGGATCGGTACTGCCCAATTGCAGGTCGGTGATGAGGCCGTAGTAGTGGAAACGGCCGTTTTCACACACCACAAAACTACCTTCCTGCACCCGGTCCGCCGGCACCGTCAGCCGGATGCGAAACCCTTCCTTCAGCCCGCCGCCAACGATGTAGCCGATTGGTTCGTTGTTATCATTCATATTTTTCTCCAGTAAACGGTGGTCGGTAATCGGTAATCAGTGAACGGTCGAAAAACCGATAACCGATTACGGAATACCGATTACCATTTCCGGCAGTGCATCACTCAACGCCTCCAACGTGGGAATCAGTACGTCATAATTGCTGCGTAAAAGTTCAATCAGTTCGTTGACAACTTCGACGGCCCAGGCTTCGTCGTTGCCGCGCAGGGCGTACGCATTGCCGATGTGGGCTACGAGCAGTTGATCGACCGGGACGTTGCTGCCCACGGCGCGCAAAATGAGGCGCAGGTAGCCCAGGTTGTCGGTGAAGGCGCGGATGTCGTCGGGGTTGGTGACCAGCTCAACGGGATCGAGGTTGAGCGGGGGGCGTGGCGGGAGGCCGTGTTTGATACGGCCGTTCAACTGATAGCCCATCGCCAACACGCTCATCTCAATCGGCAATAGCCGGTTGTTGCGCTGGTCCTCAATCACCGACGGCGCGGGATTTTCCGCCAGCACCAGCCGCCGCACCAGCGGATCGTCGTCAATGCTCATGTTGTAGATGAGGCCGTAGATGCATTCCCGGTCATCCACCGGTTGGGCCTGCACCAGCCCGCCAAAGGCAGGCACGCTGAGCTGCCCCACGCGGCAGCCCACGGCAAACCCCGTCGTACTGGCCCGCAAAATACGGCCGATTTC
>CALBTC010000327.1 GCA_937967805.1 uncultured Anaerolineaceae bacterium
AAGCTGGCGGGGATGGACGTGAAGGATATTGATCTGTTTGAGGTGAACGAGGCGTTTGCGGCCGTCGTGCTGCGCTTTATGCGCGATATGGGCATTGAGAGGACTGAAAACGTGAATGTGAATGGTGGGGCGATTGCCATGGGGCACCCGCTGGGCGCGACGGGGGCGATGTTACTTGGCACCGTTCTAGACGAGTTGGAGCGGACTGATCTGGCTACGGCGCTGATTACGCTTTGCGTCGGTGGCGGCATGGGCATTGCCACGGTTATTGAACGTGTCTAAGCGGCTGAGTCTGCATCCTCAGGTGCGGTGTGTTTTGACCCAGCCGTTTGCATCTGAGGATGCTCATTCCTCCTAAATTGAAGAGAATTGGTTTTAGGACTGGCAGTCCTGAAATTTGCTGTTTAGAAGAGATTTGGGTAGGACTGCCAGTCTTGCCGATGGTGAATCGAGGGAGTTGGGATGGCAATTCATTACGCAAAAGATGAACAGCATATTGTGACGTTGACGCTGGACCAGCCGGGACGGTCGGCCAACGTGATTAATGCCGAATTTGGCGTGGCGTTGGCGGCGGCGCTGGAGCGTTTGCAGGCGGAAACGGATCTGGCGGGCGTGATTGTAATCTCGGCCAAGAAAACGTTTATGGCCGGTGGCGATTTGGCGTGGCTGTACGCCGTTACGGATGCTGCCCAGGTTTTTGAAAGTGCTGAGATGCTTAAAGCGGCGTTTCGCGCGCTGGAAACGTTGGGTGTGCCGGTGGTGGCGGCGATCAACGGGACGGCGCTGGGCGGTGGCCTGGAGCTGGTGCTGGCCTGCCATCACCGTGTGGTGTTGAACGACGGCCGTATCAAGCTAGGTTTCCCCCAAGTGTCCCTTGGATTGCTGCCCGGCGGCGGTGGCGTCACCCGTTTGCCGCGCATGATTGGCTTGCAGGCAGCCTTCCCGCTGCTGACAGAAGGGACACAATTAGACCCAACGGCCGCACAAAAAGTGGGTCTGGTCGATGCGTTGGCTAAGGACACGGCCGATTTGCTGGCCCAGGCTCGCGCCTGGATTGTGGCCAATCCCGAGGCAGCTCAACCGTGGGACAAGCCGGGTTTCCGCATCCCTGGCGGTGATCCGCGCAGCCCGCGCGTGGCGCAAATGTTGTCGATTGCGCCAGCTATGCTGAAGAAGCGCACCTATGGCAACTATCCCGCGCCGGAAGCAATCTTGAGCGCGATGGTGGAAGGAACCCAGGTCGATTTTGCCACAGCCGGCCGGATTGAATCCCGCTACTTTGCCCAACTTGCCACCGGGCAGGTGGCCAAAAACATGATCAACGCCTTTTGGTTCCAGCTCAACCAGATTAATGCCGGGACCAGCCGGCCGCAAACCGTGCCGCCGCAAACGGCAAAAAAGGTGGGCGTGTTGGGTGCGGGGATGATGGGGCATGGTATTGGCTATGTGACGGCCGTTTCCGGCAAAGATGTCGTTCTCAAAGATGTTACCCTGGAACAGGCCGAAGCGGGCAAGGTCAAAATTGCGGCGCTGTTGGATGGGCGGATTGCCAGGGGTAAGCTCAGCAAAACGGAGCGCGACGAAACGTTGGCCCGCATCCAGACCACGATCGATGCTGCCGATCTGGCGGGCTGCGAATTGATCATCGAAGCGGTGTTTGAAGACCGGGAGCTGAAGGCGAGGGTGACACGAGAAGCGGAAGGGGTTTTGGCGGAAACGGCCGTCTTCGCCAGCAACACGTCAACGTTACCTATCACTGGACTGGCGCAGGCGTCAAAACGGCCGCAAAACTTTATTGGCCTGCACTTTTTCTCGCCGGTGGAGAAGATGAAGCTGGTAGAAATCATTACCGGTGCGGAAACCAGCGAAGAGACGCTGGCTAAAGCGTTTGATTTTGTCCTGCACATTGGCAAGACGCCAATAGTAGTGAATGACAGCCGCGGCTTTTACACCTCGCGCGTGTTTGGTACCTATTTGCGTGAGGGGCTGGCCATGCTGGGCGAAGGGCAGCATCCGCGGGCAATTGAGTCTGTCGGTTTGCAGGCGGGGATGCCGGTGGGGCCGCTGGCCCTGGCCGACGAGGTGAGCCTGGGGCTGATGCTGCACATTCGCGAGCAGACGCGCAAGGATTTAGCCGCAGAGGGTGAAGAAATACCAAACCACCCTTCTGATGCGGTGCTGGATGTGATGACGGGGGAATACGGCCGTTTCGGCAAAGCGCGTGGCGCTGGATTTTACGACTATCCTGAAGACGGCAAAAAGCATCTTTGGCCGGAACTTAGAACGATTTTCCCAGCGCGCAGCGAACCCTTGTGCCAGACAGAAATGATGGAACGGCTGATGTTTGTCCAGGCGCTGGAGACGGTGCGCTGCCTGGAAGAAAACGTGGTCACCAGCGTGGCTGACGCCAATATTGGCTCGATTTTTGGCTGGGGCTTTGCGCCGTTTAAGGGGGGCACGCTGCAATACATCAATGATTATGGCGTAGCGGCCTTTGTACAGCGCAGCCAGACGCTGGCGGAAAAATACGGGCCGCGCTTTGCGCCGCCGGCCAAGCTGTTGGCAATGCGGGATGCCGGCCACACGTTTTAGGCATACATTTTGCCAGGATCGATAAACTGATTGATAATGCAGGGTGGATTGCAGTGGTAACCCATTTGAGTAATATGGATTCCCGCCTGCGCGGGAATGACAAGCGGAGTGCAAGCGCAATCCAAAAAAAATTTAGGAAGAGAGAAATAAATCATGGCAGATAAATCACTTGATAAAGGATCAAGTGGCGAAGATATTCGCTACGATCATAAATGGGGGTTTACCGATACTTACTTCAAGGTAAATCCAGACAAAACTGTGACCGTGACCGGCAGCCGTTACGCCCTGTCTGGCACCGTCATGCATGAATTTTTACCCTTCGTCGAGGAGATGCTCGACATCAAAATTGATTTTGACGATCTAAAACCAGAAGTCCAGAATAAACCCGTTGCTCCACCCAGATTAAATGAAGGGTTTCACCAGGCTCTTAAAGCACAGCTCTCCGCTGAAAAATTCACCGTTGATGATAAACAAAGATTGATTCATAGCCATGGCCAAACGACGGCCGATGAAGTGTACAAAGTGCTCTACGGTGCGCTGGACCGCGTGGTGGATATGGTAGTTTACCCGGAAAGCCAGGAAGATGTGGAGGCGATTATCGCGCTGGCCAAAGAACATGATGTCTGTCTTGTTCCCTATGGTGGTGGCACCAGCGTAAGCTGTGCCTTGCAGTTACCGCAAAACGAAAGCCGCTCCATCGTCTCGGTGGATATGCGGCGCATGGACAAAATTTTGTGGATCGACCATGAAAATTTCCGTGCAGGCGTGCAGGCGGGCATTACCGGCAAGCAGTTGGAAGAACGGCTGGAGCAGGCAGGTTACACCAGCGGCCACGAGCCCGATAGCCTGGAATTGTCTACGCTGGGCGGCTGGATTGCCACCAACGCCAGCGGCATGAAGAAGAACCGCTACGGCAACATCGAAGACATCGTGGAGTCGGTAACGATGGTGACGCCAAACGGGGTTATCGAACAAGGTGCAGCTATGCCGCGCCAATCAATCGGAATCGATCCGAAGCAGGTGGCGTTTGGCAGCGAGGGCAACCTGGGCATCATTACCAGTGCGGTGATCAGAATTCACAAACTGCCGGAGGCCAAGAAGTATGGCTCGCTGGTGTTCCCCAATTTTCAGGCGGGCACTGAGTTTCTTTACGAGCTTTCCCAAACCGGTACGCTGCCGGCCAGCATTCGCCTGCTGGACAACATTCAGTTCCGCTTCGGCTCGGCGCTGAAGGGTGAACCGACGCGTATGGAGGCAATCATTGGTGAAATCCAGAAATTCTTCCTGCTGAAAGTGAAGAAGTTCGATCCTAACGAACTGGTCGCCGCCACGATTGTGATGGAGGGGACGAAGGAGCAGGTGGATTACCAATCCAAACTCATTAACCGGTTGGCCAAGAAGTATGGCGGTATTGCCGGGGGCGAGACCAACGGCAAGCGAGGCTACATGCTCACCTATGCCATCGCTTACATTCGCGACTTCCTGACGGATTTTCACATTATTGGTGAGACGTATGAGACGACGGTGCCTTGGAACAAGGTGCAGGCGGTGATTGATGCCGTGGCCGAACAGGTTGATAAAAAGCACAAAGAGTATGGTTTGCCGGGACGGCCGTACATCTCCCCGCGCATCACCCAGCTTTACCATACCGGGGTATGCATCTACTTCACGCACGGCTTTTCCACGGTCGGCGTGGAGAATCCCGACGAGATTTTTAGCAAGATTGAACATTCATTGCGAGAAACCATTATGGCCGCCGGCGGCTCTATCTCCCATCACCACGGGGTAGGCAAAATTCGTAAGGATTTTATGCAACAGGCTATTTCGCCGGCAGCTGCTGAGCTAATTAAAGAGATCAAGAAGGCCAACGATCCACAAAACATCTTTGGCATTCGCAACAATATTTTTGCAGAAGCTACCGAACCGGATCGCGTGACTGAGCCAAATTTGTAGTGGAATTGCAACAAACATAGACTCTAAGGGTTTCTGTCTGACGGATAGGCCTGCTGAAACAGAAACCCTTAGGGTCTTTACAGGTAGCGATGAAGGAGTATAAATGAGTAATAAGACGCTGCGCAGCGTTTTAATCGGGACGTTGAGTGTCCTGATTTTAATTTTGATTGTGGCCATTGTTTTGGTTATTCGTGACAATGGCGAAACGGCCGATTCTGCCGAACCGACGGCGGTGGTGGCCGACCTGCCAACGGTGGCGACAAACACGGCCGCACCCGCTTCGCCAACCGTTTTACCCCCGGCCGTGGTGGAAATATTGCCAACCAATACCCCACTGCCCTCACCCACGCCAACCGAGACACCTGTACCTACTGAAACAGCGCTGCCGACAAACACGGCAACGGCCGTTCCCCCAACAAACGTGCCGCCGCCAACGGCCGTACCAGCCACCAATACCCCGGTTCCACCCACCACTACGCCGGTCCCTTCGGGGCCACAGCCTGTAAATGCCAGGGGGCTTGTGGGCCAAAGCTTTGTATTGCAGGATTGGCGCACCTCGCTGACGCCCGGCGGGCAAATCTGGTACGAATGGCGCGTGGGTAACACCAGTGGGGCAGGTGTGCCGTACTCAACCATCGGCGTCATGCCGCGCCGCAACGGCCAGGACATTGTTGCCTGGTACCAGAACAACTGGGGCGGCAACAATGACGTGATGCCGCCCGAAGGGTTAAGCTGGCCGTCGTGGATGTCTATTCCGGAAGCCGGTGATTACACACTGCGCCTGGTTGTCTGTTTTGATGGTTTCCAAAACTGTCTCAATGGGGGTGGAACTTTCCATACGCTTTCGCAAGAAATTCCAGTGAGCATTCGCTAATGGGCATTTGAAGGTAGGCTGTTTATCGGCAAAAGTAAGGTAAAGGTGACGCCCTCGCCAGGGATGCCGCTGCTGTAAACCTGGATACGGCCGTCGTGCCGTTCAATAATCTCTTTTGCGATGGCTAGCCCCAACCCGGTTCCTGGTTGACCAGAGGAACGCCCCGCTTCACCGCGATAAAAGCGAACAAACAAATTGGCGTGATCCTCTGGCGTGATGCCAGGACCAGTGTCGCTAATGCTAACTTCCTGCCAGAGCATGTCGCTCTCGCGCCGTTGCCCGGTGGCCAGAGTGATCGTGCCGCCGGCGGGCGTGTAATTGATGGCATTGGTGAGCAGCACGCTGAGCACCTGGCCAATTAGACCCGGATCAGCATGGATGGGCTTTAGGTTGGCTGCCAGGTCGAGCTTGAGATTTAGCTCCTGCTGCTCGGCCATACTTTGACGGTCCTCCGCATATTCCTGAACCAATTCATTCATTCGAAAAGAGGTGCGTCTCAGGATAACCTGGCCTTGTTCCAGGCGGGCCAGGCGCAGTAAATCTTCAACAATCAGGCCGAGCCGAATTGCTTCGCGGTGGATGCGGTCTGAATATTTTTCGTGGTTGCGTGGATTGCGTTTCAGCAGGTCGCTGTGCAGGCGCAGGTTGGTAATTGGCGTGCGCAGTTCGTGCGAGACGTTGGCGATGAAGGCATCTTTCATCCGCTCCACTTTCTTAAATGCACTGATGTCGCGCATGGTGCAAACGATGCCCGGTTCGCGACCATGATCAGCAATTGGTGATAAAGCTACTTCGATATCAAATTGGGTGCCGTCTTTGCGTTGCGCCATCAATTCGGCGCGTTCAGTTTGCAGAAAATCCTTCGCGCGGTCCAGCAAGCGGCTCATAGCTCGTTGGTACTCGTGGGTAATAAAATCAATGGGCGATGCATCGTTGATTTCGTCTGGTTTGTAACCGAACAAGTCACAGAAAGCAGGATTACAGGTTTTGACGATGCCGCCGGCTGAAAGCAGCAAAATGGCATCGGGGCTATTATTGAGGATGGTTTCTGCTTCTTGCATGGCGCGCCGCAGCTCGTTGGTGCGTTCCAAAACGGCTTGCTCCAGCTGTTCGTTATAAAATTCCAGTTCTTCATACAGTTTGGCATTTTGCAGGGCCGTGGCGGCATGATTGGCAAAGGTAGTGGCAATATCAATTTCTGCGGCGGTGAACGGCCGTACTTCCTGCCGGTCCAGTGTAATCATGCCAATTACTTTTCCCTGTACGATCATCGGTACACCCAGCCAAGAGCAAATGCCTCGTGTCTGGTACCGTTCAATAATTTGGTTAAAACCGGTGTACGCCTTGGATACGTCAGATAGCGACAAAGCCTTCTGCGACTTTAAAACATCCCTGTTTGGGTACTCTGGCGTCATGGGAATCCTGATATTGAGCAACTTTTCGCGATTTTTAAATCCGGTTACCGCCTTAAGGACAAGCTCGTTGCCATCAACCTGCTGCACCGAACCGCTGTCGAACTCAATGGCCTGGGCCAGTTGGTCCAGAATGCGGGTAAAGACTTCCTCCAGACGCAAAGATTCATTGAGAACGGCCGCCGCTTCGCGCAGGGTGGCCTCAATACGCCTCTGACGTTGTTCTGTTTCATAAAGCTGGGCGTTGCGAATGGCAATGGCAACCTGGTCGGCAAAAGATTGCAGACGCTCGGCATGATGGTCGTTGAAAAAGTTGGGTGTCTGGCTGTCCAGATTGAGAAAACCGAGCACGACGCCATCTCTTTGAATGGGGGCGCTCACGTGGGAAGCGACCCAGTCTGTCGCCGGCAAAGTTTGCCAGGCAGGGTCTTCATGGGTGTGGGGGATAGTGTACGGCCGTTTCGTTTCCATCATCGTGCGCAAATTGACCGTCTGCTCTATCGTGAAGCGCAGCGCCAACACCTGATCCGTTATTTTGTTTTCCAGATAATAGCCATAACAGGCAGCAACATAAGCTTCATCATTTTTAACCAGCATGATGTTGGCGCCGTCATGGGGCACCACACGTTCAACGTTTTTCAAAATGCCGTCAAATACCTTGTCCAGCGTCAGCGTGCTGTTCAAAACCGTTGCTGTGTCGCGCAGCGCCTCTGCCAGGTGCCGCTGTTCGCGCTCTGCTTTTTCCACTTGCCGCCGCTCGGTAACGTCCCGGCTGATACCCTCTACGGCAATCAGTTGGTCATTATCATCATAGATGGGCACTGCCCGATTTTGAATCCAACGAATGTGGCCCTCACGATGCACAAAGCGATGCTCTACAAAACGGTGGAGTTTCGTCAGGTTGAAAAAGTCTTCCAGTATGTGCATGTCATCGGAATAAATTATTTGCCAGAACAGCTTTGGATCTTCATAAAATTGTTCCGGCCTGTAGCCGGTAATATGATATACGGCCTGGTTGATATATTGCAGCTTTGGTGGTTTACCTTCTTTAACAGAAAACCGGTAAATAATGTCTGGGGCATTTTCTGCCAGGCGGCGGAAACGGGCCTCGCTGGCAAAAAGATCGGCTATTGCCCGTGCGCGCTCTTGTCGCAGATGTTTTTCTTCTAGAGCCCGCTTTACCGCTTCACCCAGGCGCGTAAGACGGTCTTTTAGCAGATAATCGGCCGCTCCCTCCTTCATACAGGTCAATGCTGCTTCTTCCAGCGTTCCGGTAATGACAATAAACGGAATGTCTAAGTCCAGTTCCTGAAGAATATGCAAGGCATCCAGGGCTGTGAATTGGGGTAGGCTGTAATCGGCCAGGATCAAATCAGGTTTTTGGGTGACAGCCTGATAATATGCTTCCCTGTTATCCACGCGCTGCCAATGAGGTTCATACCCGGAACGCTCTAGCTCGTGAATAACCAGATACGCATCATCCTCTCTGTCTTCTAACAGAAGCACATTTAATCGTTCGTTCATCTCAATCGTGTTCAGGATAAATACTGTGTCTGTTGAATTGGACCAGGACGGAAAGCCTTAAGCATTATTGGGCGGCTGGTTCAAAATGAGCCAGTAAAAGCCAAGCTGCTTAATTACTTCCACAAACTCGTCAAAATCGACCGGCTTGCGGATGTAGCTGTTTACGCCGTACTCATAGCTTTCAACAATGTCTCGTTCCTGATCGGAAGAGGTCATGACCACAATGGGAATGGTGTGCAGGTCCGGATCGCTCTTGACGCGCCGTAATACTTCCAGGCCATCTATTTTGGGCAGCTTTAGGTCCAGCAAGATGAGCCGGGGCGTGTGGTTTTTCTTGCGATCTGCATAGTTGCCTTCGGCAAAGAGGAACGCCAGGGCTTCGGCGCCATCCCGTACTACTTCAACATGATTAGCCAGCTTGTTTTTGCGCAATGCATGCAGGGCCAGCTCGATGTCGTCTAGGTTATCTTCAACAAGCAATATTTCCACTGAATTACTCATAGATTCTCCTCATCTTCAAGCGTGAAGTAAAAGGTTGCGCCCTTATCGACTTCGGCTTCGGCCCAAATTTTGCCACCGTGACGGTGAATGATACGCTGGACCGTTGCCAGACCCACACCGGTGCCTTCATACTCTTCTGCGCGGTGCAGTCGCTGAAAAACGCCAAATACTTTTTCTGCATATTTGGCATCGAAACCGATACCATTATCTTGAACGAAGTAGACTGTACGGCCGTTTTGCTCTGTTGCACCCACCAAAATCTGGGACGTTTCTCGGGTACGCGTATATTTTAATGCATTTGCCAGCAGATTGGTGAATACCTGTGCCAGCAGGCTGCGATCGGCGTGGCAAGGAGGCATGGCTTGAATGGTGATGTTGACACTGCGCTCCGGTTGTTCTTCTTTAAGCTGCTCCCATGCTTTTTGGACCAGGGCTTGCGGCGCAACGACTTCTTTTTGCAAAGGCTGACGGCCGAGTCGGGAAAAAGTCAGCAGGTCATCGATTAGATCGCCCATTTGTTGGGCATTGCGGCGAATGCGCCTGAGGTAGAATGCAGCTTGTTCGGCCATTTCCTCGGCGTAATCTTCTAATAGGATGCGGGAGAAGCCGTCCATGGCCCGCAGCGGGGCGCGCAGGTCATGGGAAACGGAATAGGCAAACGCTTCCAGATCGGCATTGACTGCCTCCAGTTGAGCGGTTCGCTGCCGCACCCGCTCCTCCAGCGCCTGGTTTAGCTGTTTGGTTTCCCGGTAGAGGCGGGCATTCTCAACGGCCGTTCCCGCCCGGGCGGCCAACTCTTCTGCCATGGCCAGGTCGGCTTCGTCGTACAGGTATTCTTCCCGGCTGGAGATAAAGGAGATTGTGCCAATTGCCTTGCCGTGCGTCTTCATGGGTACCAGCATCAACGAGCAAAGCCCGGCCTGGCGTAAAACAGAAAGGTGTGTTTCATCTATGGCATTTTGCACCAGCATCTCATCTGTAATGTGGCGGTACAGCTGTGCTCTTCCTGTTTCTATCACCTCGTATGCGGCCGTATCACTCTGGCTATATTGTTCATGCAGCTGCTGGGCCCAGGTAACTTTGGCCGGATCAGCGTGGGCAATCGATACCAGCCGCAACCGCTCATTTTTATCCAGCAGATTCACAACACACCAATCTGCGATGTCCGGCGTTGCCAATTGCGTGACCGCACGCAGGGTTTCTTCGTAATCAAGCGACGACCCCAATAATTTGCCGGCCTCGACCAAAAAGGCCAGCCGCCGGCGAGACTGAACCGCTTTTTGGTGGGCGATGCGTTCACTAATGAGCAGGCGTTCCTTATCGCGCTGTGCTTCTTTGAGCGCGGTAATGTTTCTGGCAATTGCAGACGCCCCGATAATCTTATTCCCGGCATCTTGGATGGGCGACAGGCTGAGGGAAACGTCGATGACGGTGCCGTCTTTGCGCACCCGTTTTGTCTCAAAATGATAGATATGTTTCCCCTGGGACAGTTGGCGCATAAATTTTTCGATTTCGGCTTTCTTTTCCGGTGGGGCGATAAAGGAAATATGCCGGCCGATGGCTTCTTCGGCCGTATACCCATACATCTTCTCGGCACCCGTGTTCCAACTTTTTATAATGCCCTCTAGCGACTTGCCAATGATGGCATCCTCTGTTGATTGCACGATGGTGGAGAGGTAGTTTGCCTGCGCATGGTATTGTTGGCTTTCAATGGCGACGGCTAAAACATTGGCCACAGAGGCGAGGAAGTTAATATCATCCTGGGTAAAAAGGCGAGGGGTGTCTGTGTGGGCTCCCAGAACACCAAAGGGTCCTTTACGACCGTGAATCACCGTGCTCATGCCGCTGATGATGCCGTGGTCCAGCAGCAGCGCCGGCCCGTTGAAGCGGGTTTCTTGGTGCATGTTGGTCACGATGACTGGTCCATCGCTTTGCAGCGTGTAGCCTGCTTGAGAATCCAAATCAGCGCTAACGGCGGCCTGGCCGACCAAGCCTTCTTGCCAGCCGACGCCGGCCCGCAGCAGCAGTTCGGTGCCGGACGGCTGCAATTCCAGCACCTTGCAGAACGGAATTTGCAGCGTATCGGCCACCACCGAAACCGCTTGATCAAACAGTTTGTTTAGCTCTGGTTCTGACAGGGCGATTTGGCCGATTTTGGCCACGGCCGCTTGTTGGCGCACACGGGCTTTCAGCTGTTTTTCTACTTCCTCTAAGGCTTTCAGCGCCTCCTTTTGCTGGGTAATGTCGCTGTTGATGCCGACCCAGTTGGTGATGCTGCCCTGCTCGTCGTAAACTGGCGTGCCAATGAAAGCCAGTATTCTCAGCGAGCCGTCGGCTGCCCGGAAGCGGCATTCACCGCGATAATCTTCACCATGTTTATAAGCGTGTTCCCATTTGGCCAGGAGATCGTCCACATCATCCGGATGCACGGCGCTGACCCAGCCGCTGCCCAACGATTCTTCTTTGCTGAGCCCGGTCAGCCGGTACCACGCTTGGTTTAAAAATGTGACCTGGCCTTCGGCATCGGCCAGCCAGATGACGTGCGGCAAGGTTTCTGTGAGCGTGCGGTAAAGTCGCTCGCTGGCAGCCAGGGCATCCTGCGCCTGTTTCAGTTCCGTCACATCGTGCCAGATGGAGCTGCTGTAGAGAATATTGCCGGCCTCATCCCGTACGGCCGTTGAATTTAGCATGACGTCAATGATACGGCCGTCTTTATGCAGCAGTTGCAGCTCAACGTTTTGCAGCTTTCCCGTTTGAATGAACGTTTCCAGCAAGCCTGCCACCTTTTTCTTGCTGTCTGGATGGTAAAAATCGGTGACCGGGCGGCCGATTATTTCTTCTTTGCTGTAGCCTAATTTTCTGAAAACCGTTTCATTACACTTCAATACCTGGACTGTTTTAGGGTCGACCGATACAAACATGTTTGGCGCGTTGTCATAAAGCAGTTGGTATCTTTCCTCCGATTTTTTCAAGGCGATCTCTGCTTCGACCCGTTCCGTCACGTCTCGCGCGTTTGTCACAACGCCCCTGATATTGGGATCATCCAGCAAATTGCGCCCCACAGCTTCGATGGTGCGCCAGGTGCCGTCTTTATGACGGAAACGGAATGTTTCGGTAATGGTTTTTTGCGGATGCTGTACCAATGATTGAAACAGGTTGAGCAAATGGGGTAAATCATCCGGATGCACCAGGCTAAAGGCGTCCTGATTTTCTAATTCTTCAGGCGGGTAGCCAAAGACGTGTTCTGCTGCCGGGCTTTGGTACGTGATCATCCCCGAGGCATCAATAATGGTTATGACGTCGGTTGATTGTTGTACCAGGGTACGGAAGCGCGCTTCGCTTTGGCTCAGGGCCAGTTCGGCTTCCTGGGCTGTTTCTACAATTTGTTGGTATTGTTCCTGGCTGTGTCGCAGCGTCTGGGCAATGTTCATTTGCTCCGTCAGGTCTTCGACAATGACCAGGACGGCATCACGGCCGTTGTAGGGAATGGTGTGGGAGGTAATGCGCACTTCCAGCAGCGTGCCGTCCTTGCGCCGGTGCTGCCAACCCTGTGTAATTTGCCGCTCCGGCCGTTCCTGCTGCAAATGTTCCAGTAGCGTAGGAACATCTTCTCCGGGCCGAATGTCGGTGATGCGCATTTGCAGAAATTCTGCCTCGCTGTAACCGTACTGCAAGACGGCCGCATGGTTCACCGCCAGGAATTGCAGCGTTTCCTGGTCGTAAATCCATATGGGATAGGGATGGTTGGTAAACAGCAAGCTTTCAATTGTCTCGGTCATAGTGGTGTAGTGCTTCTTACAGCAGGGTAATTTAAGTGCTGACCGTCGTTTGCGGTATGGCAACGGGTATTATAACTGTAAACGTGCTGCCGATGCCCGGTTCGCTCACAACTTTAATCTGCCCTTGCAGCTGATCGATGATCTGTTTTGCCAGGGCCAGCCCCAGGCCAACGCCATGAAAGTTCCGCGTTAAGGAAGGGTCTCCGATGAAAAACGGTTCAAAAATTGTCTCGAGGTGATGCGCCGGGATGCCAATGCCGCTGTCTTGCACCACAATTTGGAGCTCGTACCGATTGTTGGGCAGGGAACGGCCGTCTACCCAAACGGTTACTTCACCGGCCGGCGTGAACTTGACGGCATTATCCAGCAAATGGACCAACACCTGCTGCAGCCGGACACCATCGCTGATAACCACATCGGGCACGGTCTGGCTGATATGCGTGTGGAGGGCCAGCCCTTTCTTGTGGGCCGGCGAGAAAACCATGTCCACCGCCTGAGAAAGGCAGGTCTGGAGATGAAACGGCCGTTGGCTGATGAGCCTCTTACCACTTTCTGCCTGGCTCAAATCCAGCATCTCCTCTACCAGCTGCAGCAGCTCTTGCGATTTATCCTGGATGACGTCTACCTGTTCTGCCTGCTCGGGCGGCAGGTCATCATGCTGCAGCAGCGTGGCCATGCCGATGATGCCGTTGAGCGGGGTGCGCAGTTCGTGGCTCACGTTTTGCAAAAAAGCTGTTTTGACCACATTGGCCGATTCAGCCTGCATCAGCGCCTCCTGAATCTGGTTAAACGCCTGCTGCAGTTGGTGTTGCTGCTGCCGAACCTGCAAGTTGGATTGTTCCAGCCACGTAAGAACGGCATAGAGCAGCAGCGCACCGGTAAAAATGATGGCGACAATTGTTGCCAGGTCAGACAGTTGCACCATGGGGGAGATTGTTGTGCGAAGGTAGCCCAACCTTTCTGCCGCAAAGAGAAGCGTCACGGCAGAAAGGCTGGCGGCAGAAAAAATTAAGACGGCACTTCCCCCCAGAAGTAAGCCCGAAATAATGAGCAGCAAAAAGTAACCGCCGCTGCTGATGCTGCGAATGCCGTCATACGCATACAGGCTGCCACTGGTAAGCAGCAGCAGGAAAATAGGCAAAAGCCAGCTGACCAGCACTACCCGCTGCCGGCGCAGCAGCAGCAGCATGGCCAAAATCAGGGGAACGGCCGTTCCGCCAAAGGCCAAACCCAACATGCGCCTGGCCGGATCGATCACAGTCAAGGTTGCTACCAGTGCAATTAGCCCTACTAATAGCACGAGGAGAAACAACCTCAAAATCGGCGCCTGTTTATCCCCTAGAATGTTGCCCGTGCCGGTTAGCACGCTTCGAACGTTTGCTGTCGGGCTAAAACTTACCATCGCTACTCAGTACGATACTAATATCACCTCTGCCTGAGATCATACCGGAGTTGAGGTTACAAACCATGACCCATTAGACCGAAATTGAATAGGTCAAAAGTACTGGTAGGTTATGGTTTAAGCAAATTTTCTTGAACCGCTTTGGTGGCAGCCGTTGTTCTGGACTTCACGTTCAGCTTTGTCAAGATGCTGCTCACATGGTTTTTTACGGTCGAAGGAGAAATCCTCAGCGCCAAAGCAATATCTTCGTTTTTTTTCCCGGCCACAATATGGCGCAGCACCTCTTTTTCCCGGTCGGACAAACCGTAATCGCTGGGCGGCTGCACTATTGTTTCCAACAGCAGCTTGGTGGCTTCCGGTGCCAGGGTGGGTTCTGCCCGATGGGCGTTGCGAATGGCCTGGGCCAGCTCCACGGCCGGCACGTTTTTTAGCAAATAGCCAATGGCCCCAGCCTCCAGCGCATCTTTGACCAACGTTTTGTTGGAGAAGCTGGTAAGGGCCAGCACCTGTACCTGCTTGTTTTGCTGCTTGATTTTTTTAATAGCTTCAATGCCGTTCATTTCTGGCATGATTAAATCCATCAAAATCACGTCGGGCTGCAAGGCTTGCGCCAGTTCAATGGCCACTCGGCCGTTTTCCGCTTCCCCAACCAGCTCCAGGTCCGGGAACGCATCCAGCAGGGATTCTAATCCTTCGCGCACAATAATGTGATCATCAGCAACCAGAACGCGAATGGTTTCTTGAGCTTTCATGCTGTTTTACCCATTTCCTCCGGCCAGCGGATGTTTACCGTTGTGCCTGTGCCCACAGCTGTGTCGATAGAAAAGTGGGCGTTGATGCCGGCCGCGCGTTCCCGCATGACCTGTAAACCAAGATGGCCGGGGGCGACGGCCGTTGGATCAAATCCCCGGCCATCATCGGCAACAATGACCTCCACCCCACCGCCGCGGCATCGCAGTGAGAGTTTGATGCGGGTGGGCATCGCGTGGCGTACAACGTTGTTTAATGCCTCCTGCGCAATGCGAAACAGCGACATCTTCACGTCCGGCGGCAGGTGGCAATCATCATCAATTTGGATTTCCTTCTCGGCAGCCGCCCGCGCCGCGGCCGATTCCAGTAAATGCCCCAGCAGCTCCGGCAGGTTCACTTCCAGTAAATCTGCCGGGCGCAGCTCCAGCAGCAGCAGGCGCATTTCCAGCAGCGCGCTGCGCGCCAGCTGCGATATCCGGCGCAGCCGTCTTTTCCCTTTTTCCCGATCTTGCCGCCAATTTTGTGGCAAAACGTCGGCCATCAGGGCAATGGACCACAGCGTCTGGCTGACCGCATCGTGCAGGTCCCGGGCCAGCCGTTCCCGCTCCCGCAGCGAAGCCAGCTCGCGCGCCCTGGCATAAAGCTGGGCATTGCGGATGGCGATGGCCGCATAGTCAGCAAATGCCGCCAGGTTATCGGCCTGGTGCCGGGTGAAGAAGTTGGGCCGGTCGCTGTCCAGGTTTAAAAAACCCAGCGTCTCTCCTTGCCACTGAATGGGCGCGCCGATGTAGGAGCGTATCCATTCGGTGCCGGAGATTTGGAACCAGCGATTGTCTTGATATGTATCCCCGATGCAAACCGGTTTTCCGGTGACGCTCATCTCTCGTAAATGAGCAATGTTGGCAAGGGAATAGCGCACATTGCTAATCAATTGGGCAATGCCATATTGTTCATAGCCGTGGTGGCGGACTATTGTCAATACATCATCATCTACCAGCATGATGTTTCCCACCTCGTGGGGCACCACGCGCCGGACGTTGACCAGAATCCGATCCAGCACCTCATCCAGGTCCAGCGACCGGCTCAACGCGGCGGCCGAATCGCGCAGCGCCCCTGCCAGGGCGCGCTGTTCTTGCTCGCTTTCTTCAGTGCGGCGCTGTTCGGTGATGTCGCTGTTGATGGCCACGGCGCCAATGGTCTTACCAGTATGATCTTGTACCAGAGAAACGGAAGAACGCACAACAATGCGCCGTCCCGATTTTGTTGCTTGCCTGACTTCACCGCGCCAGTTGCCCGTTTCATAAAGTGCCCGGACTGAGGATTCTAAGGTTTCGCTGCCCAGAAATTCAGTTTGCAGCAGGTCTATAATGTTTCCTTTAACTTCCCCCTCCTGCCAACCATAGATATGCTCGGCTGCCTTGTTCCAGCTGGCTACGTGGAAATTGAGATCGGTTGAGATGATGGCGTCTGATACCTGGTTCAGCAAGTTTGCCTGGTAGCGCAGCTGTGCCTCAACGGAGCGACGCTCGATAACCTCTTGCCGAAGCTGTTCGTTGGCCTGGGTTAATTCGGCGGTGCGCCGGGAGACTTGCTGCTCCATCGTAGCGGCATACGTTGTTAATTTTTGATGCAGCTGTGCCCGTTCTAATGCCGCGCTTACCTGGGCTGCCAGGGCTTGCAGGAACCGTAAATCGTATTCAGAAAACGCCCCTGTCTGGCTGAAGTTGTCGGCAAAGGTGGCTCCGATTCGTTCCTCGTTCACAAGGAGCGGCACCCCAATCAATGATTTTAGCCGGTCGAGTTCCGGATAGCCTAGAAGTTCAAACGCCGGATTTGCCTGGGCATCATTAATAATGACGGTTTGTCCGTCGCCAAAAATGGGCCGGATCAGGCTAACATCTGGGGCAAAGGTGAGCTGGTCTAACAGCTCATTCCGATAACCTGTATGCGCTGCCACTACCAACTGCCCTAAATCTTTGTTGTACAGGAGCACGGTGGCGGCTTCGGCGGCGGGCAGGGCAGCGGTAATGGTGTCCACGATGGTTTCCAGCAGTTCGCCCGGGTCCAGCGAGCGTGCCAATTGTTGGCCCACTTTGAGCAGCCCGCCAAGCTCACGATTGCGGCGTATGAGTTCGCGTTCGGCCTGCTTTTTATCAGAGATATCGCGATTGATGGCAACCAGGCCGACAACCTCACCAGCATCATTTTTAATTGTTGAAGACGAGGCCATCACTTCCACCAGACGGCCGTCTTTGGTTTGTTGCCTCACTTCGCCATGCCATTCACCGGTTGATTTCAGTTGGGCCAGGGCTGCGGCCCGACTGGTTGTGCCAAAATCCGTTTGCAGCAGTTCGGTGGCGTTGCGGCCAATGGCTTCATCGGCCGACCAGCCGTACAGGTTCTCGGCACCGGCGTTCCAGCTGGTGATTGTCAGATCAAGCGTGGTAGAAAGGATGGCATCGCTCACCTGGGATAGTAGGCGACTTTGATACTGTAAGGCTTCTTCTGCCTGCTTTTGTTTCAGCAGCGTGCCTAACTGGTTGGCAACGGCCGTTAATAATGGGCGCAGCAGGTTTTCTTGCCCGGTAGATTGTTGGCCAAAAAAGAGCAGAACGGCCGTTACGTTCTCATCATCCAAAATGGGTACTCCCAGCGCCGTGCGAAACTTAACGGCATATGCTTCGCTCAGGCGGGGGAATTCTGCGGCAGAAATTTCGCTGATGTCGATTTTTTCCAGCGGCTGCTGCCCGGCCCAGACCTGTCCGGGTAACCCTTCTCCTCTGGCAAAGGTTCGTTTCTGGCCTGCCTCTATAAACGCCAAAAGGTCCAGATCATCTTCCGGTTCCGGATAATGGGCAAAGCGATAGAGCCGCTCGG
>CALBTC010000328.1 GCA_937967805.1 uncultured Anaerolineaceae bacterium
AAAAGTGACGATGATGAAAGAAGAAGAAAAATCGTTTGCAACGATATTAGATGAATTGTTCCACGCCGATCCGCTGCCGATTTCGGAGCTTTACCGGCTGTCTGATATGCAGGATGAGGAGTGGGCGGTGTTTGTAGCCGGCTGGACGGCCGTTCCCGCCGATCGGCGTCAGGCCATAGTGCGCCACCTGGCCGACATCTCTGAAGATAATTTTGTGGTGGATTTTACCCCCGTGTTTGTCCACAACTTTCAAGACCCGCTGCCGGAAGTCCGCGCCGCGGCCCTGGATGGATTGTGGGATTCCACCGATGTGCAGTTGATCCCCAAAATAAAAATATTGCTGCGGGAAGACCCGGTGGAGGCAGTACGTGCCGCTGCCGCCGGTGCTCTGGGCCATTACGTGCTGCTGGCCGAATGGGGCCAACTGCCGGAGCGTATCTTGCCCGGCTTGATCGACACGCTGCTGGCTGAATACGATCATGAGGAAACGGCCGCTTCCGTCCGCCGTGTTTTGTTGGAAGGATTGGGGGCGGCACACCATCCCCGCGTGAACAAATTGATCGAAGAAGCATACGAAAATGGGGATCAGTCGATGCAGATGAGCGCCGTCTTTGCCATGGGCAACAGTGCTGACCGACGCTGGACGGTGACGGTGCTGGGTGAAATGGGCAGCCCTTATGAAGATATGCGCGCTGAAGCCGCTCGCGCCGCCGGAACGATTGGCAACAGCGATTTTGTGCCCAAGCTGGCCGAATTGGCCTATGATGAAGATTTGGCCGTTCGCCTGGCGGCCGTCACCTCGCTGGGCCAAATCGGCGGCGACGAAGTGCAGCGCATCCTGGCCAACATGCTCGACGATCCCGAAGTTGAAGAGGTTGATGAGGTGTACGAAGCGGTTGAAGACGCCATGGAAGAGGCGGCCATGATGGCCGGCGACTTCGATTTTGTTGATTTTGCCTTTGCTGACGACGACGAAGAAGATGATTAATTGACTGAAATCGTTTTTGTTTTAACCCAAAACATTTTACCCATTTTTATTGTTGCTTCCTTTGGGTTTGCTTTGCAGCGGTGGAGTGGGGTGGAGAAACGGACGTTGTCCTCCATCGTACTCAACGTGCTGAGTCCGGCCCTGGTTTTTTCATCTTTAGTCGGTTCCCGGTTGCCGGGGGAAGAGCTGGTTAGTTTGGCCTCGTTCACCGTGCTGGTTGTATTGCTTATGGGCGTGGTTGCTTACGTTTCGGCGCGGGTGCTGCGGTTGAGCCGCAGCCAAACCATCGCCTTGATGGTGGTGACCATGTTTGTCAACGGCGGCAATTACGGGATGACGCTCAATCAACTGCGCTACGGGGATCCCGGCCTGGCTCGTGCCGTTGTGTATTACACCACCAGCACGGTGATGCTGTACACGATTGGCATCTTCATCTCGTCGATGGGGGAGATGCCCTGGCGCGAGGCGCTGCGCCGCTTGCTCCACTTTCCGGCGGTGTATGCGGCCGTTTTGGCCGTGGTGGTGTACAGCTTCAATATTACTCTACCGGCGCCGCTGCTGCGCGGCATCGAAGTCGCCGGCGCGGGCGCCATCCCGGTGATGCTGCTGGTGCTGGGGATGCAGCTGGCCGATCTAAAAACCGTTGCCTCTCTGCGGCTGGCGTTGCCGGCGATTGGGCTGCGACTGGTAATTGGTCCGCTTGTCGGGCTGCTGGTGGCAACCTTGCTGGGATTGTCCGGCCTGGGTCGGTCCACATCAATTATTGAATCCAGCATGCCGCCGGCGGTGTTTACCATTATTTTGGCCACGGAGTTTGAGCTGGAGCCAACGGCCGTTACCAGCATCGTCATGGTGTCTACCCTGCTCAGCCCGCTGACCATTGCCACGACGATTACCGTATTGGGTTTGTGATTCATCATCAAAGAGTTCGCAGATTTACCAGATTTACCAGATTTTTTAATTGTATCTATTCAGGTGGCAGGAGATTGGGCCAATTTGCTCTGAATAAGGCCATTCAAATTTAAAAATTGGCCCAATCTTGGTCAACTGATGAAGAGTCGAGTTCATATGAATCGATTTGTGCGCAGATTGCTCGGATTATTCGCTGCCGCTTTGCTGTTGAGTGTAAGGGGAACGGCCGTTGCCCAAACTGAATCCCTCACCAGCGAGGCTGAGGTTGCTTACGGGCAAAGGGTCACCTTTCGCCTGACGGGGCAGTTTGCCGACGAAGTTGAACAGATTGAGCTGTTTATCAATACGGCCCGCGCCGCTACGCCGCTTTCGGTGGCCGTGCGCTTTTCCCAGGATGATTCGCAGCTGATAGCCGGTTACGATTTGGATCCCACGCTGGCCGGGCTGGACCCTTTTGCCGAAGTAACCTTTTGGTGGGCGCTGACCATCGCCGATGGCCAGGCCATCACCGTGCCAGAAGATCGCTTCATCTACGAAGATGATCGGTTCGATTGGCGAGTGCTTTCTGAAGAAGACATTATTGTACATTGGACGGGTAATGATGACGTACTGGGCCGGTTGGCCTGGGAAATCGCCGCCAACAGCCGCCAAACGCTGGACTGCATTTTGCCGCCGACGGCCGTTACACCACTGAGCCTCTCACTCTACACCTCAACCGCCGATTTGCGTTCGGCACTGCGGCTGGCGGGCCATGATTGGCAAAATGAACACACAGACCCATCGCTGGGCGTGGTGCTGGTAACGGCCGTCAACTTACTCACCGCCGAGGCCGACTTAAGCCAATCCATCCCGCACGAAATGACCCATCTGCGTTTGTATCAATTGGCCCCGGCGCTGCAACTGCCCCGCTGGTATGAAGAGGGATTGGCGTTGTTTGTAGAAGAAAATAATGGGGAACGAGAAGAATTGATGGAAACGGCCGTTGCCAACGACATGGCGTTAACCTTACTCATCCTCTGCACTAACTTTCCCGAAGAAGCAGCGGAGCGGGAGCTGGCCCTGGCGCAAGCTGTGTCACTTTTGGGTTACATTCGGGCCCAGTTTGGCGACCAGGCGCTGCGCCAGTTGGGGTCTGTTTACTTGTCTGGCGCGGGCTGCGAATCAGGCCTGAGCCAGACGCTAGACATGTCGCTGGTCGAGCTCAACGCCGATTGGCTGGCAGCACAGGCTCCCCAGCCAGCCTGGCTCAGCTTCCTCAGCCAAAATGGGATTTGGCTGCTCCTGCTCCTGGCCGGTTTTGGTTTACTGGGCCTTCTGCTGCGCCGTTGATTTCACGGGGTGAGGGCGAGGCAGGTGGAGAACTGACCTTTTGTGTGGCAGAGTTGTTACCCACCTGCCTCGCCCCTACTGACCACCGATTACCGATAACCGATTACGCCTTCAACTGCGCCATCATCGCCCGCGGGTCCCAATAGGCGCGCAGGCTGCTGATTTTGCCTTCGTCGTTGCAGGTGAATACGTCGATGCCGGAAAAGACAGTGGTTTTGCCGTTTTGGCCGGTGCCTTCCGCCTGCCAATGCACGGCCGCTTCGTTTTTGTTGATGTAGACGGCCGTTTCCGTCATGATCAGTTGGGAAAAGGTTGATTCTATCCCCTTGAAAAATTTGCGCAAACCATCGTAGCCGCTAACCGGCGGCGCGCCAACCGGGTCATGGTGGCCGGCTTGGGGGGAAAAAAGGGCCAAAACGCTTTGGGACTCAGGGCTGCGAACGGCGGCAAAGTAATCGCTTACGGTTTGTTCAATCTGTTCTCTGCTCATCTTATGCTCCTTAAAAGCGTAACGCTGAGGCGCAGAGACGCAGAGGTGATAACGTGTTTTGGGGTCATCTGCGAATTCTGCGGGTTTTGAATGGGTGCGGTGATCATACTGGATTTGATACGGCCGTCAACAATTGATCTTATGCGCGTCTAACAAAATCGGGGTATGATAACGGCCGTTCCCGGCAATATGGCCGTGTCTGGCAGATTGTTAATCGGAACAAGACCACCAAAAAATTCACAACTGATAAAAGTATCGCCATTAAGGATAATGGAACGCAGATTTACCTGATTTACATGATAACCAGGATCAGGCAAATCAGATAAATCTGCGTCCTATTAAAAATATTGAGGAGAATGCATAATGACAACAGCCGAACAAACCCCAACCACTGACTACCGATTTAAGGCCGAGGTCAAGCAGCTGCTGCAAATCCTCGTCCACTCCCTCTACAAAGAGCAGGATATTTTCCTGCGCGAACTCATCTCCAACGCCTCTGACGCTCTCACGCGCGTCCATTTTGAGATGCTCACCAACCGCGACGTGCTCGACCCCGACGCTGAGCTGGCTATCCACATTGAAATTCCCGAAGTGGGCGAAGACGAGCCAAAAAAGATCATCATCAAAGACAGCGGCATCGGTATGACCAAAGATGAGCTGGTGACCAATCTGGGGACTATCGCCCAGTCTGGCGCGCGCGAATTTTTAGACAAGGTGACGGAAGACGATGATCTCGATCCCAACGACGTGATCGGGCAGTTTGGCGTTGGTTTCTACTCCGTCTTCATGGTGGCCGACGAGGTGCGCGTGGTTTCCCGCAGCTACAAAAAACGGGCCAAAGCGGCCGCCTGGGTGTCTGATGGAAGCGATGCGTTCTATGTTGAGCCGGCCGAAAAAGAGGATCGCGGCACGGAGATGCATATCACCCTTAAAAAAGATGCAGCCGACATGGCCAGCGAGTGGAAGCTAAAACAAATCATCAAAAAGCATTCCGACTTTGTGCGCTACCCCATTTACATCGGCGAGGAGCAGGTGAACCAGCAGACGCCGCTGTGGCGTCAGCAGCCGTCTAACGTGGAGCAGGAAGATTACAGTAACTTCTACCGCCAGATGACGATGGATTTTGAGGAGCCGCTGGCGGTCATCCACTTTGCCTCCGACGCGCCGGTGAACGTGCGGGCGCTGCTTTTTATTCCGGCCAAGCGGGAGCCGGGCATTTTGGCGGCGCGCAAAGACCCCGGCGTCATGCTTTACTCGCATAATGTGCTCATCCAGGAATATTGCACCGATTTGCTGCCCAAGTGGTTGGAGTTTGTCGATGGCGTGGTCGATTCTGAAGATTTGCCGCTGAACGTGAGCCGGGAAACGGTGCAGAACAACCGCCTGATGCGCCAGTTGGGCAAGATGATCAAGGGGCGCGTGCTGCGCGAGTTGAAGAAGATGGCCGATGAGGAGCCGGAGAAGTACAGGCAGTTTTGGGGGGAATACGGCCGTTACTTCAAAGAAGGCATCGCCATCGACCCCAACGCCAAAGAAGATGTGCTGCCCTTCTTCCGCTACCATACCTCCAAGTCAGACGGTGAACTCACCTCGCTGGACGCCTACCTGGAGCGCAAGCCGGACAGCCAGACCGAGATTTATTACGTCACCGGCGATTCTGTCTCCTCCGTGGCCAACAGCCCGCACCTGGACCCGTTCAAAGCGCGTGATCTGGAAGTTCTCTACTGGGTCGATCCGCTGGACGTGCTGATTGCGCCGGGTTTGATGGAATATAAAGAGACGCCGTTCAAAAACATCGACGACGCCGACATTGAACTGCCGGAAACGGACGAAGCCGCCGAGGAAGAAGAAACGGAAGCCGCTTTGCCGGAGAAAGAGTTTAACCAGTTTATCGGCCGTTGCGTGACCACGCTGGGCGACAAAGTAGTGGAAGTGCGTGCTTCTAAAGTGTTGAAGAACAGCCCGGTGCGTCTGGTGGCCCCGGCAGACGCGCAAAACAAAGAGATGGACCGCATTCAGCGGCTGCTCAACCAGGATTACGAAGTGCCCAAGCGCATCCTGGAAGTCAACCGCAACCATCCGCTGGTGGCCCACCTGGCCCACCTGGTGGCCAACCAGCCGGACAGCGACCTGATCAACCTGAGCATCGAGCAGCTCTACGACAGCGCCCTCATCCAGGAAGGGCTGCACCCCAACCCGGCCGACATTTTGCCGCGTATCCAGCAGCTTCTCACCCTCGCCGCCGCTCAGGCGGACCAATCGTAATTAAGATGCTCGATCAACAATTTAGTCAACCAAACAACCCGCTAATTTTACCCTAGTGGGTTGTTTGGTTCCAGATCGTTCTGTGAGCTTTGGTCCGGATCGGACTTTAGTAATGAGTTAGGAAGAGGCGCTGCCTAGCAAGCTAAGAATGCCGAGTGTGGCGAAGATTGCCGAGCCAATCATCCAGAGCCTTGCATGTGTCCGATTTTCTGTCCTTCGATACTGCCAAAACATGATTCCGCCAATGACAATGAATAACATTTGATTAACGCCCCTTGCCTATTTGTAGCTTACTTTCCGCTAAGCGGAAGTCTTCCGAAATAGACGCTTTAGCCGTCTCATCAGTCAGCTATAGTAACTACAGGAGGACCAGGGAGAAACGGCCGTATCCACACTATGTTGGGAGATGGCTCCTAATTCGTGATAAGAGTCAGTCGAAAGATTCCTCAGGGCTGGCAACTGAAATTTGAAGAAGTGGGCTGGCACTGCCCTTCGGAATGACAAGCGGATGCCTTCGTGTCATTCCGAACCCGGTTCCGGTGCAGACCTGCTCAATCGCTGAGGTAGGGTGAGGAATCTTCGGTGGTCCTGCTGGCCGTGGCATAGCGTCCCGGCAAGACGCCAGCCACAGCGATTGGGAGGGGATACGGCCGTTCCCCTCACTCCTTAGCAGCATAAGACCCTTCATCATCTGGCCGCCAATGCCAGATGGCCCCCTCCGGCGTTTCCAGCGCGCCATGAAAACCAAAGTCGCCCAGCGCATCGAGCGCTTGCTCAATGCTAAATGGACTGCCGCGCCACAGCAGATGGGGCACAACAAACAGCGATTGAACTTGTTTGATGAAATTATCAAATGGCAAACGCTCTGTCCCCTCCATGATGTCAAACGCCACAAACGGTTCATGATGCAGTTCATATCGCGTACCATGTGCCAGCATCAACCACTCACCAACCAGCCGCTGCCCGTCTTCTAAAACTCGCAGGAACCTGTCTGCATTGGCATAGGCCCATTTGGCAAAATGGTGGTGCTGCTCAAATGGCGATGTTGCAGCCAGGTAGCCGGCACGACCTAACGGATAGATTGTATCGCCAATGCGGGCCACGCCGACGTTGGAACCGTCCAGCTTTTCTTGAACAAACACCTCGTCGTTTTTATCTCGCGCTTTTTCCGTCGCGATGAGTGCCTGCCCTTCATGGCAATGATGATCGCCAGGCCCCATGCGGCTGCCTGGGAGATGGGGAATATGGCCGTAATTCTTGATACCCAACGGTTTTCGGTTTGCGCTCATTTTTACCTTTCACTCCTTGTTGCGGCGTGGGCTTCGGTGAGTAATAAACTTTAATGGCGGAAGTGGACGAAGATACGGCCGTAATTCTTACTATCCTTCTCTACCCGATGGTACAGCTTGCGAACCTCCGGCTGGTTGAGAAAACGCAAAACGCGCTTCTTCAGTTGGCCGCTGCCCTTGCCCGGAATGATCTCTACCAATTCAATCCGCCGCTCGATGGCTTCTTCCATGATCCGGTTCAGCTCCGCCTCAATTTTATCGCCGCGGTTGTAAATATCGTGCAAATCCAGCTTTAATTTTGCCATCCTTTTTTGTATCCTTGTTCGGCAGGTTCATCAGATGTTGTTAGAAATAACTTATGTCGCGCAAAGGCGCAAAGGTGAAAATCCTTGGCGTCTTTGCGTGAGACTCTTTGCCGCCTCACACCTGGCTTCAAAGCATGGTTTTTGCTTTCAGCTCGAGGTAGCGGTTAATCACGGCGATGGAGAGCTGGTTGGCGGGGACGTCTAAGGTGAGGACGCCTTGCCGGCGCAGTTGGTCCAGCGTCACCTGGCGCTGGACCAGCAGTTGGCTGGCAGCCATGCGCTGGTAGGCCATTTGCGAATCTTCCGGCTGCTGCTGCGCTGCCTGCACCACGTCCGGGTCGCTAATGGTGACCACCAGCGGCAGGCTGCGCCGCGCCAGCAGTGAGACATGGCTCACCAATCCTTCCATGCTAACCCCGTGCGTCAAATCGGTAAAGATAACCACCAGCGAGCGCTTGCGCTGCTTGGCCGCCAGGTAGCTCAATGCCCGGCGATAATCGGACTCCACCGGCTGGGCTTCAACGGCGTAGAGCAGCTCTAACATGCGGTAAAATTGGCCGCGTCCCTGCCGTGGCGAGAGATAATGCTGGATGTCGTGGGCAAAGCTCATCAGGCCAACTTTGTCCCCTTTGCCGGTGGCCACGTAACCCAGCAGCAGCACGGCGTTGACCACGTAATCCAGCTTGGCCATCTGGGCCACCGGGCTTTGCATCATGCGCCCCACGTCCAGCAGGGCAATGACGTTTTGGCTGCGCTCTGTCTGGTATTCCACGGTGACGGGACGGTGACGGCGGGCGGTGGCTTTCCAGTCGATGCGGCGGTATTCGTCGTCGGGCAGATATTCGCGCAGGCGTTCGAATTCGGTGCCCTCGCCAAACTGGCGCGTGTGGCGCAGACCGATTTCTTGCAGGCGATTGCGCCGCAACAGCAAATCGTAACGGCGCACGTCCAGCAGGTTGGGGTACACCTTCACCGGCGCGGTGAGGGGCAGACTGCCCTGGCGGATGGCCAGCCCCAGCGGCCCCTGCCAGCGCAAATTCAGGTTGCCAAACCGGTAATCGCCACGCCGCAGCGGGTGCACGTAATAGGTGGCTTCCCAGGTGCGGCGCGGGGCAATTTCGCCGCTGAGCAGCCGCTCGGAGATATTAAATTCGTCGGGCGGTTCGTCGCGCAGCCACACGCTGGCCGGGCGGTTGCTGCGATTGCGTACAAAAACTTTGATAGGGTTGTCGGTCCCCAGGCTGAGCTTCTGGTCATGCTCGCGGCGGACGTTGAAGCGCTTTTCGATGGGTTCGGCCGTTTTCCAATCGAACCAGATGAGCAGGCAGGCCAACACAAAATAAACCAGCGCCAGCCACTGCATGATCGGCAGCCAGGTAGCCGTCGCCAAAATGGGGGCGGAGAGCAGTAAAATGAGGATGCCTCGATTCGTCGGCTGCATAGATTATTTATCCACAGATTACACAGATTTCGCAGATTGAAATGCGGAACACAGAGTTACACAGAGAAATCACAGAGCTGCACAGAGAACAACAGCTAATCTCATTTTCTCAGGGCTCTCTTTTTCCCTCTGTGGTCTCTGCGTCCTAGAGTTCATGTCTAAGCTACCTTTTTTGCACAGTCATTATCAGGCCGTGTTTGGGGCGGATGGTGACGAGCGGGTCGGCCACAACCGGGTGATTGGGCAGCAGTTTTAGGCGGTATTTTTGGTAAACAGCCGTCACCACCAACCCCATCTCCACCCTGGCAAACTGATCGCCAATGCACAGCCGCGCCCCGCCGCCAAAGGGAAAATAGGCGTAGCGCGGGCGTTGCATTTCCGCTTCAGGCAGGAAATGGTCCGGGTAGAACTGTTCCGGTTTTTCCCAGAAAGCTGGATGCCGGTGTGTGGTGTACGGGCTCATGATGATAATTGCGTTCGCCGGAATCGGCTCACCCAGCATTGTATCAGATTCAACAGCGCGGCGGGTGATGACCCAGGCAGGCGGGTACAGCCGCAGTGCCTCGGCAATGACGCGCTTGACGGTGGGGAGGTTGGGCAAATCATCGGTGGTGGGCAGACGGCCGTTCAAAACACCATCAATCTCCGCCACCAGTTCCCCTTCAACTGTCGGGTTTTGTGACAGCAGGTAAAAAAGCCAGCTCAGGCCGGAAGCGGCCGTTTCGTGCCCGGCCACAATCAGGGTGATCAGCTCATCGCGCAGCTCGGCGCGGCTCATCGTTTCGCCGGTTTCGCGGTTGGTGGCAGCCAGCATCTGGCTCAATATGTCATCTGGATTGCTGCGACCCTGTTGGTGGTCGGTGATTGCCCGGTCGATGAGGGCGTCCAGCTTTTGCAGGCCGGCCCGAAAGCGCCGGTTGCGCGGCGTGGGGATTGCCAGCGGCAGCACAATCGGGCGCTGCGAACGGTATACAACGTAATCCAGCATTGTCAGCACGGCCCGAGCCAGTTCAGCAGCATCTTCCTCTAAATCAATACCCAGCAGCGCCTGGCCGATGATTTCCAGCGTCACGGCCATCATCTCCTCATCGATGTCCAATGGCTGGCCCGATTGGGCGATTGGCTGCCATTTTTGTAGCATCTTTTGCGTGGCGGCCATCATCGTTTGCCCCCAGCCCAGTACCTTTTGCCGGTGAAAGGCAGGTTGGATCATGCGCCGCTGCCTGCGCCAGAAACGGCCGTCGCTGGTCAACAGCCCGCGCCCGGTGATTTTGGCCAGCGTGTTGTACTGCACCGTGTTCTTGCTGTAGTTGCGCTGGTTGGTCACCAGCACATGCTCAATCAGGTCGGGATGATTCAACTGGTACACTTCCCACAGCCCAAGCGGATAATGAATAAAGTCGCCATGCGCCGCCACACTGCCTTGCAAAAACGCCAACGGATCCCGCTGAATCTGCGGAATGCGCAGCGGGGAGAGGTTAACTGCTTTGAGCGTGGGGGTGGAAACGGCCGTGTCAATCATCATAAAAAACAATCCGCAGATTACGCAAATTAGCGCAGATTGTTATGTTCCGAAAAAGGTCATCTGCGAAATCTGCAGCGCTTTGCAAGCGCCAATCTGTGGATAAATATTTAACGCGGTACCTCAACCTGGCCCAACAGCCGCCGAATCACCGCGTCGGCATTGAGCCCTTCAATTTCGGCTTCCGGTTTGAGCAGGATGCGGTGGCGGTAGACGGCTGGCGTGACGTATTTCACATCGTCTGGCGTCACAAAGTCGCGGCCTTGAAGGGCGGCAAACGTTTTGGACGAGAGCAGCACGTGGGTGGCGGCGCGGGTGCTGGCCCCCAACGTTAAATCTGGCGACTGGCGCGAAACGGCCGCAACCTGGGCAATGTAGTTCAGCACCCCATCTTCCACCACCACCTGGTTGATCGCCTGCCGCGCTTCGGCAATGGCTTCGGCCGTAAGCCGGGCTGTGAGACCAGTGGCGGCCAGATCGTGGGCATCGAAGCCGTGGTGATAGCGGCGCAGCACCTCAATTTCCGTGTCCAGATCGGAGTAAGGCACGGTGACTTTGAACAGGAAGCGGTCCAACTGCGCCTCCGGCAGCGGGTAGGTACCTTCGTACTCGATGGGGTTTTGCGTGGCGATGACCATGAAGGGCACGCCCAGCGGATAGCGGGTGCCCTCCAGGTTGACCTGCCGCTCTTCCATCGCTTCCAGCAGGGCGGATTGGGTTTTAGCCGGGGCACGATTGATCTCATCGGCCAGCAAAATCTGGGTGAAGATCGGCCCCTTTTTCAGATAAAATTGTCCATTGCTGATGTCGAAAACAGAAGTGCCCAAAATGTCTGACGGCATAAGGTCCGGCGTGAACTGAATGCGGTTGAAATTTGCCTGCACCAGTTGGGCCAGGGTCTTGGCCATAAGCGTTTTGGCCGTGCCGGGCACGCCTTCCAGCAGCACATGGCCGCCGGTGAGCAGGGCGATGGTGAGCATCTCAAACGGCTCTTCCAGGCCCACCAGCACCTTATCGGCCTCCTGCCGCAGGGTTTGGTAGATGGTTTTGAGTTGGGTTGGTTCCATTTTGTCTCCTCGTTATCCGTAATCGGTGAACGGTTATCGGTGAACCGTTATCGGTTATCGGCAAACGGATTGTCGTTAGTGAAATACTCAGGTTGGGATTCACGCCTGAAACTTTCTGCATATTCGCTCTTTTCCATCTTAACTTAAACGCTCCTTCCACTGTTCACCGTTTACTATTTACCGACCACCGATTACCGACCACTGATTACTGCTTACTGAACACTGTCGCCTCTCGCACAATCTGCACCATCTCCCCTTCGCTGACGTCGGTGCGGGACAGTTTTTGCAGCAGCCGGCGCAGGGCGTCGGTGTCTAGATTGGGTTGGTAGGCGGCGAGTTGGTTGATGAATTCGTCGTCGGGCAGGCTGGGATTGAGCCGGTAGCGTGCGCCTAACTCGCGCTTCAGATGATCGTGGTAATGTTGCAGGACGGCCGTTCGGTGTCCCGCCCGCCGGCTGAGATTGGCAATACCGGTAATGTACTCCAGCGGGGCGCGGCGCACAATATCCTGCTGCAGCGGCACCGGCCGGCCAAAGTGACGGCCGCGCAGCAGTAGTCCGATAAAAATAACGGCCAGCACCAGCAGCAAAGCCCGGCCCACCGGCGTGCGCTGGAGCCAGTTGCCGGCCGTCAGCGCATCGTCTGCTTGGGGACGAATGCCGTGGTGCCACTCGTTAAACCAGATGCCGCGCACGTCTGGCGCGCCGTTGAGCAGGTTGAGCACCAGCTCGGCATTGCCCTCTTTTTGCAGCCCTTCGTTACTGAATGGTTCGGTGAGGGTAGTGAAGATGACACGGCCGTTTCCCTCAGCAAAAGCAACGGCCGTGGGATTCCCATTTTGGTTGGCCAGCAGCGTCACAAAATCATCCCGCTCCGGGCGCAAAAAATAAGGCGTGCCGGCGTTTTCCAGCGTGGGCAGCGGCGGCGCTTGCAGCAGCGGGGTCTGGTTAGAAACGGCCGCATCGGTTGACGGCACCAGACCAAAGTTAATCTCTAATTCGTTGGCCAGGCTGGCGCTGATTGCCCCATTGCCGGCGATGAGCAGCGTGCCGCCATCCTCTACCCAATTGTGCAGCAGCTCCCACTCGCCTGGGGTAAACGCAACGGTGGGCTCCAGTACCAGGGCCAGATTGACACCAGCTGGGACGCCAAACGAGGCGCCGACCGAATCGGTCAGTTTCATGTTTTGCGATTCCAAATAAAGCCAGAGCGCCCGGCTGCCCTGGGGCTGGGTGGAAAAAGAAGCTAACGGTGGGTCTTCCAGGCTGGCCTGGGCCTGCTGCACCACGGTGATAACCGTGAAAATGGTCAGCAAAAGGAAGAGCCCCAGCGCCAGCAGCGTGTCGCGAGACGGCCGTTTCATCCCGCCTCCTTTTGCTGCTTGAGCATTTCTACGCGTTGCGCGTAGGCGTCGTATTCATTGGCCGTCACGGTTTGGAAACCGTACCAGACGCGGTCAAAGACGTCGATGACCTCGCGCAAAATGGCGGCCAGCTCAGGGCGATGGGAAACGGTGCGCAAATATTCGCGGTTGGTCAGTGAGCGATCGTAGCGCAGCAGACCCCGTTCTTCCAGCAGCAGCAGGGAGGAGAGGTAAAGGTAGCGCACGGCCGTGCGGTAATCGCCCCCGGTGGACAGTTCCTGGGCTCGCTGCAAGGCCAACTCGGCGGTGAGCGGTTCGCCACCCAGCTCCTCCTCAGCGCTCATGGCGGCGTCGGCCGTGAAGTCGGCAACAAGACCGCGCAGGGCGTAGGCCAGCACCAGGGCCACCAACACGGCCGCGGCAACGACGATCAGGTCACCGAGCGGCAGCCGAATTGTGCTCTCTTCGGGGAAGTGGCGCAGGAAAAAATCTTCAATGGCCTGGCGGATGTCTTGCCACAGCCGCTGCAAAAAATTGGGCTCGTCGGGCGCATACTGGAACTCGGCTCGGCGCAAAATTTGGCTGAGGGCGGCTTCATCCAGTTGGGGGAGGGCGGGGTCCGGCCAGCCCTGGCGGCTGCTGGCGTAGGCGGTGAACAAGGTGGTCAGTGTCTCCAGGCTGTTGTTTTCGTTTTGCAGTTCGCGGATGAGGAAGCTGTGGTCGATGGGTTGGGTACGGCCGTCCGGCAGTTCAACCGCGTCTATGGCCGCCAATCGGGCGGCGGCCGTTTGGCGCACGGCGCTGTCGTCTGATTCGGCGGCGTTCAAATCGTCCCGAATGTCGGCAATGGTTTGCCAATAGGCATCTAGCATGAGAGAGCTGGATTGCGCCTGAACGGCTTGCTTGCCCATTAACAGCAGCAGACACACGAAGAGCCAGGGTAGGAAACGGCCGTATCTCCCCCGCCTAAACATCAAAACCCACTTAACCCGCTTAAACCAAACGTCAGCAGCAAAATGATGAGAATGAGGGCAATGTACAGCGCAACAATGGCAATGGTGATGAGGGCAAAATAGCCTAGCTCTTCCCAGGCAGGGATGGCGCTTTTGTCAAGTGGCGGGGCGGTTGTTGTCAAAGATTCGGCATCCGCCTGCTTGCTTAGGGCCAGCAGCGCCAAATCGAACCCTTCAGTGCGGACGCGGACGTCAAAATAAAGCAGGGTGACGCAGGTGAGCTGCAAGGGTAGGTAAATCAGGTTCAGCAGCAGGCCAATCACCTGCTGAATGAGCGTGGAAGTTGTGGCGTCTACACTGCTGCCCAAGACGCTGTTGATGATAAAAACCGACAGAATAGCCGGACCGGTTACCACCAGCTGGCCAAAGATGCCCAGCAGCAGCATAAAGCCAATCAGCCACCAGAAGCGCCGCCGGGCTAAATCCCAGGCGCGCTGCAACGCTTCCAGGGCGCCGCGACGTTCCAAGACGACCACCGGGGCCACCAGTGGCAGCACCACCAGCGCAAAGAAAAAGATCATGCCCAGGCCGGTAAACCAACCGAGGCAGGGAACAATGATCCACCAGATGCCCAGGGCGATGACTATGAAGATGCCGATAAAGGTAGCCAGCAGCAGGATGACCCCAGAACGGCCGATTTTGCGGTAAGCGCCAAACAGATCAATTTTGTGCCCCAGGTAGTTTTCGGCCACGGCTTTGGTCATGGCGGCGGTGGCCAACTGCACCAGCAGCAGCGTCACCAGCCGCCCCAGCCACACCCAGGGGTTGTTGCCAAAGCCGCTGCTCTGGGCGATTTGCAGCCACATGTCGGTGACGGTAGCGGCAGGATTGAACGTTGGAGCCGGGGCCAGCCAGAGGCCGATCATGTTGACAATGGCTGCCGGAATCTGGGCAATGGCCACAATGCCGACAAAAATGAGGAAGTTGTTGCGATACAGCCGAATGGCGCGGTCCAGCAGTTGCGCCATGCCCAACGGTTGTAAATTATTAGTGAGTGCGGTCATAAGGTTGTCTTGGTTGTCAGGTCAGACACATCGACGGTAAATTCATCATCGGCAGAGGCCAGGACCATCAGGTCGAAGCCTTCAAAGCGGATGCGCAGGTCAAAGTACATCAGGGTAATGGCGGCCAGACGAATGGGCAGGAATACGGCCGTTAGCACCAGGCCGGCCGACTGTTGTACAATGGTTTGTAAGACAATGTTCGTGTTGCCAAGTGCCGTTTCAAACAAAACCAGCAGCAGGGCAGTGGGGCCTTCGATGATTAACAGGGATAATAGCCCTAGTAGAATTAAATAGCCAAACACCCACCAAAAGCGCAGCTTGCCTATCGTCCAGGCGCGTTTAATGGAATTGATGACGCCCCCTTTTTCTAAAACAACCACAGGTGGAATGAGCGAAATCAGAATACTACCTACGGCGAACAGATAAATGAACCCCACAATGCCTATGATGAATCCAATACAGGGAATATTGGCAAGCAGCGCAATAGGAATGGCTAACCCGACAAGCACCAGGCCGGCGACAATGGTGGCAAAGATGAGCGTAAACCAGGTGCCGCCAATTCGTTGAAAAGCGTCCCAAAAGTTAATTTGTCGTCCCAGGTAGCTGTCTGAGATTGCTTTGGTGAGGGCGGCAGCGCCTACCTGGGTGAAAATAAGGCTCAAAATTGCGGCAATGATACTGGCAACAGCGGCCGTTCCTACCAACTGGTCCATAAATAAGGTCCTATTCAGATCGGCTGAGGTGTCTGCCAGAGCTGCCAGCGCAATCTGGAAGAGAACCAGCGGGAGTTGGGTGAGCACAACGATACCCAAAAAGGTGACAAAGTTGTTGCGATAAAGACGAAACGAGCGGTCAAACAGTTCGGCGATGGACAACGGCCGTAAATCCAGCAGCGATGATGCATTCATGGCTTCCTCCGGGGTGGGTGTGAGGTATGAGTAAAGACTGGCATGGCGAAAATTATACCCGAAAGGAAGCGCAGGCTACAATGCTTTCTTGGCGGCGTGGCGCGTGAAACGTGCAAAGCGGAAACTTCACGTTTCACGCCTCATTCAGGTTTTGCATGGCTGCCTGAAACTGTTTGGCGCCGCCCTGGGCCGGGTGGCGAACGGCCGTAAAGTCATACTCCCACCGCGTTAATCCCAGAGACGCTTTTTTGCCAACGGCAATTAACCGAACGTTGGGGAAAATTTGCAGCAGGTGGGCCAGAAACGGCCGTCCGGCAGCAATCTCGCTGACTTTTGGCGTGCGGTTGGATTGTGGCTCGCCCGGCTGGTGTGGATGGAAGGGAAAAATGTTCCACAACAGAGGATACGGCCGCCAACTGCCAATGGTGCGCCAGACGATGGTGGCGCTGGCTTCGCGCTGGATGTGGGGCCACTCATCGACAGGTTGGAATGGATTGGTTGATCGTTCAAAGCGAGCGCCCAATTCGGTTAGCATGTGTGGGCTGACAAACGGAATCCCGCTCAGGCGGCAGCCCCGGTAGCCGGGCGCCTCGGCCACCAGCAGCAGGTTTGGCTGCTGCTGGACCATCAGCTCCAGGTATGTTTGTAAATTGTGGCGGCGCGCGGCAGTGAACGGCCGTTCATACTCATAGGGATTAGCACAGTTTGGCGGCGGGAAAGCAGCGGCCAACTGATGAATGAATTGGGGAATTGTCATAATTGGGAGATTGGAGATTAGAGATTGGCAGGGATCAGTTTTTTAATCTCCAATCTCCAATCTCTCTTTTAGAAGCGCAGCAGCGCCCCGATTTTGCCCGCTTTTTCCAGTGCAGGATCGTTGCGAATGACTTCGACGTGAGCTCCCTGGCTCAGGCTCAGGGTAAAGGCGCTGTCGATAACGTCTTCAACGGCCGTAAGCTCCTTGTCACTCAGCGGGCTTTTGGTTAGATTGGCCACCACAAAGCCGGAATTGTGGTCCACAAAGCCGGGCACACGGAAGCCATCGCTGATGACCAGCGTTTGCACGCGCCGGTTGCTGATGGCCTGCAACGTGTCGTCTAGGCCTACGACCGCCTGGCCGCCGCTGGCCTGGGTGCTGAGCAGCGTTTTGACTATTTTTTTCTCCCGCTCCGCATTGGCTTCTTGCAGCAGCTTGATCGTTTCTTCGCGGACCTCGTGCTCGCCGGCGTTCATGTCGATGGGGAACGTGCCGGCCAGGCAGCTTTGCATCTGCTTGGGCAGCAGGTCGCGGAATTGGGCGGTGTTTTCGGCCGTGCCGCCCAAAAAGAGGCGGCGGATCGGCTTGTTGCTGAAGAAGCTTGTGGCAGCGGCCGCAGCTTCACGCATGTTGCGCCGGGCGTTTTCCTCTTCACGGCTGGCACCGGCCGTGCCGCCCCGCCGCCCAATGGCCGAAGAACCGCGTCCTTGCTTGAGCTTGTGAATTTCTTCCCCCATATAGCCCTCTGTTTCTTGCAGCTCGCCCAGATGGTAAGAAAAGAAGCGGGCACCCACACGATCCACCAAAATAACGCCGTAATGGGCATAATGGTCCAGCAGATGGCCTAATGGTTTGAGGTAGGGTTTTGGGGCAATACGCAAGCGGTTGCGGAAGGCAACGGCCGTAGGAAATGCTCGGAAAAATTCACCCCCCTGGCTGCTAAAGACAACCAGTCCTGGCGATGACCAGTCAAAGCTGTGGTTGAGGTACGTTTCAATGGCCTCGACGTCTTCTTCCCACTTGTTCGCCTCGCGCAGCATATTTTTCGCTTTTAGCCGAATTGCTTCGATTGGCTCCTCTCCGCTGTCGGTGCTGAGGTAAAGACTGAGCACCGGGGCATCGGTAGGTTCAAAAGACAATAACTCCTGGAATTGTTCCTGAGTAATCATACGACCTCCTGAAAATAGTCTAAAAAAATAAGCTGTGGGGCAAAGCGTAAACGGAAGCGTTTGTGATGTGAGGGATTTGTTTCAACCGTTTACGGTCAACGACAACGTTGAAACCGGGGGATGGCGGCCGTTTTACGGCCGTTCCCCCAACGTTAGCGGCAATTTGATTTCTTCACCCTCCCGAATGACCGTTAATTCAACCGTTTCACCAACGGTCGTTTCAAAAACAAGATAGCTCAATAGATCATCAGAATTTCGAACCGGTTGGCCGTTAATAGCAGTAATGTAATCGCCGTCTGGGGTGAAGGAGAGCGACAGGTTATGACCAATCAAACCGGCTTGATCTGCCGGAGTGTCTGCGGAAACGCCCGTGACAAAAACGCCGTTTGGCGGCAGGTCCAGTGCTTCTAGCTGGCGCAGCGTAAACGCCTGGGGCCACATGCGGATGCCGATGTAGGGGTAGCTGTATTCACCATCGGCAATGAGGGCCGGGGCGATGTTGCGCACGGCATTTACCGGAATCGAAAATCCTACCCCGGTGTTGGCCCCGGTGGTAGACAAAATGGCGCTGTTGACGCCAATGACCTCTCCGTTCAGATTGAGCAGCGGTCCGCCGGAGTTCCCCGGATTAATGGCGGCGTCCGTTTGGATGACCTGGGGAATGGAGAAATTGCCGCCACCGGCCAACACCCGCTGCGATTCAAGCGTGCGCCCTAGCCCGCTGATTATACCAATCGACATGGAGCCGGCTTCGCCAAATGGATTGCCGATGGCAACGACAAACTGCCCTACCTGCAGCTCGCCGGAGTCGCCCAGCGGAACGGGATTGACCTCTGGCGGCACTGTTTCTGCCTGAATGACGGCCAGATCGCTGTCTACATCGGTACCCTGCAAGCTGGCACGGCTGCGTTTGCCACTGGCAAAGACCACTTCGAACTCATTGCCATCGGCCACCACATGGTTATTGGTTACAATGTTACCGTTACGGTCGATGACAAAGCCGCTGCCGGTACCTAAAAAGATGTTGTTATCATCATACACAAAGATGTGAACCACGGCGGGGTTGACGCGATTGTAAATCTCGATGAATTTATCTTCTAAGCCAGCGGTGACAACTTCTGTAGTTTGTGCCGGTTCACTGATGCGGACAACTTCGGACTGGGCCGAAACGGTGGCCACCGCTGCGGCCACAACTGCTTCATCATCAATGCTGCTGTTGGCCGCCGGCAGCAGGGTAGATGCCTGGCAACCCAGGCTGATAAAGGCAAAAAAGGCAAGGATGACAAAAATGGGATGTTGGCGAAGTTGTCTCATTTAATCAATTAAGCTTCCTATTTTCTCCCGTGGCGGAACAACTTTATTTTAGGTCTGGTTTAAACGGTGTGTCAAGAAAACGGCCGTCTTTCACACCAAATCTTCATGGCAATGATGCCTTTAAACGGGCACTTCTTGCGTGCCGATTGATTGCCTTTGTCCATTCGACACCGTGCGGGCGATGGGCCGCAGCGCCATCCACCACTGCTGCCTGGGCCGCCGATTTTCCATGTCCATCAGGCGCAGCATGTCGTGGAACTCTGTAAAGTTGTAGGAGCCGTTTTGCAAGCCAATACAGGCGCTTACCTTTTCCGTTTGCCCGATTTGCTCTTCCAGGTAAGTAATACATTTTGTGGCTAACCGCGTGGCAAAGATGCGGTCAAAAGGAGCCGGATTGCCGCCTTGCTGCATGTGCCCCAGCACTGCCTTACGTGCGGTAAAATAATCACCCCCTTCTTCTTCGAGCAGGGCGCACATGAAGTCGGTGGTGTAGGTGTCATTGGCACCTTCGCTGCGGATGATAACCCCCAGCCGCTTGCCCGCTTTAAAGCCGGATACCAGCAGCTCAACGTCTTTAGCCAGGTCCGTCAACCTCATACCTTCTTCATGTAAATACACGCGTTCCGCACCGGTGGCCAGGGCACACATCAGGGCCAGGTAGCCGCACCGTTCGCCCATCACTTCCACCACAAAAACCCGCCTTGAGGCCACGGCCGACTGTTTGATCTTGTCTACCGAGTCGATGATGCTGTTCAGGGCACTGTCTGCCCCCACGCTTAACTCGGAGCCGGGCAGATCGTTGTCGATGGTGGCGGGGAAGCAAACGATGGGAATGTTGAAGGCGGGATAGTTGTTGCGCCGCTGGTACAGCTCCAGGGCAGAAACGTAAGCAGACCAGCCGCCAATGATCAACAATCCTTCGATGTTGTGTTCTTCAATGTTGCGGGCAATTTTGTAAAAATCGCTGTTGGCCGGGATGTGCCGGTTGGTGCCCAGTTCTGAGCCCCCCAAATAAGCCCAGCCGTTGACGCTCATCCAGTTGAGTTCGGTGATTTCGTCGTTGGCAAAGCCGGCGAAGCCGTTGGAAATGCCAAACATCGCGTGGCCTTTGTCTAACCCTAAACGGACGGCGGCACGAACGGCCGTATTCATGCCAGGCGCGGGGGCACCACTGTTGATCACGGCAATGCGCCGCTGCTTTTGGCCGGGTGAGGGATCGTGCGGCATGGCGCGAACCAGGGTGCGCACCGTTTGAAATGCTTCACGAAAGCCGCGGCCGCGCAGTTCCATTGCTTTAGCAAAATCGCAATTTTTAATCGCTTCGCCAATCTCTTTTGTCTTTTGCAGGCATTCATCCAACGGAAAATGGACAATCTTGTTGCCTTTCAGGCCAATCAGGTATGCTTCTCCGGTGACCTGATCAGACATGATGGCATCCACGGCCGCAGCGCCCATCAGTGTGCTCAGATTGCGGTCGAAGGCGCTGGGGGAACCGCCGCGCTGCACGTGGCCTAAAATGGTTACGCGGGCATCTTCCTGTAGCCGATCTTCCAATACCTGCTTGACGTAACCGCAGGGAATCTCCTTACCGTACCGATCTTGGGCCCCTTCGGCCACGATGACGATGCTGTCGCGACGGCCGTGTTCCCGGCCGGTTTTCAGTACCGAACACATTTTATCTTCCCAGTTATCCAGGTTGGGGGGAGATTCGGGGATAAGCACCCAGTCGGCCCCGGTGGCGATGGCGCTCATCAGGGCCAGGTAACCGCAGTGCCGGCCCATCACCTCCACCACAAAAGAGCGCTGGTGGCTGGCGGCGGTGCTGGAAATGGCGTCAACCGCGTCGGTGATGCGGTGCAGGGCGGTGTCGGCACCAATGGAGATGTCGGTGCCCCACATGTCGTTGTCGATAGAGCCGACCAGGCCAATGATGGTAAGCTGGCGGTGGGCCTGGGCCATTTCGTAGGGGAGTTCACCATTTTCGACCAACTCATCCAGCAGGCCGGGCCATTCCTGGCGAAAAATATTGGCCCCGGTCAGACTGCCGTCGCCACCAATGACCACCAGGTTGTCGATGCCGTGCTCTAATAAATTGCGGGCGGCGCGGAGACGGCCGTGTCGCTCCCTAAAATCATCACAGCGGGCGGTGCCAATGAGCGTGCCCCCTTTGTACAGAATACCGCCTACATCTTGCCAGGTCATGGAGCGAATCCATTCGCGGCCGTCAACCATGCCCTGGTAGCCTTCATAAATTGCGTACACTTCTGCGCCGGCAGAGATGCCGGCACGAACCACAGCGCGCACCGCTGCATTCATGCCGGGTGCGTCGCCGCCGCTGGTTAAAACACCAATTTTTTTCATCTTCTGTCTTCCCGTTTCTTAACGATAAATTCTTCAGTGTGGGAAATCGTAATTTGGGAATGAGTTGTTGACTTTGCTCGTATGTTATCGGCAAGAAGTTTTTTCTAAAATCCAGTTTGATTTTGCCGATACTTTAAGTAACACGTTTCTGTATTACTCGTTACTTTTATTTTTTGTGCAGCCCGGCAACGGTACGAATGGAGTGCCACCATGCCTGCAAATCTGGCCGAATGTTGGCCGTATAGGCGGACCAACTGCCACTGGCGATGACCGGCTTGTCCTGGACGAGTTCAGCATCGCCCAGATAGATCCAGACTGGTTGGGAACGGCCGTCTGCTAAAACCACCTCAACCACCTGCCGTTGGTACGCTGCTTCTTCCGGCCGTTCCGGATCATAACCTTCCAACTCATCCAGCCGCTGCATGACGGCTTCATATTGGGCGGGATCAACAGTGACGGCCATACCGTGGACTTTTTCGGGGGGAACGGCCGTTACCAGCATGGGATAATACCCCATATCGTACAATCGACCGCCGGGGAACACAGCCGATTCCACAGAGATAATGTCCGATCCCCATAAGAAGTAGTTCGGTTGGCCTGGTAACAGCGTGCCGTACGCAAAAAACGGCAGGTGCCTGGTTTCTTCCATCCTGTTCCCGATAAATTTTTGTTTCTACACCTGGTTTACGCTACCATTGCGGCGCAGCAAACCATTTCTTATTATATGCCACATCTAGGAAATTGCTGCAAATTTAAAGGCCCAGACCCAAAGGGTTTGGTTTGAGAAAGCCTTGCCCATAAAGAGCAAACCCTTGGGGTCTAACGCAGTTAAGCCCTCGTAGCTCAATGGATAGAGCAATCGCCTCCTAAGCGATCGATTCAGGTTCGAGTCCTGGCGGGGGTATTTATTACAGCGTGCTTACGGGATCGATGTCTACCATCCATTTGGGTGGAATGGGAAAGTCGGTCAGCAGGCGGTTGGGGTCTGGGGAGCGCACGATGATTTGCCAACGGAAACGGCCGTCCACTCGATTAAAAAACGGCGGCACAGGTCCCAAAATCTCCGACGCCGCCAGGGCTTTCTCGCGAATATGCAGCCGCAGTCCCTTGGCCAGCGCCTCCGCTTCCCGCTTGCCGCGCTCATCAATCGGATCGATCAGCAGCAGCCGGGCCATGCGCCGGAACGGCGGCAGGCTGTGCTGCGTGCGGAACCGTATCTCGTCGATGTAAAACGAAGCGTAATCGTGCTCGGCGGCGGCTTGGATGGCGTAATGCTCCGGCTTGTAAGTCTGGATGATGACCCGGCCGCCCAGCAGACCGCGCCCGGCGCGCCCCGCCACCTGGGCCAAAATTTGAAAAGCGCGTTCCCCCGTGCGGTAATCCGGCAGTCCCAGCGACACATCAGCCGAAATGACGCCTACCAGGGTGACAAACGGCAAATCAAGCCCCTTGGCAATCATCTGCGTGCCGACCAGAATGTCGGCTTCCTGGTTGATGAAGCTGGCGAGGAGCGTCTCGTGGGTGTTGCGCCCGGCGGTGGTGTCGCGGTCCCAGCGGGTGATGCGCGCCTCCGGCCAGCGCTGCTGCACCCGTTCCGCCACCTCCTCTGTGCCCAATCCAAAGTAGCGAATCCGTTTCGACTGGCAATGGGGACATTCCGTCTGGTGCGGCTCGCGACGGCCGCAGTGATGGCAAACCAGCATCATATTGTGGCGATGATAAGTAAGCGGCAGGTCGCAGCGGGGGCAGGTGGCCACGTAGCCGCAGTCGCGGCAAATGACAAATGTGGCCGAGCCGCGCCGGTTGAGGAACAAAATCGCCTGCTCGCCGCGCTCCAGCGTCTCGGTGACGGCTTTGTCCAGTGCCCGGCTGAAAATAGAGCGGTTGCCGGCGCGCAGCTCCTGGCGCAAATCGACAATCTGGATAGGCGGCAAGGGAATCGTCAGGGCGTCGTCCGGGTCTTCGCTTTCATGTTGGTAATGGTTGGCGAGTTGGAGGCGTGCTGCCTGGCTCTCTAAACGCTGGCGATGGCCCATGACCCGTTTTTGAAGTTCGAGGAGGTGGAAACGGCCGCTTTGCGCCCGGTGATAAGTGACGATGTCCGGTGTAGCGCTGCCCATGATGACCGTGGCGCCGATGATTTGGGCCAGAGCGATAGCCGTCTCACGTGTGTGGTAATAAGGTGGCGGCACCGGTGGGGTTTGCTTGTAGCTGGGGTCATGCTCCTCATCCAAAATGATGACGCCCAGGTTGGGCAGCGGCGTGAACAAGGCGCTGCGCGGCCCGACGACGATGTCGAACAGGCCTTGCCGGGCGCGACGCCAGGTGTCGTAGCGCTCGCCGTCGCTGAGGCGGCTGTGCAGCACGGCCACGCGCCCCGGAAAGCGGGCGGCAAAGCGGCGCACCGTTTGTGGCGTCAGGGCAATTTCCGGCACCAGGACGATGGCCTGCTGTCCCTCATGGATGGCATAGTCAATGGCCCGCATGTAAATTTCCGTTTTGCCGCTGCCGGTGACGCCGTGCAGCAAAATCGGCGTGGGGGCATCAACGGCAAATTCGTCGCCTTGTTCCATCACCTCTTCGGCTTTGAGTACGGCCATTTTGATGCGGCCCCACACCCGGGCCTGGTCGGCCGTGAGCAGCGGCGGTTGGGCGGGGACAAAGTCGCGGTCGGCCAGCGGATCGCGCCACACTTCTTCTGAGCCAAAGCGAATAAGATCGAGCTTGGCCAGCTTGCGCAGGTGGTTGATGGTGGCTTTGGTCTCGGCATAGATTTCAGTCAGGCTGACGGGTTGGGCGGCGCGGGCCAGCAGGGTGAGCACGTCGTGGTAGGTGGTGGCCTGGCGCAGTTGCAGGATGTGGCTGAGGACCTGTTTGGGCGGGATGGCCAGGCTGAGGGTGGCGGGTTCTTCTAGGGTTTCGAGGTGGCCGGAGTTGATTAAATGGTTAATTGTTAATGGTAAATGGTTAATTGTTAATTGATCGAGGGGGCTGGGGAGTTGGGTGAAGAGGGCGGCGTGTTCGGCGGGTAGTTCTTGTCCCGTGGGGAGGACGGTGGTTTGGGCTGGGGTGCGGGTGATACGGCCGTCTTCTTCCAATTGTTGCAGGTGATGTTTTTGAGCGTTGGTGGCTTCAAGAACGGCCGTTTCTTCCGGCAGCGGATCGTTGCTGTTGAGTAAGTAGAGCAGCACGTCGGCCTGCTTGTTTTTCCGGCCCAGCTTGGGCACGACAGTTTGTACCCGTTTGTCGCTGGCGATCAGTTCGGCGGTGCGGATTTTCTTGGGGCGGATGCGTGGGGGATCGAGCACGGTGGCTTTGCGCAGGATGTCGCGCCGGGCCAGTTGGTTAACGGCCGTTTTCCAATCAATTTTCTTCTTTTTCCCGCTGGCTTCGCGCAGGGCGCGCTGGAGCTGACGGCCGCGCAGGTCGCCGCGCTCTTTGAGGATGTCGATGATTTGTTTTTGCAGGTCGGTGAGACGGCCGTTGCCATCCCAGTACGGATTGATGTCCATCGTCACGTCGGCCCAGCGGGTGAGGCCGGGCGGCAGCATCAGGCGTAGGCAGGCGTTAAGCGGGGCCAGGTAGGTGCGGCTGAGCCACTGCGCCAGCTCGATCTGCCACCAGAAGACGACCGGCTTCTCGTCAATCAGGGCAATGATCGGCTTGGTTTCTTCAACCGGGGCCGTGTCGTCAAAGCGCAGAATGATGCCCTGGGCCAGGCGGCGGCCAAATTCTACCTCCACCAAATGACCCACGCGCAGCTTGGGGCGCAGGTCGGTGGGGACGTCGTAATGAAACGTGCCTTCCAGCGGCGCTTCAATGTTGATGACCAGTTCAGCAAACATCTGTTCTAGCGTATTGCGCTTTGCGGTTTTGGTCAAGGGCTTTTAACACGAATATGACGAATGAACGAATGGCACGAATTTTTTTGATTTATTCGTTTCATTCGTCTATTTGTGTGATTCGTGTTTTGTTTTTTTCGCGGGTATTCATTCGTTGGAACGGTGGAATCCGTGTATTATTGGGGCCAGAATAGGCGAAGAAGTTTGAAATTAAAGTTATGGCACATAAACAGACTTTTCTTAAAATTTAAACTGCAGATCAGCAAACTGCGG
>CALBTC010000329.1 GCA_937967805.1 uncultured Anaerolineaceae bacterium
TTGTGCAGCGATTGTCACCAAGTGTAAAGTGTATACCGGCTGGAGGGGTCAGCCTGATGGCTTCAGCGACGCACGGCCGTTCTAACGAAAAATATACCGTTTTCACCAACAGATTGTGATAATATCCGTTGCGAAATTTTTGTATGTATCAACAGAGAGGATTTAAACAGTATGCGATGGATGTTACACGGCAAAATTCACAAAGCAACCGTCACGCAAGCGGACGTGAATTATGTTGGCAGTATTACGATAGACAGCGAATTAATCGACCTGGTGGGGTTTTACCCCGGCGAGAAGGTATTGGTGGTGAGCAACACCTCTGGTGCCCGGCTGGAAACGTATGTGATTGCCGGTGAGCCAGGCTCTGGCGACATTTTTATGAACGGTGCGGCGGCACACCTGATCAAAAAAGGGGAAGAAATTATCATCATCGGCTTTGAGCTGGCAGATGGCCCCATCAAAGCCACCAATATTCTGGTGGATGAAAACAACAAGTTTGTTAAATATCTTTGAATGGGACTTCCTGAATGCTCTGTTTCAAAAGTGATTTGCTTTGTGTCATGCCTGCAAAGGCAGGCATCCATATTTCTATTCCCTTTTCCTGAGAATACAGGATTGAAAGTGCAGCCCAGTTTCTCCTTCATCAAAGGCAATCGTTTGGAAAGAAACTAAATCGAATACGCTTGTTACCTGTTTCTGAAGTTCTTCATCCGAATAAAAGGCAAAAAATCGCTTAGGCTCATAGGGGTCGTCTGGCCAAATGCCTTTATGCTGGTAGCCGCCGTAGACACCCAGATAGAACAATCCTGCCGGCTTGAGCACGGTATTGATTTCTGTCAGGGCAGTTTGGAACTGGGCGTGGGGCAGGTGCAGCAGGCAGTTCAGGGAATAGACGGCATCAAAAGAGGCCGGGGCAAACTGCAAGCGCGTGACGTCCATTTCGTAAGCCGGCAACCCCTTTTTCCGGCATAGACTGACCATTTCCGGCGACAAATCTATGCACGTAGCAGCCAATCCCTGCTTCCGGAAGTAGAGGCTGTCCTGGCCGGAACCGGCACCGACTTCCAGCAAAGTGCGTTTTTGTTCCTGGTGCAGCAGGGAAAGAAAGTGAGCGCGAACCTCCAGTTTCCACGGTTGAATGGTTCGACTATCTCGCTCGTCAACCTTCTGGTCATAGGATTGGCGCAAGTTGCTTCTCAATTCATCAAACATGGTCACTTACTGCTCCTTTGGGCCAGTTGTGTTTTAATAACTTGTTTCAGTAAAAAGTGATAAGTGAAAAGTAAAAAGTGAAAGATTTGCTGGATTGGATTTTTTTGACGCGCGCCAACACTTAATCTTTGTTCACGTAGGTTCTTACCTTCTCCAAGACATCTTCATATTTGAGCGTTGAAAAATCTGTTGTATCAACTTCTATTACCTGTCCACCAAGCTCCATTAGCATTGGCAAATTCTTGTTCAATCCTTTCTGAAGTTTTTCCAAAACATCAAAATCGCCATGTCCTGGATGGCGTTCCCCTGTTTCTGCCCGGTTCTTGAACCTTTGAAAAAGCAGTTCGCTGTGAGCATCACAAACAATTTGAATAATTTCCGCCCCGGTTTGCTTTTTTAGTGTTGTGAATCTCGATGTAGAAAGACTTGGCAGAAATGAATTGTCCATGATGATAGAATGACCGCTCTTTAACTGCAATTGTGCGAAATGAAACATCAATTCTATACTGACGACAGTTAATTTCTGTGCCCAAGTTCGATCTTTCCAGCCCAATCCTTCAAATAGAACTTCGCGAATGCTATCTTTACTAACAACAGGTAGCTTGAGTTCCTTTGATAACCAGTTTGCCAGGGTTGATTTCCCTGCTGCTGGCCTGCCGGTGACGATAATGATAAAAGCTGTTCTAAAACTCATAATAAAAATGTGCGTACCAGATTGCGCCAGTTACGCGTTTACTTCTCACTTTTCACTCATTCACTTCTTGAGGTCCCCCAAAATCTGCGTGGCCGCCAGTTTGCCCGGCGCGCCCATGACGCAGCCGCCGGGGTGCGTGCCGGAGCCGCACTGGTAGTACCCTTTGATCGGCGTGCGGTACTGGTTCCAGCCGGGCGCGGGGCGGAAAAAGTACATCTGCGGCCCCATGAACTCCCCGGCGAAGATGTTGCCCTCGCTCAGGCCCACGGTGCGCTCGATGTCCAGCGGCGTCACCACCTCACGGTGCAGCACCAGATCGCTGAAGTTGGGGAAGACCTCGGTGAGCGTTGCCTGCACCACGTCGCCCAAATTTTCTCGCTCGGTGTCCCAATCGCTGCCTTTGAGCTTGTACGGCGTGTACTGTACAAAGCAGGACATGATGTGTTTGCCGGGTGGGGCCATGTCAGGATCAATGGTGGATTGGATGCAGCAGTCGATGTACGGCCGTTTACTAAACCAGCCATACTTCGCATCATCAAACGCCCGCTCGATATAATCCACCGTCGGGCCGATGTTCATGAAGCCGCGGAAAATATCTTTGCGGTCGGGCAGCGTCGGGTATTCCGGCAGGCCGTCCAGGGCAAAGTTCACCTTGGACGATACGCCCTGGAATTTGAACTTCTCAATCGTCTCCACCAGGTCGGTGGGCAAATCGCGCGGCTCGACAAGCTGCAAAAAGGTGCGGCGCGGGTCCAGCGCGCTTACGATGGTGTCGCCGTACAGCTCGTCGCCGTTTTGTAGCGCCACGCCAATCGCCGCGCCGTTTTTGGTGATGACTTCACTCACGCCGGCGTCCAGCCGGATTTCGCAGCCAAACGCCTGCGCGGCGCGAGCCACCGCCTGGGAAAAGCCACCGTTGCCCCCCTTGTGGAAGCCCCAATCCCCTATGCTGCCATCAAAATCGCCCAGCTTGTGGTACAGCAGCACCAGCCCCGATCCCTGTGAGCGCGGCCCGACCTTCGTGCCGATCAGCCCGCTGGAGCAGAAGGCCGCTTTGAGGACGTCGGTCTCGAAGTAGTCGTCCAGCAGGTCGGCGGCGCTGCCGGTGAGCAGCCGGGTGAGCATGTGCAGCACCTTGGGGCTTTGCCGCCCCAGGTGCGATCCCACGGCGGCTAAGCGGGCCAGCTCTTCCGGCTCGCTGCTAGTGATGTCCGGCGGAATGCTGTCTACCAGCGGCTTCACCGCCTGCACCACCTGCTTGATGTCGTGCCAGTAATCTTTGTACGCCTCGGCATCTTTGGCCGAATGGCGGGCGATTTCGTGGTAATTTTGGTAGCTGTCCGGCCCCATCAGCAGATAGTCGCCGTTTTCACCAGGGGTGAAGGTGTTGGGCATGGGCAGAACCATCAGGCCGTGCTTGACCAGCTCCAGTTCCTGGATGATGTCGGGCCGCAGCAGGCTCAGTGCGTAGGAGAAAGTGGTGAACTTAAAGCCGGGCTTCAGCTCTTCGGTGATGGCCGCTCCGCCGACAAGGTGGCGCTTCTCCAGCACCACCGTTTTCAAGCCAGCTTTGGCTAGGTACGCGCCGTTTACCAGCCCGTTGTGGCCGCCTCCGATTACAATTGCGTCGTATTTTTCAGACATGTTTCACCTTTATAGAGGTTAGTGGTTGGTTGTTAGTTTGCTGATCCGCCCGGCCACAAATGGACCGGGCTATCTATGAAAGCCTCTCCGAGGCTGTTTCAGCCCCGATGGGGCTTGCACAACTAGCCGGGGGCTCAGCCACCTGCGGATGGTCACCCTCGTCGATACAGGCGAACAAACCGATTACCGATAACCGCCCTACCGATTACTGCTTCTTGTGCGGCGGATCGTAAAACGGCAGCCGCACCACATTGACCCGGACGTATTGGGGCTTGTGTAGAATCATCAGCTCAAGGTACGCTTCGCTGCCCGGTTTGCTGAGATGCGGCGGCAGCTTGCCGATGGCGATGTGCCGCTTGAGCAGCGAGGAGTACATCAGGCTGGTGGCGTAGCCCAGATAATTGCGCTCCGCGTCGTAGAGGGAGTGGGCTTCTTCGATGGGCGTAGTGATTTTGGGCGGGATGAGGCCGAGCTCTTCGTACGTTTGGTCATAATGCTGCCAGTCGAGCATGAGGCCGACCGTTTTCCAGCGGGAGGTTTTGTTGGCGATTTCATTTTCTATAGCCTGGCGACCGATGAACGGCCGTTCATCCTCATCGGCCAACTTGCGAAACATCCAGTCAAAGCCCAGCTCCAGCGGCGTTTCCCGCTGCCCATCTACCCAAGCGTGTCGCGCCGAGGCAAAATCCACGTCCAGCAGCAGCAGCCCCGCCTCGATGCGCGCCATCTTTAGCGCCATCAGACCCATCGGCGTGATGTTGTAGCCCGCGCCGGCTGCCATCAGCGCATCCCAGACGGCGAGCGCATCGTCGGACTTGATCCACAGCTCATAGCCCAGATCGCCAGTGTAGCCCGTGCGGGAGAGGATGACCGGTTTCTTGGCGATTTTGGTTTGGCTGACGTGGAAGTAGGGTAGGTCGGCCGCCGTTTTGGTGAGCTGCGCCAGCACAGTGCGGGAGTGCGGCCCCTGTACCGCAAGAATGCCATACTCCTTCGAAATGTCGCTAATTTCCACGCGGCGACGGCCGATTAAGTTAGCAAAATAGAGCAGATTCGGCTCGGCGGCGGTGAGCAGGAACTCGTCGTCGCTCAGCCGCAGCACCACGCCATCCTCCAGCATGTAGCCGTCACTGTCGCACCAGATAGTGTATTGCGCCTGTCCCGGCCGGCAGGTGCGGATGTCCCGCGCCAGCACGCCGGTCAGAAAGTGTTCAGTGTCCGGCCCCTGGATGCGGTATTTAAACAGCGGTGAGGTGTCAAACACGGCCACGCCGCTGCGAATGGCGAAATATTCAAACAAGGTCGAAAATTGATAATTTTGCGCCGCTGCGTAGCCGGCCCAATGCTTCCACAGCATCGTTTCGCTTAGCGGGGCGAGGCGAGGATAGAAGGGGGTTGTTTTGACCATGTGTTTTCCTAATTATTGGGTTGAGGGATTGACCTGATAGAACGCATTGCCTGTTGATAGTATATGCTTGTCGGGGATACGCCATAGCCGGTTAATAAAATGAAATCAACCAAAGCGCGAATCCTGGCAGAAGAGATAGTCGGTTCATCTTGCAAAGGATAATACATCAAATGATAGGTAACGTCTGGGAATCCTTCTGATGATGCCGGAGTTAGCAAGTCAACGTTTGGAATCAATATGCTTCCATTTTTTTCGTAAAAGCGGATGCGTTGTTCGGAGAGCTGGCGTGTGTGAGGGTCTGGTGCGTCAGACGGCCGTTCCACCTCCCAGCATACGCCTACCGGTGGCTCTAAAGCCTCCTGGCGTATTTTTTCTAGCGTGCCGGCAAACATCCATCTGCCAATTCTCTGGTTGCGATAATTTGTAGCGGTTGCCAAATACCACAAATATCCCAAACGATGTTGGTGATAATAGGTGTATATGGAGAGTCCCAGCACTTGTTCTTGGGCAACGCTCAGCCAAAAACGGAAAAAGCTCTCATTGTCTAAGGGAGTATTTGCAGATTGTTGAATCAATGGCACTAATTTTTCCACCGGGTCTCTATCACTTACGGGGAAAGAGGCTTCATAAATGGCGAAAGCCTGTTTAGCCAGGGGGGTAGTTGTGTCTTTTAACTGAATGAAAGAAGTTGGTTGTGTCATACACTTCTCTTCACAAATTTCATAATTTTGTCTCATTCTTTATTTGGACTTTTGTTTGCTCATTAACTTTAGTTTCTAGCATTACCTGGTCCATATATTGGAGAAAATTAACATCAAATTGTGTTCCCAATATTTTCCAGGCAAGCCGAAAATTGTCTCTAACTGCATACTCTCTGATGTATTCATCCCATCCCATCCACTGCTCTTTTTTTATTGCCGTCGATTGATCTCTATACATTAGAAAGGAACGTTCGAAGATAGATATCAATATTGTAAAGAGGATTAATTCTTGCTTATTAACGAAGTGGTTTTTCTTGGATAGGAGTTGGTCGATCTCTGACTTCGCATAATCGTACACGTCAAGATCGGGGTATTCCAAACACAGTTTCAGATAATCAATATATTTTTCATCGAGTGCGTCATACGTGCCATACTCTCTGTCTAAACGTTCTCTGCGTTTTTCGTTGGCGAAAAGCCAGATGGCAATAGGGACACCCAACAGAGTGGCAATATTTGCTAATATCTCAAAGACAAGTCTAATTGTTTCCAATGTTGCGTTATTCATTTATTATTCGTCCTAATAGTGAAGCCAGTTTCGCAAGGTTTAAGCAGTGGTCCTCCATAATTTCACGACGGCAGTGAATTCGCCAGGCATTTACAGAAAATAGTTGCCCCCCTGGGAGTTGGCCAAAAGCTTGCGCTTTTTCTGCCAACGGGGATGGAGTATGAGAAACTTGAATATTTGATCCATTTGATGATCATTGCAGATGATCCGTGATTCTATTGTGGATTTTGGTCCTGTCAACAAATCCTGTAACTTTGGTATAATCCTGACTTATGAAGGCTGGCAGCAAATACCACCCGCTTTTTTTACATTTGCAACAGGCTGCGGGGGAACCTGTTACGTTGACTTTTGCCCAAATCGAAGCGCTGTTGGGCACATCACTGCCAGGCAGCGCACGCAGGCTGGAGGGTTGGTGGAGCAATCGCAGCCGAGGTGCCGTGCAGGCTGCGGCTTGGATGGGGGCGGGTTATCATGTGGTGGCGGTTGATTTAAATGAAGAAACCGTTCGTTTTGAGAAGCCGACTTTAACCTACACCGTGGAAAAATCGGGGGATACCGTGCTGTGGAACAGCGGCATGATCAAGGCGCTCCGACAGCATATGAGTATGTCCCAAGGTGAGCTGGCCGATGAGCTGGGGGTACGCCAGCAAACGGTGAGCGAATGGGAAACGGGAGCCTATACGCCGAGCCGGGCTACCTCTAAACATTTAGGATTGGTGGCGGAGCGGGCAGGTTTTGCTTATGAAGTGGGGGAAGAACAGCTGTAAAATCCATTTCAAATTACCTATTGACAAAATAAACGATACCGTGTAGAATGTCGTTATTGGTGCGGTAACGGCCGTGCCACACAGTCAAAATTCCAACCACACAGTTGTAACCACAGAACCCAAAGTTGGCGGCGAACCTTGCCGGATAGTTCTGGCTGCTTGTGGACCTGCGGAGGAGGGCTATTTGCTCAGGTCCTTGTGGCAGTGGGGTTTGCTCACCTTGACGCTGCCGGAGGGATACGGCCGTTACCAAACCATACCTTATCTATTCTAGATTACAAAGGAAGTGCCAGATGGGAAATTACACGCTCAATGAAGTAATCAAACGCTGGACGCGCGGCGATATGACGACAGAGCAGGTGGTGGGGCAAACCTTGCTCATCCTGCAAGATATCGCCCGGCGGGTGGGGACCCTGGAAAAGCTGCGGGAATCAGAACGCCAGGAGGGGAAAGTGGAAAACAGCGAGCCAGAGGAGTGAGGGTGGAGGAAGAGAGGCTGAGCAGTTAATGCTCAGCCTCTCAAGTTTTAGGGAACATCTTGGGCACAGCGGAAGCCTATGTCCACATCAAACGTATTGGCTCCAACGACGTAGCGCCGGCTGGTTGTAAAAAAGGCCCCATTGGTGTTATCAAAGCTGCCGCCTCGGTATATTTGGCTGCTGCCAGAATCCAGGTTGACCGGATTTCTTTCCGGCGAGTTGGCATAGAAATTGCCATCAAACCGGTCTAACACCCACTCATTGACGTTGCCGGCCATGTTGAATATGCCAAACGGACTGACACCTTCGGGAAAATCATCGACCGGTTCCGTGTCCAGGGAGTTGGCTGCCGACAAAGTGGCATCGAACTCATTGCCCCAAGGCCAGGTGAAGTTGTCTGGGCCACTGGCGGCAAATTCCCATTCAGCTTCGGTAGGTAGCCGCTTGCCAGCCCAGGTGCAGTAAGTATTGGCCTGGTTCCAGGTGACGCCCATCACGGGATAGTTGGCAAAGGCGGGATCGTCCCGGTAGCCGGCTCGCCGAAAAGAGTTGCGCAAGTTGGCCTGGGTGCAGCCTCCCTCGGCGACGCAAGCTTGATATTGCTCGTTGCTTACTTCAAACAGGTCTATAAAGTAAGGATCGAGCGTGACGGGATGTTCTGGTCGTTCGTTTGGCTCGCCAGTTTCGGAGCCCATCAAGAAGCTGCCACCGGGAATGAGCGCCATGCCTTCGGGAACCGGAATTGGGGTAGGCTCTGGCGTGGGGGATGGTTCTGTGGTGGCAGTGGGTTCAGGTTCGGCAACGGCCGTTTCTGTGGTGGCTGTTGGTTCAGGCGTCGTTTCGACGGGTTGTTCGGCTGCTTCAGTTGGTTCTGCCGCCACAACCTCGCCTGCCTCCTGGGTAAGGATTTCACCAATTTCCAGGACGGTGAGGGCATCATAATGGACGTGAGCTCGGGTTTCATCAAAGGTTTGCACAAAAAAGCCGAAGTCACCATTTGCATAGCTGCTGTCTGTGAGAGTGGTGACGATACGGCCGTTTACAAAAAAGGAAAACGTGCTGCCGCTGGCGTCAACCCGCAAGGTATCGGCGGTCTCAACTGAGCCGCCTTGCAAGGAATCGACACTGCCGCTTTGCAACGTTTCCAGCCCATCATTTGTGGCCTTGAGCACGGACCATTGGCCCGAGCGGGGCGCAACGGTAAAGGCATAAAACTGGCGGTTATCCACCTGGCGTAGCAGCAAGCCATACCGATATTCGCCTGTTTCCGTCTCTAGAATGTCTACAAACACACGCGCTTCCATGCCGATATTGGTGGCATCGGTGCCGAAAACGGCCGTTGCCACCTGGTTCGCTCCTGTCGCTTCTACATGGTAATAGTCGGGCGGATGATAGCCGCGCCAGGCTGTGTCTTCCTTCAGGTCCGGCCAGCCGCTCTCGGGATTGCTGAAGTCGTCTTGCAGCACAATGGACTCATCTGGCACCACTTCTACTTCAGAGGCGGCGCAGCGCACGCCGGTCGAGGCAATCATTGTCGGCAGGCTGGGGTTGCCTTGCAGTCGGTAGGCCAAATCCTTTAAGAAATCATAGGCGCCACCACGGGCTACCTGTTGGCCTTCGGGCACCGGCGCATACGGCTCATCTACCCATTCCCACACGTTGCCGGCCATGTCGAACACGCCAAAGCTGCTGCGATTTGGTGGCACGCTGCCGCTGGCATATGTGTTGTTGCTGGGTAGGTTGACGCTGGTTTGGCTGTCTCCCCAGGGAAACAGAAGGCTCTGTCCACCGCGGGCAGCCACTTCCCACTCCGCTTCTGTAGGCAGTCGTTTGTTTTGCCAGGCGCAATAATCGTTGGCGTTGTCCCAGGTTAGGCCGCGCACAGGATGATTGTCTTCGCCAACAGGGGGGGAACCACCTGGCCAATAACTGGGTGGTTCAACGTCATTTTCGGCTAGAAACACGGCATACTGGTTGTTGCTCACTTCAAAACGGTCAAGCCAAAAAGATTCCAGCGTGATCTGCTGAGGCTCTATGTATTGACTGCCGGTTAAGTTAGCGCCAACGGTATAGGTGCCGCCGGGAATTTGCACCATACCTTCGGAGGTGGGCAAATCGGTCAACAGACCCGGCAGCAGCAGAATGGCGGCCACAATCACGGCGAGCAAAGCGATGCCCCCCAATACCAAGGGCAGCCAGCGACGAGCTGATTTTTCCTGAGACTCCTCAGGCATGACAAGGCGTTCCGTAGCGCTGCTTTGTGGGGTGGAAACGGCCGTCTTCACGTCTGTCGACAGCTCTGTTTTTTCTGCCGGTTGGGGTCTGGCTTCCCTGGGTGAAGCGTCGCGGGGCGTTGGTGGCGTGGTGTAAGCGGCCGTTTCCGCCCCCAAATTCATCTGCCGCCCAACCTCGCGTAAGGCCATTGCCATTTCTACAGCCGATCCAAACCGTTCTTTGGGATTTTTGGCCAATGCTTTTTCTAAAATGGCATTGAATGAATCTGGTAAATTGCTGTTAAAAAGGCGAATATCCGGCAGCGGTTCATTCACATGCTTCATCATCACCGTCAGGGCAGACTGACCTTCATAGGGAGGACGGCCGCAGGCCATTTCATACAGCATCACGCCCAGGGAGTAGATGTCGGCACGGTGATCGACCTCATCCCCCACGACCTGTTCTGGCGCCATGTAAGCGGCCGTGCCGATGGTGGCTCCCGTGGCGGTGTGTACGTGCCCGCCGCCTACAATTTTGGCAATGCCAAAGTCTAGCAATATGGGCTGGCCCAACAGGTTAATAATGACATTAGACGGCTTTAGATCGCGGTGGATCATCTTGCGCTCATGGGCGTAGGCAACCGCTTCGCAGAGGGGGACCATAATTTGGATGGCTTCTTCAAGCGGCAGACGTAAACCGGCTTCCTTCAGTTCCTTAAGTCGTTTGTCCAGCGGGTTGCCGGCAATATATTCAAAGACGATATAGTAAACGTCGCCTTCGTAATTGAAATCATGGACCAGCATGATGTTGGGATGGCGTAAGCGGGCCACGGCAGCCGCTTCTTGCTCAAATCGCTTGACAAATTCCGGATGCTCGGAGAGGTGGGGGTGAATAATTTTGATAGCGACGGTACGCTGTAGATTGGGATCGGTCGCTTTGTAGACGGAGGACATACCGCCGCGTCCTAGTAGAGACTCTATCACATAGCGGCCGCCGATGGTGCGCCCGGTCCAGGTTGGTTGCGAATCACTCATCTTGATTCTCCAGGTTGTTTGTGTGTTTACTCGTTATTGCAGGATGGGGCCGGGATAAAAAGTTCTTTGCTGGCCATGAGGCCATTAACAATGACGCTGCCGGTGCCCACGATGGCCCCACCGCTGCTGCTGACTTCAAAGGTGATGTTATCATTGACGGCCGTTCCGACCAATTCATCTTCCCAATAATATTCAAATGTTCCCTTAACGCCCTGTACTCGCATGTATACTATTTGGGTCCAGGCGCTGCCGTTACACTCTTCAGTGCCATCTAATTGATAAATGTCCAAGCTAAGCGTTTCGCTTAAGATGGGTGTTGTTGTCGGTTCAGACACAGTCGTACCGGTGCGAATGGGAAGGCTGCTTATTTCCCCTTCCCAGGTTAGCAGTTCAGCAAAAACAAAACCAACGTTTCCTTCACTGTCGCGCACGTACAGCCAGTTGTTATTATCGGAGCGGCCCAGGATTGTCACCATTTCGTTGGCCATCACTACGCTAATCTCGGTGGCCTCGGCGTCGGCCTGTGAGAAGAGGGAGGCGTTTTCATTAACAACTGCCAGATCATCTGGCAATGGTGTGGCGCTGGGTATTGTGGTTACGGTGGGAGAAGGTGTTTTGCTGGGAACGGCCGTTGCCGTTTCCGTGGCTGTTGCTGTTGCGGGTGTGGCAGTTGCAGTTTCGGTTGGGGGTGTTGTTGTCGTCTCACTAATGGCGGCAATGGCTGCCGGAGTGGTGGGAGAAGCAACGGCCGTTTCAACCGCATCGCTGGCATTGGCCCCATTGTTGCCCAGTAAATTGGAAGCGCCAAAAATAAACAGCAGCAGCAGCGCGACACCACCCAGGGCCAACAGAGGATTGCGCCAGCTTTTGCGCTCCCGCTGTTGAATCATAGCCTGAGCCACATTGACAACGCCTTGCGAGTCAGGAAAATTGCTGTCTGTAGCAGCAATTTGGGCCCAGGCAGCCATCGCCTGTTCCGGATTTTTCTGGGCCAGAGCGGCCATCGCCTGGCTGTACAAATTGGCACAGACGCCTTCGTTGGCCCGTTTGACCACTGCCAGCTTGTCGGGAAAGGTGAGGTCACCCCGCCGCTTTTCGATGGCTTCCCATTTGGCCAGCGCCAGTTGATATTCGCGATTGTCTAGATGGACCAGCGCCTCTTCGTACAGCTTGCTGAGGCTGGCTTTGAGAGCGAGGGTATCTAGGCCGGCGCGTGCCTGGGCTTCTAGTTCATCCAGTTCCGGTTGGTTGATTTCTCGCTCACGCAGGGATTTTACGGCCGTTAAACTCTCAGAAAAATCACCGGCGGCCAGGGTACGGTTGGCCCGTTCCAGCAGATGCTCAACGGCCTGCTGGTGCAGCTGCCTGGCTTTTTGCTCCTGGTAATCTGGATCGGCCCGGTTGAGTTCATCCAGCTTGTCCAGGCAGCGGGCAAATTCCCGTTCGTCGTAGAAATCGCGGGCCTGCTGCCACATCACTGCCAGCCGGTCTAAATGGCGGGCGGCCAGGGTATCGGTGGGACTTTGCATTTGTAGGGCTGCCGTGCTGAGGGCGGCGGCCATCTCTTTGGCCGTCTGGAAGCGGTTGTCGGGATTTTTAGATAAGGCCCGTTCCAGAATGTTTACCAGTGAATTTGGCGTGTTGGTTTCTACAAGCTGGATGTCTGGCAAAGGATCGTTGATGTGTTTGAGCATGATCTGATACGTGGAGTCGCTGTGGTAGGGGGTTTCGCCACTTAGCATTTCATACATCATGATGCCTAAGGAGTAGATGTCGGAACGATGGTCTGTCTGATCGCCGCGTACCTGTTCTGGTGACATGTAAGCGGCCGTTCCCATGGCTGCCCCGGTAGCTGTGTGTGAGCGACCACCGATAATCTTGGCAATGCCAAAATCCATCAGAATCGGCTCATTGAGCAGGTTGATCATCACGTTCGATGGCTTCAAGTCTCGGTGAATCATGCGCCGCTGGTGGGCATAATCAACAGCATCGCAAATCGTGATCAGGATGCGGATGGTTTCGTTTAGCGGCAGCCGAATGCCGGCGGCGGTCAGCGCTTCGAGCCGTTTGGCCAGCGTTTCGCCGGGCACATACTCCATGACCATGAAGTAAACGTCCCCCTCATGGTTAAAATCATGCACCTGGACAATGTTGCTGTGGCGCAGTTGGGCAATAACGGCCGCTTCCTGCTCAAACCGTTTAATAAACTCCTCGTTATCAGACAAGTGTTGGTGGATAATTTTAATGGCAACCTTGCGGCGCAAATTTGGATCATTGGCGCGGTAAACTGACGACATGCCGCCGCGTCCTAAAATTGATTCAATTTCATACCGGCCGCCAATGGTTCGGCCGATCCAGCTAGGTCCTATTGATGTCATTACCGATAATGTAAATCACAGAAAACTGTTAAAAATCAAGTTGTTTTACCGCTGTAATTTACTAAACGTAGTGCGAATTTATTTTCCTTAAGAGTTAATATCTCTTGTCATCCTATGCCTATTTCTGCGCCCATTATGGCATATTCACCGGTTCATTTCCATAGTGTAAACGAGCAGATGGCTAATAACTGTAAAATGTACGCAAAAACTTTTCTGTTTATTGTAAACCAATATGGTGGTTTGGGTAATGATGAGAAAGTGAAGAGGGAGCGGGGCCGCAACCCGCTCCCAATTCGTGTGCAAACTTAACCATAGAGGAGAAAAGGAGGAAAGAAATGTACGCTTACTGAAACGTTTGCCGTTGCTTGCTCCGGGGAATGGAACAGACGTAAGCGTGTATGGGCATTAAGATAGCAGAGCTTTGTTAAGGCTGAACTAACTTGCTGTAAACATTTGGTTAACGATTGTGCGGGCGTGACAAGGTGAAGGGGTGACAGTTTAACAAGGTGAGGGCAGTTTTGCTCATGTTGAAACTAGAAAAGTTGGTAGGAGGCCGTTGTTGCTTACCTTCGTGAACGCCCCGGTGGCAATTTCTAGCAGCCAGATGGTGGGCGGTTCGTTAGGTGTGCTGCTGTTGTATTGTTGGAAGAGGAGGAAACGGCCGTCTGGCGACCAGCTCGGCGGGCCAAAATGGAATGAAATATCGTTGGTCTGAGCGCGGGCTTCGGAGCCATCTGGGCGCATGAGCCACAGCTGGCGGCCCGTGTTGGTACCGGCCAGCCGGCGGCCAAAGGCAATCCATTTGCCATCGGGCGACCAGGCCGCGTTGCCGTCGTTAAACGCGCCGTCTTCGCTGAGCAGGTGAGACGTAGGGTCACTGCCCAGGGTCGCCAGGTAGAGGCTGACGGCCGTTGCAAAATCGTGGCTGTGTTCGGCATGGTTGTCATTATTTTCGCCGTGGAAGACAACAGAGCGGCTGTTTTGGAAGAGGAGCTGGTTGTTGAACGGATGCCAGGCGGCGGGCGTGCCGGCGTTGCTGGGGAAGGTGAGGGAACGGCCGTCTACAAAATTGTACAGGCGCAATCCTTCATCTGGAGAAGCGGCAAAGCTCACCCAGTTACCATCGGGGGAGAAGCGGGCATTGCTGCTGACCCCGGTTTCTTTTTCCAGCAATAAGCGCGTTTCCCCGGTTTGCGTATCCAGCCACCACAGCTGCGGGCGATTAAAACTGGGTGGTTCGCGCCGTTCGTACAGCAGGCGACGGCCGTCCGGGTGCCAGACGGGTTGGCTGCATTCCGCGTTTTTACAGCTGAGCACCGTTTCGGGCGCGCCGGCTGTGCCGTTGCTCAGCAGGAGCAGCTTGAGCTGGCTGCTGTCGTTTGGCAGGATGGTGGCGTAGGCAATTTGGCGGCCGTCTGGCGCAGGGGCGTAGTTGAGAATTTCGGCCGTTTCACGGGTGAGCTGGCGTGGCTGCCAATCCGGCCCGCTAGTCAGGTGCAGTTGAAGCCATCCGGCATCGTCTTCGGCCAGATAGAGAACAGGTGGCAGCGTGCTGTTTGGCCGAGTCGGCTGCAAAAAGGCGTAGGAGGCCGCCAGGAAGGCCAGCAGCATCAACAGCAGCAGAACAATTTGCCAGCCGGACAATTGCTGCGTTGAAGATTCTCTGTGGCTCTGCGCCTCTGCGTTTGCTTTTTCAGGTGGAACCATTGTTTTAAGGCAGCCAGGCGGGCAGCGTGCCGGGGGAGGCAATCTTGGTGCGTTCCCCGGTGGCGATTTCGATGAGCCAGACGGCAGGCTTGGCGTACAGTTCTTCCAGATCATATTGTTGGTAGAGGAGAAAACGGCCGTCTGGCGACCAGGCAAGTTCGCCATAATGAATCTTCGGATCATTGGTTAGTGCCAGCGCTTCAGAGCCATCGGCCCGCATGACCCAGATTTGGCGACCCATCGGCGTGCGCGGCAGCTTGCGGCCAAACGCTATCCATTCCCCATCAGGCGACCAGGCGGGTGAGCTGTCGTCAACGCCCTCGGCATCGCCAATGGGCTGGCTGAGGACGGTGGTGGCTTCGCTGGCCAGATCGACGCTGGTAAGTTCCACGCTCCAGTTGGTATTGCTGGTGTTGATGTTGGTGATGAGCAGGCTGTCGCTTTGCGGCCGCCACACGGCCGGGGAGCCCATCTGGTTGGGAATGAGCATCCCGGAGCCGTCGTCTAGATTAAACAGTTGAATCCCCTGGTCGATAGGCGAGACAAAGCTGAGCCACTGGCCATCGTCAGAGACGCGCGGGTACAGGCCGAGCATCTGGCTGTCTTGAAACACGGGCGCGGTTTCGCCGCTGGCCACGTCTAGCCACCAGAGGCGCGGATTGCCCGGCGGCGCACCGGGCGTGGGGATGTTGCGCCGTTCGTAGATGAGGCGACGGCCGTCCGGCAGCCATTGCGCTTGTGAACAGGCCGCTTCGGGGCAGGCCAGCAGTTCCCGGTTTTGGCTGCCGTCGCTGTTGATGAGCCAGAGGTCGGCCGCGCCGCCGTCGCGCAAAATGGCGTAGGCAATCTGACGGCCGTCTGGCTTAATGGCAAAGTCAAGCACATCGGCATCGGTCTGGGTGAGCTGGCTGGTGGTAACGGTTTCGCCGTCGTAGTCGGCGATGTAAAGTTGGTCAGCAGCCTCATCGTCCCAACTGATGTATACGATGCGCGGCCGGCCGGTTTGGAACTGCCAGCTAAGCGGTTCGTCCAGTTGGTGACCCTGCTCGCTCACGATGTCTGCGGTGACGGTGACGCGGTAACTGCTGTTGGTTGCCAGGGGCTCGTCGGGCCGGAACGTAAGAATGTTGTCCTGGATGGAAACGGTGCCGGGAACGGGAGGATCGAGGGTAACGGCCGTTTCCGGCACGTCCACAATCGGTTCACTCAACGTCACCTGGATGGTAGCGCGGGTGGAGACGCTGCTGCTGTTGGGTGGGGGCAGGGTGTCTACCACTTCCAGGGCAATGCGATCGCCGTAGAGGATAACGGCCGTAATCAACGCAGCCAGTGTGGTCAGCACAGAAAGTACGATTCGGTCGAAGCGGGTGAGTGGCATGGGGCTACTGATACAAGTACGGTTGGCTGGGTGTCTCCGTCGGCGTGACGCTGTCGGCCACGAGGACGGGCATTTCCACGCCGTTGAAGGTGCCGGCCTGAAGCGTGCCGCTGACTTCAACCCAACTGTCTGATGGGAGTACGGCCGTATCCGGCCATTCCACAATCAAACCAATGGGTGCGGCATCAGCTACGCAGCAGCTTACGGTGAAGCGGCTGACCATAAACTGGGTGTCGGCAAAACGGTCGTCGCGGTAGACAAAGCCAACGACGTGGGCTTCTTCGCCGTTAAAGTTGGCGGGATCGGTGCTGCGCTGGAACAGATAGAGCCAGTCCAGAATATTGCGTTCCCCGGCGTTGGCAATGACGCTCAGGTCGCTGCCTTCCGGCGCGCTGGAGGAGGTCAGGGCGCTGCCGCTCACGTTGATTTCCCGGTTTTGCAGCGCCGCTGCGCCCAGCGGACGCGGTTCCACCAACAGTCCCAGCAGAACCGGCAGCGCCAGCAGCAGCAGCCCAACCCAGGAAACATCGTGGCTGTGGGCATGCTCATGCGCGTGTTCATGCTCATGATCTTCATCATGAACGTGTGCCGATTCCCGTCGCTGTTGAATGGCATAGCCAATGCCGAGGGCGGTGAGGCCAACGGCCGTTAACAAAATCAGCACGTTAAAGCGCGGATGAATGTAAAAGCTGAGCGTGCCGTTCAGCAAGCGGCTCAGCAAAAAAATGCCCAAGGCAATGAGTAAGATAACTTTAATTGTCTGTTTCATAGTTTAATGGGACAACAGCGAATTTGAGCAAATAACGAATGGGAACTATGAGAGAAAAATTCGTTGGTTACTCCAATTCGTTGTTGTCATTTGAGCTTACCAACCTAAATTCAAATTGATAAAAACCGTAATCAGCATCGTTAGCGTCAGAGGCAGGAGGATAAGATACAGCACCACCCGGCGGCGGAAGACGCCCAGGAACATGAGCGAACTCTTGATGTCCACCATTGGGCCAAAAACCAAAAAGCTGAGAATGGAGCCGGTCGTGAAGCTGTTAACAAACGACAGTGCCAGGAAGGCATCCACCGTGGAGCAGATGGACAACACAAAAGCCAGGACCATCATGGCCACCACAGAGGTGACGGGACCGCTGCCGAAGGCGATCAGAGTGGATTGGGGCACAAAGGTTTGCATCGTGGCCGCCAGCATAGAGCCGATAATGAGGTAGCGCACCATGTCAATAAAGTCGTCTCCGGCGATGTTCATCGATTGCCACAATTTTTGGGAACGGCCGTTTTCCCGAACAAAATGATCATGCTCATGCCCGCCGTCTTCGTTAGGCAGCAAAATCTCCTGCGCCGGGGCAAACTGGAAGATCAGCCCGACAATGAAGGCAATCAAGATAGTGAACACAAAACGGCCGATCAACACCGGCCCCCAACCAAAGGCCACATAAGTGCTCACCAGCACCACCGGGTTAATCACCGGCGCGCTGAGCAAAAAGGCGATGCCTACCGAAACGGGCAATCCCTTCTGGTACAGCCGCCGCGTGACGGGCACCACGCCGCATTCACACACCGGGAAGGCAAAGCCCAGCAGCGAGCCGACAAAGGCCGCCGGCACCGCTCGCCGCGGCACGTACCGCGCCAGGGAGCCTTTATCGACAAACACCTCGATCAGGCCGGAAACGAGCGACCCGGCCAGCAAAAAAGGCACGGCTTCGATGAAGATGCCCAAAAAGATGGTGACAAAGGTCTGGAATTTTTCGTTGAGTCCGCTGGGGATCAGGTCAGGGAAAAGGCCAATGAGCAATAGCAGGACGACAATTGCGCCCAGGATGCGGCCGAATGTGCGGGGGGATACGGCCGTTCCCCCACCGTGCTCCTCTACAATAGGTGGCTGCTTTTTCTCAATCTGTGCCATGCCCCGAATCATAAACAAATATCGGGCCGCGTCAAACACACGGCCCGATTGAAATTAAACACTCAGCAATCATTTACGATCATTTATTCTGATTTTGATACGTTTTCAGTAGCTCCTTCCCCTGATGATATTGACCCGTCGCCAGGTAGAACACCCATTCACACATGTTTGTTACCCGGTCAGCCGCCCGCTCCAGATTATGTGCTGCCCATTCCAGCCGCTGCGCCAGCTCAAACGAATCCGGATTTGCTGCCATATAGTTCATAACTGCCCGGTACGTTTTGTTATACAGTTTATCTACTTCATCGTCGCTTCGAATTGTTTCATAAGCCAGCTGGGAATTACGTTCCGTAAAAGCATCCAACGAGCGATGCAGCATGTAGCGTGCTTTTTCGGCCATTTGCGGCATGTGAACCGTCAATTCATCTGGCACTTCAGACTCGCCAATCATCAAGCTGATGTTGCCGATGCCTTTCACGTAATCATGAATCCGTTCCAGCTCACCGGCAATTTCCAGCGATGCGGCAATGAGCCGTAGATCGCTGGCAATAGGCTGCTGTGTAGCGATAATGCCGAACGCATACGTGCCAATTTCAATGCGGCGCTGGTTAAACCATTTATCCGCCTGCACCAGCTTCTCCGACAGCGTTAAATCCCGCTTTACCAGCGCTTCGACCGCCTTTAACAAGTTTTCTTCCACTTCACTGCCCATTCTCAAAATTTCATCTTGCAAATGGCGCAGCTCTTTTGTATAGGTTTCTCTTAACATCTTAGTTTTCCTCAGTTATTTGTCATTCTGAGCGAAGCGAAGAATCCCTATGACCATCATGCCCAAAACCTTTAACGAGCGAGTAAGACAAACACTTTTTTGAAAGTTTTAGGGATGCTTCACTGCGTTCAGCATGACAATTCAAGATTAACCGAAGCGCCCGGTAATGTATTGTTCTGTCAGTTCGTTTTTGGGATTGGTGAACAGTTCATTGGTGTCGCTGTATTCCACCAGATACCCAGCCCGATTTTCATCCATATTGTAGAAGGCAGTGTAGTCAGAAGCGCGCGCTGCCTGCTGCATGTTGTGGGTCACAATAATGATGGTGTAATTTTTCTTCAGATCTTGAATCAGCTCTTCAATACGCAAGGTGGCTACCGGGTCCAGCGCCGAGGTTGGTTCATCCATCAAGATGATGTCTGGCTTAACGGCGATGGTGCGAGCAATGCACAGGCGCTGCTGCTGCCCGCCGGATAGCGAGTAGCCGCTTTGGCTCAGCTTATCTTTGACTTCATCCCAGAGGGCTGCCTGGCGCAGAGAGCTTTCCACCAGTTCGTCCATTTCTCCCTTGTACCCGTTGATGCGAGCGCCCCAGGCCACGTTCTCGTAAATCGACTTAGGGAACGGGTTTGGTTTTTGGAACACCATGCCGATGCGGCGGCGAATTTCAACCGGGTCTATATCATTATCGTAAATATTGTTGCCCTGGTAAAGAATTTCCCCTTCAACGCGGGCGGTGGCCACCAGGTCATTCATGCGGTTAAAAGAGCGCAGAACTGTGCTCTTGCCGCAGCCCGAAGGGCCAATAAAGGCAGTGATGGCATGTCGTTTTACTTTCAGCGAAACGTCGCGCACGGCGCGAAAAGAGCCGTAATAAACGTGCATATTGCGTGCTTCAACGGCCAGGTTGCCATTGGCGAAGTTGTTTGGGTTTAGCGTCATGTTAGGCTCTCCTTGCATAGCGATTGCGGAGTAGAATGGCAGAAGCGTTTAGGCTGATGAGCAGTACCAGCAGCACCAAAATGGCGGCAGCGGCGATATTGCGGAATTCAGCCTGCGGTCTGGCGGTCCATTGATAAATTTGGATGGGCAAAGCGGTGAATTTGGAAAATGGACCATCGGGATCAACAAAGATGAGGGTAGAAGCGCCCACAACGACCAGCGGTGCCGTCTCGCCAATGGCGCGGGAGACGGCCAGAATCGTACCGGTGAGAATGCCGGGCAGGGCGCTGGGCAGCACATGGGCCCAAATAGTTTGCCATTTGGTGGCCCCCAAAGCCATGCCGGCCTGCCGCAGTGAATTGGGCACGGCACGAATTGCTTCTTGCGAGGCGATGATGATCACCGGCAGGATGAGCAAGCCGAGGGTAAGACCGGCAGAGAGGATGGTACGGCCGTTTGCCGTTGTCGCATCCCCCACACCAAACAGCGAGCCGCTGGTAAACGGTTCTAATACCCGCACAAAGATCGCCAACCCCAACATGCCGTAGATAATTGAGGGTACGCCAGCCAGGTTATTGATATTGGTCTGGATAATCCGGTTTAGCCGGTTATCGGCAGCGTACTCTTCCAGATAAATGGCCGCACCCACGCCAATGGGAAACGAGAAAACGATGGTAATGGCCACGACCCACAGCGAGCCAAAGATGGCCGTGCGCACCCCGGCAAACTCCGGCGTGCTGGACTGCGGGCTGGTGATGAAGTCAACCGTTAGCCAGGAGCGAAAGGAAAGCTCCGCGTTGGGATATTCGGCGGCGGCCTCCGCTTCGATTTCGCTGCGGGCAAAGATGGAATCCATCAGTGACCAGGCAGCCACCACGTCCGGGGCCACAATTTCTTGCACGACCAGATCGTACACGTTTTCCTGGCTGCGGGCCGAAAGTGTGCACCCTTCTGATGGTTCCTCACCGGTACAAACTTCGGCGAACAGCGCCGGGTCTTCAAAGACAAAACTGTTATCATAGAAGCGCTGTTCACGTTCCAAACGCCGGCCCAGGCCGACAGAGATATTGGCCGCTAAAATATCAACCAATGTCTGCTTGGGCAGGTCGGCCAGCTCAATCGGGAAAAAGGTTTCAGCAAAGAAGTCGAGCGTGCCGCTGTCGGCACCGGGGATGTAGCGGTCTACGGCCGTATCCGGCCAACTCGAATCTACATCAGACCAGTTGGTGGCCGTGGTAAAAATTTCCCGCAACTGCGGCAGGGAAACATCGTCCACAAAGTTGTTGCTGGCGCTGGTGACAATGGCCAGAGCATCGGTGCCCACGCGAATTTCGATGGGGCGACGGCCGTTTTCGCGGCACGTTTCAAATTCACCAGGGGTAATAGGCCGGCTGGCTGCCGCAATTTCGACAGTGCCTTCTTCACAAAAGAGATTCAGCCCGGCCGTGCTGCCCACGCTTTGTAAACTGACGTTGGCGACAAAGCCATCAGCCATTATTCGCTCCGCGATGCGCACGTTGATGGGGTAGACGGTTGAACTGCCCATGACGGTAAAGCTGCCGCCAATACCGTCAGGGTTGACACTGGCCCATTGCCCTGGCTGTAAATCGAAGCCGCTGGCCTCAATCCAGGCGGTGCGGGCTTCGTTTAGCCGTTCATCGCTGGCGGGGAAGTAGCCGACGCTTTCAATCTCATCGTTGATATGGGTCAGGTAATAGTTTAAGTAGATGCTGGCCGCTTGATTTTCGGCCAGGATGTCGGCGGTGGTGTAGAGGTACAGCGGTCTGGATAATGGGTATTCGCCACTTTCAACGGTTTCGGCCGTTGGGGGCACACCGTTCACCGTTAATAGTTTCAATTGGTCGCTGTTTTCCTGGTAATAGGCATTGCCAAAAAAGCCGATCCCGTTGGGATCGTCGGCAATGCCCTGTACCAGTTCATTGTCATCTTCACTAGAAATAGTGTTTTCGGCCGTGAGCAGCCGTTCCTCTTCTACAGCCCGTACCAGGCTGCTTGGCTCAACCCGGTTTTGGACAGCAACCAGGCCAAACGCCTGATTGGTAATGTTATAAAGTAGCGCCACTAACGCAATGATGCCGATAATGGTGGATACCTGGAACAAAATCTGCCAGATAGAGCCGCGACGATGCCGTCCCGAAATCTGGCTGTTGAGCGCTTCGCCCTCAGGGAAATTGGTGATGTTTTGGCTCATTCGTAAACCTCGCGAAAGCGGTTAACAAAACGGCGGCTGAGCATGTTCAAGCCCAGCGTCATCAAGAACAGCATCAGGCCAATGGCAAAGATGCTGTTGTAATCAATGGAGTCGTAGCTGAGATCGCCGCCGCTGATACGCACGATGTGTCCGGTCATCGTTTCGGCGGCCACAAAAGGATTGAGGATGTGACCAAACAGGGAATCCTGGCCGATGTCGAAGTTTTTGGGACCGGCCCCGGCAGCAATGGCTACGATCATGGTTTCACCAATGGCGCGGGAGATAGCCACGACAAATGCGGCCGTAATCCCCGAAAGCGCCGCCGGCAGCACAATTTTAAGCGAGGTTTCCAGCCGGGTGGCGCCCAGCGCGTAAGATGCTTCGCGTAGGGCATTGGGCACCGCGTGCAGGGCATCCTCACTTAACGAACTCACCAGCGGAATGATCAAAATACCCACCACAATACCGGCCGAAGCGGTGTTGAAAATTTGCACATTTTCCGCCCCGAAGATGTTGCGCAGCAGCGGCGTCATGAATGTCAGGGCAAAATAACCGTACACGACGGTTGGAATGCCGGCCAACACTTCTAAAATTGGCTTGAGGGTATTGCGTGCCCGTTCGCTGGCATATTCACTCAGGTAGATGGCCGTGCCCAGACCAAGCGGTAAGGCCACCAGCATGGCCAGCACGCTGGTAAAAACTGTCGCCAGCACCAGGGGCCAGATGCCGAAGTCCAGGATGGCCGGCTGCCAATGGGTTGAGGTGAAAAATTCGGTCAGGGTCACATCGGGAGTCCGGAAAAAGAGCAGCGCTTCTTTACCCAGTTCATAAACAATGCCAACGGTGGTAAGAATTGAAATGGCCCCACATAAAAAGAGAAAGCTCTGGATGAGCGTTTCTCCAATACGCGGCCGTTTGATCAATTCATGATGAGACACCTGTTTCCCAACCAGTTGTTGGGCTGGGTTCTGTGTCGCCATAAATTTTCTCCTTCTTCTATAATCCATTCTCTATGGGTATGCGCGGCGTAAAAAGATTGGTCCAATCTTTCGAGATTGGACCAATCTTGGCGGACTGCTTATGGGCTTGGATTGGCGTTCAGCCAGTTGGCTTTGGCCTGATTTAGGGCGGCGCTGCTAGCTGGGAAGTAGCCAACCTCATCAATTACCTCGTTCACATTGGTGAGGAAGAAGTTGATATAAGCCGCCACCTGCGGCTTTTCCTGCATGATGGTGGCGTCACTGTAGATGAACAACGGCCGTGCCAGCGCATAGCTGCCGTCTTCCACGGACGTGGCGCTGGGCTCAACCCCTTCAATGTTGAGGATCGTCAGTGTCCCCTGATTTTCCTGGTAATAAGCATAACCAAAGAAGCCAATCGCGTACGGGCTGCCGGTGATGCCCTGCACCAAAACGTTGTCGTCCTCGGACAGTTGGAGGTTAGAAGCTGCCAGAATGGGACTTTCATCTTCCTCGAAGATTTCTTCAACGAAGTAATCAAACGTGCCGGAGTCGGTGCCGGGGATGAAGCGCTGGATAGGTTCAGCCGGCCACTCTGAACGGACGTCGGCCCAGGTTTCGGCCGTGGAGAAGATGGCCGCCAATTCTTCCAGGGTCACATCGGTCACAAAATCGTTGTCGGTGCTGACCGTGACGGCCAGGGCGTCCGTGCCCACGCGAAACTCAATGGGAGTCCGGCCGATTTCTTCACAAGATTCGATTTCACTGTCGCGAATGGGACGGCTGGCGTTGGCCACATCGGTTTCACCGGCGACACAGAAGCGTTCCAAGCCCGCCCCGGAGCCGATGGAGTCGATGGTAATATTGCCGGCGTAGCCTTCATCGCGGAACAGTTCAGCCACGGCTTCGGCCAGGGGGAAAACGGTGGAGCTGCCGGCGGAAACCACATCGCCCTCAACGGCCAGCGGGTCAACAGCAGGTAAAGTCAATACTTCAACCGTTTCGGTTTCGGTGACCGTTTCAATGACGGTTTCGGTCTGGGTTTCGGTTACAGCGCGGGTCACTTCAACCTGAACGGTTTCGGTGATGGTTTCCGGTTCGGTATTGTCTGAACCACCACCGCAGGCCACCAGCAGAGCAGCGGCGAGAATAAAGATAGCTAAAAGTTTTAAACGCATGTTTCTTCTCCTAATTCTCATTGTTAGCAAAAATAAAGCGCAGAAAAGGTTGCCGCGCTTGGGATACTTTATTTCTTGTAAAAACGGATTGTAAGGAGAGTTTAGCCGGCTGTTGTTAAGATTCTGGGCTTGATTGGTTAAGGATTGGCTATGGTTTTGTAAACGGCCGTTTAACAAATACGCGCAAAATAGCCGTTGTTAACAATCTGTTAACATGGTTTGGTTGTGGCTGCCCCGTTCGCCAAGTAAAATCTAGCAACTATAGAGGAAATAGTCCGCCATACCTTATGAAAAAGATAGATATTGGGAAGAGAACGGTGGCTTGTGACGGCCGTTGCTTAATTTTGCTTGCATGTTTGTTGGTTGCTGGTTTGGTTTTATCGGTGGGGTGTCGTCCCGCAGAAACTGATGCATCATCCGCTGAAATCACTTCCGGTGAAGCGATTCAGAACAAAGGGTCGGACACCCTGGTAAATATTGCTCTGGCCTGGGCCGAGGCGTACCAGCAAGTAGAGCCAGAGGTCATAATAGCGGTCACCGGGGGTGGCTCCGGTACCGGCATCGCTTCTTTGATTAACGGCACTGTAGACATCGCCAATGCCTCCCGAGACATGAAAGAAAACGAAATTGAAGAAGCGCAGGCCAATGGCTTCGATCCGGTCGAGCATGTGGTGGCCATTGATGCCCTGGCGGTCATCGTGCATCCCGACAACCCGGTGAGCGAACTAACCATCCAGCAGTTGGCTGATATGTACACCGGGCGCATCACTAACTGGCAAGAGGTGGGCGGGCTGGATGAACCCATCGTTTTGCTCTCGCGTGAGACAAACTCAGGCACGCATGTTTACTTTCTGGAAGAAGTGGTACGTCAGGGCAGCTCAGAAAACGAGGATATTTTTGCCCCGCAAACCTTGCTTATGCCATCTTCGGTAGGGATAACCAGCGAACTGCGGCGCAATCCCCATGCTATCGGCTATGATGGGCTGGGCTATGTGGACCCGGCGCATGAGAAAATAGTCGCCATTGCCCGCACGGCTGATGGTCCTTATGTGATGCCTACCGTGACCACGGCGTCTTCAGGCGATTACCCCTTATCCCGCAATTTGTTCATGTATACCGCCGGTGAGCCGCAAGGCAACATCGCCGACTACCTGGACTGGATCTTGGGTCCGGCGGGCCAGGAAATTGTGACCCGGCTTGGCTTTGTTCCCCTCACAGCTGGGGAATGAAGCTATTTCTTTGGAGGATCTGATTTGACCGTAAAAGCACCCGCACCGCCCAGGGCACAGCTGCCTGGCTGGCGCGAAAAGTTGATTGAAAATTTGATTCGCCTCTCGGGGATATCGTCCGTAGTGATTATGGCACTGATTTTCTTTTTTTTGCTTCTAGAAGGTATTCCCACGC
>CALBTC010000330.1 GCA_937967805.1 uncultured Anaerolineaceae bacterium
GCCCGGCACAGCTCATCTCGAAGATGTTTTCGGCCGTTTCGCCCATCGCTTCCAGGGGGAACAGCGCCTCCATTTTGGGGTTGGGGTAGCGCCAGCCCAGCGTGGTATCGTACCCGGTGACGTTGCCCGACGGCCCCCAGGCGCGGGAATTTTTGGGGAAGGAGTACGGTGCGCGCGTCATGCTTTCCACGCCGCCGGCAATGTAAACGTCCCCTTCGCCGCACTTTATGGCCCGTGCCGCCTGGTTGACGGCGTTCAGGCCGCTGGCGCAGAGGCGATTGAAGGTAACGGCCGCAACCGAATCGGGCAGTCCGGCCAGCAGCGTCGCCATGCGGGCCACGTTGCGGTTATCTTCGCCCGCCTGGTTGGCGCAGCCAAAATAGACCTCTTCTACCGCGCCGGGATCGATACCGGTGCGTTCGATCAGTTCGCGGATGACCAGCGCGCCCATGTCGTCCGGCCGTACGTCTGCCAGCGCGCCCGCGTGGCGGCCAATGGGGGTGCGTACTGCATTGACAATGACAACTTCGTTCATGTGGGATTCTCCATTTTGATTATTCAGGAGATTGGGCCAATTTTTTCAATATGAATTGTTGATTCCAGAGAAATTGGCCCAATCTGACAGACTTTGCACGTCAATTATAACCGTGTCGCACCCGAATTGGTAAAACGGCCGTTTCCCCATAAAATTACGCCATGAGTAATTGGGACAACATTGTGGGGCACGGTTGGGCGGTAGATATGTTGGCTAATGGGCTGGCCAACGGCCGTCTGGGGCACGCCTATCTTATCACCGGACCGGAACAGGTGGGCAAAACGACGCTGGCCCGTACCTTTGCCCAGGCATTGAACTGTGAGGTGCCAGAAGCGGAACGGCCGTGTGGCCACTGCCGCCCCTGTAAACTGATCGCCATCGACCGGCATCCTGACGTGAAGCTGGTTGTGCCAGAGGTGAGCGGCCGGGGCAAGCTGACGCTCAAAAGTGAAACAATCCGCCAGCTTCAGCAAGACTTGAACGTATCCGCTTACGAAGCGCGCTACAAAGTGGCGATTTTGGAGCGGTTTGACGCGGCCACGATTGGCGCAGCCAACGCCTTTTTGAAGACCCTGGAAGAGCCACCGGGCAAGGTGGTCCTGCTGCTCACCGCTACCGATGCCGATATGCTGCTGCCCACTATCTCTTCCCGCTGCCGCACGCTCAATTTACGGCCGTTACCCCCCGATCTCATCGAGCAAAGTTTAGCCACCCGCTGGCAGGTTCCGGCAGAGCAAGCGACTCTATTGGCTCATTTGGCAGACGGCCGTTTAGGTTGGGCCATCCAGGCAGCGCAGGATGAGACCATTTTACAGACGCGGTCTGAGCATTTGTCCCAACTGCATGACGCCCTGTCCGGACGCCGCGCCCATCGTTTTGCCCTGGCCGATAAGCTGGCGCGCAAGCCGGAAGCGCTGCCGGACCTGTTAAAAACTTGGCTGAGCTGGTGGCGGGATTTAACCCTGCTCAAGCAGCGGCGTGGCCAGCCCATAAACCTCATTTTGACTAACGTAGACGAGATCGAACGCCTGGAGCCGCTGGCGGCCGGCTGGACCGAACAGCAAATTAACGCCAGCCTGAATCAGACCAACGACGCCCTGTGGCAGCTTGAGCGAAATGCCAATACGCGCCTGGTGTTGGAGAATTTGCTGCTGGTTTACCCGATTCCCGAATTGGTTTGAGACTTCTGCAAATAATGCATATCGCTCCTGCGAAAGTGGGAGTCTACGCGTATGGATTCCCGCCTGCGCGGGAATGACACTCAAAATTCAATAATGTCTAATAGTGAAAAGCGGTCGGTTGGTGATTGTTAATCAACTGATCGGTTGATTTGTTCTCCCCATTGTGCGGCTACAATCAAAAAAGGTCATGGTGAGAATATGACCTGCGTATGACTTCCGGCACATTCGGCGACGGCCGTTTGCCGCTAAACTCGCTATCAGATTCAGAAAAGTAACGATAACCTAGGTTGCGCAGTATGGACAAAATCTACCTCTGCGCCTCCGCGCCTCTGCGTTAAATTTTTAGGAGAAACCGATGTCACTAATTGTTGAAGTAAAAGATTTACACAAACAGTACAATCCGCCCGAGGGGGTAACGGCCGTTCAGGGCGTCTCTTTCGCCATCCGGCAGGGAGAAATCTTCAGCCTGTTAGGGCCAAATGGTGCGGGCAAAAGCACCACCATCTCTATGCTTAGCGGCCTGCTGGCCCCCACCAGCGGCGATGCCACCATCGACGGCCACGCCATTACCCAAGACGCCAAAGCGGTTAAGCAGGTGATCGGTGTGGTACCGCAGGAGATTGCCCTGTACGATACCATCAGCGCGCGAGAAAACCTCGACTTTTGGGGCAAGATGTATGGCTTGTCGGGAGAAAAACTGAAGGAACGGATTACGGCCGTACTCGAAATTGCCGGTCTCACCGATCGCGCCGATGACAAAATAGAAACCTTCTCCGGCGGCATGAAGCGGCGCATCAACATCGCCGTGGGGCTGCTGCACAATCCCAAAGTTTTGTACATGGATGAGCCCACCGTGGGCATCGATCCGCAAAGCCGCCGCCGTATTTTGGACACGGTGAAAGAGCTTAACGAGCAAGGGCTGACCGTGCTCTACACCACCCACTACATGGAAGAAGCCGAAGAGCTCAGCGACCGCATCGGCATCATCGATCACGGCAAGCTGATTGCCGTGGGCACGCAGGATGAACTAACGGCAACTGTGGGCCAATATGACACCATTAGTCTGGAGATTGGCGAAACGGCCGAACTCAACGGCACGCTCGTCACCGACCTGGCCGCACTGGACGGCATCCACCAGGCAGACGGTGAGGCAGATCACGTGATTGTGCAGGCCAAAGAGGCCAACGCTGTGCTGCCCCGTATTTTGCATACTGTGGCGGAACACGGCCGTTCTATCCGCCGCCTGGAAATTCAAGAACCCAACCTGGAAGCCGTCTTCCTCCATTTAACCGGACGCGCTTTACGGGATTAATGGAGTCGCCGGTTGCAAGTAGCAAGTTGCAAGTAAACAACCCACTTGCCACCTACAACCTGCCACTTGCCACCCCCAAGAGGTAAGCTATGAAAATTTGGACAATTGCCTGGAAAGACACCTTAATTCGCTTTCGCGATCGCAACGCGCTCATTTTAATGATTCTGGCGCCGCTGGTGCTGTCAGCCATCATTGGCTCCGCTTTTGGCGGCTTTATCAGCGGCAGTGACCCAGCGCCGTTTGACGCTATTCCCGTGTTGGTTATCAACGAGGATGAAGGCGCGCAGGGCGATCAATTTATGGAAATTTTAACCAGTGACGATCTGGCTGACCTGCTGGACGTGACGCAGATGACCGATTTAACCGCTGCCCGCGAACAGGTGCAGGCTGGTGATGCCCGCGCTGCCATTTTGATTCCAGCGTCGTTTAGCGCGGCGGTGGAAGGTGGGGGCGATGGCGCTTCAGAGCAAGCCGTTTCCCAAATCCAATTCTACGCCGATCCCGGCGCTACCCTCACGCCCAACATCGTGCGCGGCGTAGTGACCCAGATTGTGAATGGATTTAATACGGCCGCTATTTCCGTCGATGTCACCGTTGAGCAGTTGACAGAAGCTGCCCCTACGCTTGGTCCGGCAATGGCTAATTTGGGTACTGTGCTTAACGATGAGCTGGAAAGCGAGATCGGCCAAAATCAAATGAGCATCAGCCTCAATGACGTCTCAGTTGGCGACGACGAGGGCAGCAGCGACCTGAACCCATTTGCTTTCTTTGCCCCCAGCATGGGCATCCTCTTCCTCATGTTTTCGATGGTCGACGGCACCCGCTCCATTCTGGATGAGCAGCAGGGCGGTACGCTGGACCGTTTGGTTAGTACGCCCACCAGCCACCTGGAAATTTTGCTGGGCAAAATTGGCGGTGTTTTCCTCACCGGCGCGCTGCAATTTGTGGTCTTTGTCATCGCCTCTTCGCTGCTGTTTGGTCTGGATTGGGGCAGCTCCCCGTTGGGCCTGGCGCTGATGGTGTTTGTGGTAGTGTTGGCCTTTACCAGCCTGGGTGCGTTGGTGGCTGCCTTTGCCCGGGATGCCAACCAGGCCAACATCATCGGCTCGGTGGTGACGCTGCTGTTTGCCGCCCTGGGCGGCAACTTCGTCCCGGCGCAAAACTTCCCGCCCTTTTTGGAGCAGCTGAGCAAGATCAGCATCAATCGCTGGGCGCTGGACGGCTTCTCTGACCTGACGCTGTTTGGCCTGGGTTTGGATGCGGTGCTGCTCGAAGCAGGCGTCTTGTTTGGCCTGAGCGTGGTCCTTGTTGGTCTGGCGCTGTGGCAGTTCCAGCGGCGGTTAGCGCGGTAGGGAGCGGTAATCAGTGATCAGTGGGTCAGTAATCAGTAAGTAAGCTTGACCACTTGTTTCGGAGAGAATCATGTTCAAAAATGCAATAGACATTACCAAACTTTATTTAAAAACAACCTACAGTGAACGTGGCGTTTTGATTTTTCAAATTATTATGCCGCTGGTGTTTACCTTTGTGATTGGGCAGGCGATTGGCGGTTTTGGGCCTGGAGGAAGCAGCAGCACCACGGTGACCTGGACGTTGGCCGTGGCTAATGAAGATGCAGGCGACCTGGGGGCGGCGCTCGTAGAAAATCTGGAAGCTGATCCCACATTGGAGATTATGGCAGTAACGGCCGTTTCCCTCCCAACCACCGTCGAAGACGAAGAAGCCGAAGCAGGTCTGCTTATTCCGGCAAACTTTAGTGACGAACTGCAAGCAGGCAGCAGCCTGGCGCTCGAGTTCTACAGCGACCCGGCCAACGTGCAGCAGGTGCAGCCGGTGGAACAAGCCGTTTTGGGAGCCGTAAGCAAGCTGACCGGCTCCATCAGCTCCGCCACCATCTCGCGTGACGTGGCCGAAAAGTTGGGCTTGTTTGAGCTGGATGTGGATGAGGCAGATTATTTTGCAACGGCCGTGTCCACTGCCCAAACCGAATGGCAAAATCCGCCTGTCGCCATCCAGGTAAATGAAGATGAAATTATGGTGGACAGCAACGAGATCATTCCGCAGGGGCTCAACCAATCCTCCCCCGGCATGATGGCCATGTTTGCCACCTTTGGCATGATTGGCGGGGCGGCGGTGCTCATTCAGGAACGGCAGTCCGGTACGCTGCGCCGCCTGGTGGTGATGCCTATCACTAAGAGCAGCATCTTGCTGGGCAAGCTGCTGGGCATCCTGCTGGTTGGCCTGGTGCAGATGGCTCTGCTCATCATCGTGGCGGCGCTCTTTTTTGACGTGCCCTGGGGCAACAGCCCGGTGGCGCTGGCGATTGTGGTGCTGGCTTTTGGCCTGGCTATCACCAGCCTGAGCATGATGATGGCCGCGTTGACCCGAACATTGGCCCAGGCCAACGCCCTGGGAACCGTCATTGTGCTTTCCATTTCAGCCTTAGGCGGCGCGTGGTGGCCGCTGGATATTGTGCCCGGCTGGATGCAAACGGTGGGTCGTTTTTCGCCCATGTCGTGGGCAATGGATGGATTCCAAGATATTATTACCCGCGGCCAGGGTATTATGGCCGTTTTGCCGGAGACGGCCGTATTGCTGGCCTTTGCCGCCATCTTTTTAACCATCGGCATCTGGCAGTTTCGATACGAGTAGGGGCGGTTCGCGAACCGCCCCTACTGGAAAATCATTCATGAATCCTTCCACTTTCCTCAACTTCGCCCTCGATGCCGCCTGGCAGGCCGGGCGCGTGACGCTGGGCTACTTTCAGACGAGCCTGGCGGTGCAGCGCAAGGCCGACAACACGCCGCTGACCCTTGCCGACCAGCAGGCGGAGCAAAAGCTGCGGCAGCTCATCGAGCAATATTGGCCGGACCACAACATCATTGGCGAGGAGTACGGCCGTACCCAGCACAATTCTCCCTACACCTGGGTCTGCGACCCCATCGACGGGACCAAATCGTTCATGTGCGGCGTGCCGCTGTACGCCAATTTGGTCGCCCTGCTAAAAAACAACGAGCCGATATTGGGCGTTATCAACCTTCCGGCGCTGAACGAGATGGTGTATGCCGTGCGCGGTGGCGGCTGCTTTTGGAACGGCCGTCCCGCCCACGTTTCCACTACCCAAAAACTGGAAGATGCCGTGGTGCTGTGCAGCGATTTAGACACGTTTGGGCGATACGGCCGTGCCCCAAAATGGCAAAAGCTCATCGATGCCAGCTACGTGCAGCGCACCTGGGGCGACGCTTACGGCTACGCCCTCGTGGCCACCGGCCGCGCCGACGTGATGGTCGATCCCATCATGGCCCTTTGGGACATTGCCCCGCTGCAGGTCATCCTGGAAGAGGCCGGCGGCACGCTCACCGATTGGCAGGGGGAAGCGACGATTCACAACGAAGAAGCAATTGCCACGAATGGGCAACTTTTAGCTGAAGTTTTGCAAGTGATTGATGCGTGAAACGTGAAACGTGACCGGGAACTCCTCACGTTTCACACATCACGTTTCACTTTCTCCAACCTCGTCCCCGCCTCACTTTTGCGTGAAAGGGCATACAGCGCGCCGTACCCCTCAATTACTATCGAGGCGGAGACGAGGCCATAGGCGATGGCTTGAGCTGGGTCACCGGTTTGGGCCAGGCCGACCATGAAGCCGCCGCAAAAGCTGTCGCCCGCGCCGGTGACGTCGGTGATGCGTGGGTCATTGGCCTGGTGGTAGGCAGGGAAGTGGGTGATGGTTTGGGTACGGCCGTTTACCAGCAGCACCCCCTCTGCCCCATTTTTCACCACCACCCAACGCGCCCCCCATTCGGTAAGGGTAACGGCCGCTTCTGCCAAATCACTTTTTGTCCCAAACAGCGAGCGAATCTCCATTGCGCTGGGTAGAAAGACGTCTACTTGGGGCAAGATTTTTTTGATCAGTTCGCGGCGTTCTGGAATCATGTACCGTTCGCCCGGGTCTAGCGTAATCTGTGGCACCCCAAGCTGCCGCAGCCGGGGCGGGACGTGCAGGTGGGTGGCCAGGGCGAGTGGGGAGAGGTGAACAGCTTGCACTGAGCGGCTCAACGCCGCTGCGCTTGCCGAAGTGACCGTAACTGACCGCCACTGTTCCGGCCAATCTTCCGGGCGCAGCGCCAGCGGTTCATAATTGTGCGGGTCATCCTGGCCGGGCGTGGAGTGAATGTAATTTTGCAGGGCAGCAGGCATGGGCTGGCCGATGCGGGCAAAGTGGGCGGCGGGATTGGTGTCCTCGCGACGGCCGTCCGGCAAATAGGCAAAAAAAGTGCGATGGTCCTGCGGCGTGGGCAGGCGTATTAAGCCCTCAATGCCAATGTGCTGCGTTGGCAGTTTGTTGAGCCACGCTTGCGGATAGTTGCTGCCAATGCGGGCCCACACGTTTACCGGCGCATCCCACAGCGCCGTACCTACGGCGGCATAAAGCCCATTACCGCCCACCATTTCTATCCGCGCCTCGCCCGCGTGGGTGATCAAATAATCAATTCGCATCCCGCCTGCTGTCACAAACATATTTTGTCAGTTTATCATCTGCATTCAAATTGGGCAGGTGTTGTGAACAAAATTGGGTGCCGCTATGCTACAATATTTGGCAGGAGCCCCGGTTTTTTTTGGGGAAAGAAAATTATATGGCGAGTAAGAACGTTTTTATGCTCGTATTGGAAAACGATTCAGAACAGAGGATTTCACAACTACTTTCCAAAATTTCCACCGATTTAGACGATATTCAGATACAAATTGCAACCAATGCTGAGACTGGGCTAACCATTCTGCAAAAGACGTCTGTCACGTTGATTCTGCTGGGCTTGCCTTTCAGCGGCACCGTAGGCGATGGTTTGAATCTGCTCATACAACTGCGCCAGCTGAAGCCAGACGTACCCATTGTTGTTTTGGTGAATCAGGAAGCGATGGGTTTGGGTTTGCAGGCGCTTGAGTTTGGTGCATTTGCCTATTATTTTGAACAACATTTATCGAGCAGTGTGCTGCAGCGGTTGATTAACAAGGCAGTGAATCAGCACACAAATTTGCAGGCTGCTTCCCGATTAAGTGAGCCGGATGTGATTCTTTTTAACTCATTGCCGGCCTGCGTTGCCGTATTGGATGAGGTGGGGTTGGTAACGGCCGTTAATCCAGAATGGCAACGGTTGTCCCACAAAACAACCGAACCATTAATCCTTGGTACTCGTCCTGGCAGAAACTTTTACCAGCTTTGCCAGCAGATTGAGCGCCCGGAAATTATGGCGGCGGTGCAAAAAGTGCTCGATGACCATCAGGTAGGACAAGGGATTGAATTTTCCTGGCGAGAAGGTGCTCGGTTGGTTTGGTGGAAATTGTACGTCACGGCTTTGCGCTGGCCGCATGGCGGTGCGATTTTATCTATTCAGGATGTCACCGATGGCGTGGCCAACCAAATTCGTCTGAGCGCCTGCGAGGTTGAAATTTCTGAATTGAAAAATAATGTGATTTCCCTTGTTCATGAACTGCGCACACCGCTAACCGCCATTCGCCTTTATCTTAACCTGCTAAAAAGTGCGGATGATTCTAAAAAAGCACATTACCTGACGGTCCTGAGCCAGGAAACCGTTCATTTGGAACAATATGTTGATGATCTATTAACGCTGGCGCAGTTGGAACAAACGGACGAACCGCTTTTTAAGCCGGTAAACTTTGGCGATTTGGTGGAACAGGTGGTGACTGAGCAAAGGTCCGTTGCCACGGCTAAGGGTCTGACTTTGTCCTTAGACAAAAGTCAGGATGCTTTGATCGTTCAGGGACAATCTCGTCTTTTAAGCCGGATTATCACAAATCTGGTGGCCAATGCAGTGCGCTATACAATTACCGGCGGCGTGAATGTTTTGGTAAGCCGCGATGAAACAGCAGGCCGGGTTGTGCTAAGGGTGGCAGACAGCGGTATTGGCATTGCCCCAGAGGTGCTGCCGCATATCTTTGAGCCTTTTTTTCGCTCGCCGCGGGCCCAGAGTTTAATCCAGCGCGGGTCCGGATTGGGCCTGGATATTGTGAAGCGCATTCTAACGATGCATGGCGGCAACATAGAAGTGACCAGTGAGATAAACAAAGGTTCTGTGTTTTTCGTTTTCTTGCCAGCTTATCAGGAACCATTTGAAGGTTAAGCGAGGATGTTTTACTGGTTTATCGCCTGATCACCTTAATTTGTTCGCTGTCGCGAATGCGGGAGATGCCGCCGCCGCCTTCAACGCTGCGCCCGCCGCCAAAGCCGCGAAAGTATGGCTCACCGATGAGTTGAGCGCGATAGGCGGCAAACAGGACGCCGGGCAGGCAGGTAAGCAGGGGCGAGAAACATTCACGGGTAGGCACGGCCGTTTCCCACGCAAGTTCAACATCAGGCTGCGCTGCTAATTTGCTGCCTCGTGGGGCAACCACTGCCACGCGCCGCCCAATCGCTCTGGCGGCAGTCACCAGCTCCAGCGCCCGGCTTTCATCCCAGCCGCCTGCGCCAATAAAAACGGTCGGCGTGGTTACCTGCCGGCCGAAATATTGCAGATGGGCCCACTCTTCTGTGTCCTGGCCGACGGCCGTATCGCCACTAGCCTCCAAAACTTTTGCCGCACTAAACAACGCCGTGCCATAATTGGGCCCTGCGCCACAAAAGACAAACTGATCGGCATCATGCCACGTCTCGGCAGCCTGCCGGGCGGCTTTGTCGCTCAGGGCGATGGTTTGGGCCATGAGTTCGGCCGCGTGGGCTAACTCTCGGCGCAGCTTGTTGGCCGTGGCTTTGCTGAGATGGCTGCGATGTTCCCCAAGCTGAATGGCGGTGAGATAAAGCGCCAGTTGGGAGGCTACATAGCTGCGCGTGCCGGGTACGATTTGACCTTGCAGTTCGGCGGGCAGAGGCGGAACGGCCTGCCCTGAGCCTGTCGAAGGGGCCGTTTCCAGCACCAATTCTGCCGCCTGTGCCAATGGCCTGTCTGGACTGCCCGTCAGGGCAACGGCCGTTGCCCCCGCCTGCCGCGCCAAAGCCATCGCCTCCACCGTGCGGCTCACCGCACCGCTGACCGACACGGCCAGCACCAGATTGCTGCCCTGGCCCGTTTCCGGCAGATAGCCGACAGCATAGCGGGCAAACTGCAGCGCCGTCATCGGTTCGCAGGGCAGCCCGGCCAGTTGTTCAAAGGCCAGCTCCGCGTTAAGGGGGGCAAAGTAGCTATCGCCGCAGCCGGTGAGGAACACGCGGGCAACTTTTTGGCCCAGGCTGGGGGAAATGGTGTGGCGAACGGCCGTCACCAGGGGATCAATCCGGTCCGACACCAGCTCGGGCAGACTGTCTATCTGTTGGTGCAGTGGGGAGCGGTTCATGCGATTGCTTTCCTTTTTTGTCTTTATGATCTGTAACGAATTTTGTAAGTACAGTATGGGAGAATAGTACTATGTGGAGCAATGTCTTGTTGTTCCAGGTATGACAAACAATCGCTCACAAATAAGTGTTGAGGGGTGTGTAGTGTAGGTTAAGTAGTTTACCCATTTATTGTGAGCGATTGTCACATTTCCCAAGAGGAATTTTACCACGGGGCTTGTGGAGCTAGGCAAAAATGAACGCACAATTGAAGATATCGAGGCTGTTGGTTGGCGTGGTCTTTTTTTTGAGTGGACTGGTTTTTCTGGCAGGGTCTGCCATGCCGCTGCGAGCAGCGACAATTACCGTGACGACGACGCTGGATGAAAGTGATGGTAGCTGCAATGACGGCGATTGTTCTTTGCGCGATGCGTTGGGCACGGCCGTTTCCGGCGATACGATTTTGATCCCATCCGGCAGCTATGTGCTTGCCCTCGGCCAACTGGAAGTGACAAAAACTGTTGCCCTGGTTGGCGGGTTGCCAGCCCCCATTTTGGACGGCAATGCCAGTTCGCGCGTGTTCCAGGTGCCTTACAACGTTTCCCTCACCCTGAATAATCTCATCATCACAAACGGCAGCAGTGTTGATGGTGGCGGTATTTCGGTCAACGGCGGTGAGTTGATCCTGATCAACAGTGAAATTCGGGGAAACAACGCCCATAATAACGGTGGCGGGATTTTTCTTGGTAACGGTACGATCCGGTTGAACAGCGGTAAGATTAGTCAAAATACGGCCGCGTTTGGCGGTGGTGGCATTTACAACATGGATGGCACGCTGGTGCAGAGCGGCGGCTGGATAGAAGGCAACAGCGCTGCGGCCGGTGGTGGTGTTTATGTAAATTTGCCAGATGCTGTTTACACAATCAATGAAGGATCGCTTCAGCAAAATAGCAGCATCGCGCCGGAGTCAGGCGGTGGTGGTGTTTACGTGGCCCAGGGAACGGTTACGATGAACGGCGGGCAGATTTCTGAGAATAATGGCGTGCGTGGTGGGGGCATACAATCGGCAAATGGCAAGATCGTTTTAAATGGCGGTATGATTAATCAAAACCAGGCAACATACGGTGGTGGTGTTTACCTGTCATTTCCGGAAGCGTTTCTTACGCAAAACGGGGGTCAAATCAGCCAAAATATTTCTACTGCTCCAGATTTTGGTGGTGGCGGTGTGTATGGTTTTCAGGGAAGCATGGCTTTAAATGGTGGATCGGTCAGTCAGAATACGGCCGTTGCTGATGGTGGTGGCATCAATATCCGCTTTGGCAATCTGGCAATCACCGGGGGAACGGTGACCAACAACCAGGCAGGCGGGCAGGGGGGTGGCATCTTTGTTGAACAATCCATCCTGTCGATCACCAACCTGCAATTAGGCAATAACTTGGCCGGCCAGGGCGGCGGGCTTTTTGTTGGCACACCGGCCAACTTGACGATGACGCAAACGGCCGTTTACAGCAACACAGCTTCAACAGATGGCGGTGGTCTGCTGCTCAAAGGGAACAGCCGGTTGACCAACACAACCGTCAGCCACAATCAGGCCGCCAATCACGGCGGCGGGCTCTGGTTGGGCACAGGAAACATTGGCTTACAAAACGTAACCGTGGCAGAAAACAATGCGGCCAGCGGCGGCGGCGTTTTCAACAGCAACAGTACGGCTGAGTTGCACAACAGCTTGCTGGCCGGCAATCTGGCTACCACAGGCCCAGACTGCGCTGGGGCTGCCGTTACCAGCAACGGTTACAATCTGGTTCAGAACAGCACAGGGTGTGTGTTGCAGGGAAATTTAACGGGCAATATTTTAGGGCAAAATCCAATGTTGCTCCCCCTCACACTTTACAGCGGCCAAACGTATATCCACCCCCTTCATGCTGACAGTCCCGCCATTGATGTTGGCGATCCGCTGGATTGCCCGACCACCGACCAGCAAGGGCGCCCGCGCCCGCTGGACGGCAAACTTGAGGGCACGGCCGTTTGCGACATTGGCGCGTTTGAATACGGTATTCCGCTGCGCATTGGTGATGTCACGGTAACGGAAGGGGACAGCGGCTCAGCGATGGCTAACTTTCCTATCACGCTCGACTTTGCCGCGCCGGTGACGATTACGGTGGCTTATGCCAGCAGCGATCAAACGGCAGTAGCCGGGCTCGATTACACGGCCGTTTCCGGCACGCTGACGTTTAGCCAAGGGCAAACCAGTAAAACCATCGCCGTTGCTATTCTCGGCGATTTGTTGGACGAACTGGATGAGACGTTCATTATTACCTTAAGCAACCCGGTGAACGCTTATCTGGCAAAGAGCCAGGCGATTGGCACCATTTTAGATAACGATCCATTGCCCAGCCTCTCCATTAATGATGTGACCCTGACCGAGGGGGACAGCGGGAGCAAAACAGCCAGCTTCAGCGTGACGCTCAATGTGCCCAGCGGCAAAACCGTGCAGGTCAACTATGCCACGGCCAACGGCACAGCCACGGCCGGCGCAGATTATGCAGCCACATCCGGCACGCTCACCTTTACCCCCGGCCAAACCAGTAAAACTGTTTCCGTCTCTGTGCTGGGCGATCTGCTGGATGAAGACAATGAAACCTTCAGCGTGAATCTGAGCAATCCGCAAAATGGTACGCTTGGCAAGAGTCAAGGCATCGGCACCATTCTGGACAACGATCCTCTGCCTGTGCTCACCATCAACAACGTCACGATCACCGAAACAGATGGCGCGCCGCAGACAATGGAGTTCACAGTGAGGCTGTCTGCCGCCAGTGGTAGAACGGTCACCGTGAATTATGCGACGGCCGATCAAACGGCCGTGGCCGGGCGAGATTACACGGCCAAGTCAGGCACGCTGACCTTCACGCCAGGGCAAACCAGCAGAACCATTTCCATCACAATTTTGAATGATTTAATTGCTGAGCCCACAGAAACATTTGCTGTCAAGCTGAGCAACCCCGTGAATGCCACGCTGGGCGTGACCCAGGGAATTGGCACAATTTTGGATAACGATCCGCTGCCACCTGCTGACTCAGATTATCTGGTTTATTTGCCGGTGGTGATACGGCCGTAGCAAGCATAGCAAAGACCCAAAGGGTTTCCTCTAAGTAAAGTTGCCATGAGTGATGCCAAACCCTTTGGGTCTGATCGCTAATTCAACGCTTGAACCAGATCGTGTATTTGCCAGCCCAATGACCCGGCGCACCAGCTCTGGTTGCCCAAAATGATCACGTCTAGCCCGTGGGTGGGGTAACGGTAAAAGCGACAGCTCACCCCATCTTCCTCACCTGTGTGCCCCCAACGGATTAACTCTCCGGCAGTGCTCAGCACAAATTCATTGCCAAAACCATACTGCCACAAATAGCCACTGATTGGCTCGTCGCTCTGGGAAATGTGGGGCTTTAGCATCGCTTCGGTGCTTGCAGGGGAAAGGAGACGGCCGTTGCGCAATGCCTCGCTAAACCGGTGTAGGTCAACGGCCGTAGCCACTGCGCCGCCATCTCCTGCTGCTTCCGGCGTGGTGCTGTAAATGTTTTTGCGCCACGTTTTTTGCTCCGACTCAGCCTCTTCCTCGGGAACATACCCTTCGGCTAAATTGGGCGCTATGGCGTCGAGTGGAATGAAATCCGCCTGGGTCATCTTAGCCCGTGCAAAAATGTGCTGCCGCACATACTCAAAATAAGTTTGTCCGGTAACTGCTTCGATGGCTAATCCCAACAAAATATAGCCGGCATTGTTGTATTGGTAGCGGGCGCCAGGGGCAAAGTTAGGCAGCTTCTGGGTGAAAAGGGGCAGGTAGTCGGCGTTGCGGCGCAGCAGGTAAAGTGGGTGTTCCCGGCACAGCGCCGCCCATTCCGCCTCCCAGTTTTCGGATTCCTCAAACCAGTCAGCAATGCCGGAACTCATCGTGAGCAGATGTTGTATGGTGACCTCAGCGGAGATGGTTGAATCGCCTAAATCCAGCAGCCGGGTAATGGGGGTAGTGAGGCTAAGTTTGTTCTGGTCGATGAGCTGAAGGATGGCAACGGCCGTAAACATCTTAGAAACCGAAGCCACCCGAAACCGTGTATCCAACCGGTTAGCAATCTGCCAACCGCGATGCGCCAGGCCACAGGCGTGTTCCACACGTGGTTTATCCACCTGCCAGATGGAGACAACACCGGAAAACTCACCCGTCTCTGCCTGCTTGTCCACAATTGTTCTGGCCCGCTTAAAAAAATTCATCATATTTGACCTACTTGGTGCTTTCGACGCGCTGCCAGAGGGTGGTTAACGGCCGTTTGCGCACCCGCACCTGCCAAAAAACCAATGCCCATAAATGCAGCCGGGCAGCAAACAGCAGCAGGGTCCACCACAGTTCGCGCGGGGAGCGGGCAAATTTTAGGGCTAG